>JACOSH010000499.1 GCA_016178945.1 Acidobacteriota bacterium
GACTCTTCACAGCGACGGCGCGCACCCGGTCGCCCGAGACATCGGCCTTCACGGGCTTGTGCCGGGTCAGGACGATCAGCCGCCCGCTACCGCGATGGGGCGCGAGCATCGCCTCGAGCACGGCGAGCGAAACCCGCGGCTCGTGGGTGAGCCGGGAGACACCGCCCCCTCCGGGGTTCAGATGCGGCTGCGCGCGCGCTTCCGCGGTGAGCGGGTAGTGACGGCGATAGTAGTCGCGAACAGCGGCGCGATACTCGCGGTAAGCGCGCGTCGCGCCGAAGGACTCAATCCAGCGGTGCTCGTCCGGCGGCACGGCTTGCGCGGTGAGTTGACCGCCGATCCAGCGGGTTTCCTCTGTAAGAATCACCCGCAGTCCGTTGCGCGCCGCCGCCAACGCAGCGGCGCAGCCCCCCACGCCGCCGCCGATCACGGCCACATCGCAGCGCAACTCCTTTGCCCCGATCAGCCCGGCTGGCAGGGCCAGCAGCAGCGACCGGCGCTTTAGAAGATCACCCGTAACGCAAACTCCGTCTGGCGGCTGATGTTGTTCTGAGCCGAGATGCGGCCGAAAGAGGCGTTGCCCACCGTGGTGTTCGGTCCGCTGAACACGGGATGGTTGAACAAGTTGAATTGCGACGCGCGGAACTGCAGTTTGATCCGTTCCACGATCCGGAAGTCCTTGGACAGCGTCAGGTTGACGTTGTTCATTCCGGGGTTCCGCACCGACCCGATGCGCGGGCCCAGGTTCCCCAACGTGAAGTCGGCGGGGCGGGCGAAGGCGTCGGTGTTGAAGTAGCGGCCCAGGCGCTCGCCGTGACCGCCCGAGACGCCGGCCGTCGGGTCGCCGATCACGTTAGGCCGCACCCCGAAGCCCGCGTAGTTGCCGCCTTGCACGCCGAATCCCTGCGCGAACCCGCCCTGAAAGGTGCTGAAGGTGGAAAGCTGCCAGCCGCC
The DNA here is from genome assembly GCA_016178945.1 of Acidobacteriota bacterium. GTDB lineage: Bacteria > Acidobacteriota > Terriglobia > Bryobacterales > Bryobacteraceae > JACOSH01. Next base: position 955 of record JACOSH010000499.1, read on the forward strand.
GATCAGCAGGTCGAGAGCGCGGGGCGCATTGCCGCCGTGCGGACGGCCCTTGCCGAAGGGCAGATCCCACGCCGCGGCGATGGTCAGACGCTGAGGCACGTCGAAGTCGCCCACCGCGCGCTCAAGCCGGCGGTTGTAGGGGTTCTGCGGAGAGGAGAGGTCGGTAATGTTCTTGGAGCCCGTGAAGGAGACCAGCGCCGCCACGCCGTGCGACAGGCGTTTTTCCACTCGAAGCTGGATCGAATGGTAGACGCTATTGCCATACCCGGGATTGATGCGGCCGACCCCGGTGTACTGCGGATACGGCCGCAGCAGCACCAGCCGCTGCACGGTCGCGCCGCCCAGCGCACCGGTCAGTCTTCCCAGAAACGGGTTCGCGACCGTCTGGGTGAGCGCGGCGCCCATGGACAGGTTCTGCGGGTCGATCTGGTTCAAGTTCTCGATGTTGGCGATCAGACCGATGCCCCGCGTGCCGACATAGGCGGCCTCCACCAGGAGCTGTCCGGGCAACTCGCGCTGGATGTTGAACTGCCAGTTGTGGAAGCGCGGGTAGGTGTCGGCGGGCTCGACAAAGGAAACACCCTGGCCGAGCAACGTGGCCAGGCCCTGCGAGTTGCCGATGGGCGGCAGCAGCCCGGTGGGGAAGGGGTTGCTCAGCCGGTCTTTGATGGTGATGCCGCCGTCGGTGGAGCTGACCCACGGGGTGGTATTGCTGTACCCGTCCGCCGTCACCGATCCGATCACCGGGATGTAGCTCAAGGCGTAGCCGCCGCGCAGCACCAGTTTCTTGGTCACGCTGTAGGCGAAGCCGATGCGCGGCGCGAAGTTGTTGCGATCGGGATTGTAGATTCCGCGCTCCTGGCCGTTGACGCCGGCGTACAGCAGGCCGCCCCGCAGGCTCAACCCGGGAACCTGCAGCGGGCTGGCGGTATTGTAGGCCCAGCCGCGGGTGGTGCGGTTGTAGCGTTCCGTGCGTGGCGATTCGTACTCCCAGCGCAGCCCCAGGTTGAGGGTCAGCCTGGAGGACACGCGGAAGTCGTCCTGAAAGTAGAGTCCGTAGTAGACGTTTTGAATCGATAACCCGGTGTTGTACGGCAGAGAGCCCGAGCCAAAGCCCACCAGCATCGAGGCCAGTCCGAAGCCCGTGCCGGCGCCGGGAGTGGCGGCGTTGGGCCCGCCGGTCTGATTGGGACCGAAGCTGAACGAGCCCGAAGGGGTCAAGTTGCGGAAGTAGTTGCCGCGCAGAAGGCGGAAATCGCCGCCGGTCTTGAACAGATGGCGTCCGCGCTGGAGCGAGAGGCTGGGCTGGAGCGACCAGGTGTAGCCGGGATCGAAGATATACGGGCTGTCGGCCAGACCTTCCATGTCGCTGACATTGATGTTGGGGAAGGCCTTGCTTTGGATCAGGTTCACGAAAGAAGACGAGAAGCCCAGAGAGCCCGGATCGAACCCGTCCGACCAGGGGCGGTTGTTCTCAATGCCGCGCGCCACGCCCAGGCGGAAATCCAGGGTTGTGTGATCGCTCAGCAGGATCGTGTCGTTGAGGGCCACGCCCACGTGCGGACGTTTCACGTTGTTGCGGCCTCCCGTGGCGACGCCTTCGAAACGGTACGGGAACACCAGCCGGCCTTCACCCTTGTTGACGCGGGCGAAAAACAGGTTCTTGTCGCTGAAGTGATGGTCGATCTTGACCACGGTGGCGTCATAGTCGCGCGGCCACTTGGCCGAGAACGCGTAGTTGTTGACGAAGGGACGCGCGCGGTCCGGACCGGTGACATTGGCTTTCGGCCAGAAGTTCATGATGTTGCGGCCCACCGGATCCTGCGCGGCCTGGGGGACGATATTGCCCGGGAACGGGTCGCGCGTGGAGACTCCGCCGGCGCTGCGCACCGAGAGCGGGTTGTAGATGACGGTCGCGATTTCCGAGAAGTCGCCGGTCCTCATCCGGTCGGTGGGGACGCTGAGCAGCGGGCTGATGCCGTTGCCTTCCCGCGAGCCCTCGAAGTTCACAAAGAAGAAGGTGCGGTTCTTGCCGTTGTAGGCGCCGGGGATCCACACGGGGCCGCCCACGCTGAAACCGTAAGTATTCGACCCATAACGGGCCAGCGGAGCGCCGCGGAGATTGTTGAAGAACAGGTTGGCGTCCAGCGCGGCGTTGCGCAGGAACTCGTAGGCGGAGCCGTGCAGCTCGTTGGTGCCGGACTTGATCACGATGTTCATGATGTTGCCGCCGGCGCGTCCGTACTCGGCCGGCAGCGTGCCGGTCTGGAGTTTGAACTCGGCCACCGCATCCACGGCCGGCACCCACTGGGAGATATTCACGCCGCGATTGACGTTGATGGTATTGGCCACGCCATCCACCGAAACGTCGCCCGAGGCCACCGGCGAGCCGTTCGAGGAGTAGGAAACGTTGGTGATCGTGTCGTTAGGGCGGGTGTCTTCGCCGTAGCGGTTATTCACCACTCCGGTGGCCAGGGTAAACATGAAAAGGCTGCTGTGGCCCTTCAGCGGCAGCGTATCGATGATCTCCTGGCGCACCACCGATCCCAGCGAGGAAGACTCCGACTGCACGGCCGCCACGTCGCCCACCACGGAGACCATTTCCGTCGCCTGGCCCACCGGCAGCTCGACGTCGATGCGGGTGTTGTCTCCCAGGCTGAGGCTGACGCCGTCGCGGACTTCGGTCTTGAAGCCCGCGGCCTTGATGGTGAGCGAGTAGGGTCCCGGAGGCAGGAACTGGAACAGGTAGTGGCCGGTGTTGTCGCTGAGGCCCTTGCGCTCGACCGAGGTGGCGGTGTTGCGCAGAGTGACATCGGCGCCCACGATGGCGGCCTTCGACGGGTCGGTGACGGTTCCCTGCAGCGTGGCGCGGAACTCTTGAGCGGTCAGGCTGAGGCACGCCAAAACCAGGACAGACGGAAGGCGGGTAGTCATGGCAGGACCAGTGATATCATAAGTAGCCGGTTACTGCAATCTTGGGAGGTTGTCATGAATCGACGCGCTTTTCTACTCTCTTCGGCGGCGCTGAGCAAAGCGCTCGCCGATACTCCCCTGCCGGTCGCCACGCTCGGCAAGAGCGGCCTGCGCGTGACGCGCATGACCCTGGGCGGCTTCCACATGAGGGTCAACGGCGAGGAAAACGGCATCCGCATCATTCATCGCGCCATCGATCTGGGGATTACCTTCTTCGACAGCGCGCACAAGTATCACGACGGCGAAAGCGACATCACGTATGGTAAGGCGCTGGCTGGGGGCAAGCGCCAGAAGATCCTGCTCATGACCAAGGCCCAGCTTCGCGACAAGGCCGGCGCCATGCGCCAGCTCGAAGAGAGCCTCACCCGCATGAAGACCGACTACCTGGATCTCTGGCAGTGCCATGAGGTGTCGACGCACCAGGAGGTCGACAAGATCTTCGGCCCGAACGGATCCCTGGAGGCCTTCGTCAAGGCCAAGCAGCAGGGCAAGGTCCGGCACATCGGGTTCACCGGCCATCACGACCCGACGGTCCACCAGCGCCTGCTGGACGGTTACGACGGCTGGGAGACCGTGCAACACCCGGTCAATCTGATCGACCCGCACTACCTGAGCTTCATCCACTCGGTGCTGCCCAACATTCGCAAGAAGGGGCTGGGGTTGATCGCGATGAAATCCAACGCCATCGGCAATATCACCAAGCACAAGGTCGCCACCATTCCGGAGTGCCTGCGGTTCACCTGGAGCCACGACATCGACACGCTGGTCTCGGGCGTCCAGACCGTGGAAGAGCTGGAACAGAACGTGATCGCCTGCAAGACGTTCCAGCCCATGTCGCAGCGGGACAAAGAAGCGCTGCTGGCGCGCACCCGGCAGGGCCCCCACGGATCGCAGGTGGAGACTTACAAGAAGAAGGAAGCCGGCGCCAGGCACCGCGTACACGTGGACGGCGAAGTCGGCTAGCAGCGTGGCTCTACGGCGCGCGCTGGCCCAGATCGAACACGGTGTAGGGGTGGTGCTCCAACTGTGCTGACGCCGCCCGCACGGTCTCCAGGGCGCTGTTGCCCGCGACCACCAGGACCATGCGGGAGCGGTCCAGCGGGTTGGCCGCGGCCCACACCAGCGCCTCGTTCTCGGAGGCGTGGCCGGCCGGGCCGATCCGGAACGACGCGCCGTCGTAGCGCAGATCCAGCCGCTCGCTCAACCCGGCCAGCGCCGAATTGGTTTCGGGGCGCCCCACGAAGACCACATCGTGGCCGCGCAGGTCCGCGTCGGAGGCCTCGAAGTCCTTGCGGACCGGGACGGCGCTTTCATGCCAGTCCAGAAAACGCCGCTCGAGCAACTCGGCGGCGCGGCGGTTGGCGCCAGCCTCGCGCACCGTGCCGTAGACGATCATGGCCGAAGCCAGCCGGTCGCGCAGCAGCGTGGGCAGGTAGGCCGGGCCCGACGTGTCGCCTGGCAGGCCGGTGTTGTCCAGCCATCGCGGGAAAAAATCGGGCTTGCCGGTGGCTTTGATGAATTCGGCCGCCGGTATCGTCTTGGTGGAGTGCTCTTCAAAGAAGCGCTGCATGAGGGAGAGGAACTCCTTATCGCCTATCTCCAGTCTCAAGGCGTCCAGCAACAGGGCGCCTTTGTGAACCGCCAGATCGTACCAATGAGAGGACCGCAGGCCGCTTTTCAACTGGCTCAGCGGCAGGTCCTGGCTCAACGCCGCGGCGCGATAGGCCGCGCGGTGCGACTCCAGCTCGCGGTCCCAGTCCTTCTGGCTCAGAGCCCGGTAGTAGGCCGCCGACCCGGCCGTGAACCAGATGTCGGCGTCGGAGGCCGGCAGGACCCAGCCCTTCCATAGCCGGTCCTTGTAGGATGTCTTCTCCGCGGTCTTGGCGGGCTCCGGCGCCGCGGGCGGCGGGTTCTTCAGGGCCGCCGGCGGTTCGGTGGAGAACAACGAGTAACCGGAGGAATAAATACCCGTGATGTGCGGATAGTTCTGACGCTCCCAATCGTTGGGGACCCACTCGCGCTGGTTGGGCTTGCCGAACACCGCCCAACACATCAGGCGCGAGGCCATATCGGAGGTGGCCAGCTTGGCGTCCATGGAGCTGGCCGAGACCAGCGGCGCCGTGCGGAAGGCCAGAAAAGCGAACTGCTCGTCGATTTGCCCTTTATGCTTGTCGAACAGCTCCTGCCACTTGATATCGCGCGAGGCAGTCACGAAAGGAAGGTGCACCGGCTGGCCCTTGGGATCGGGCGCGTACTCCAGCCGCACGTTGAGATCCTTGGCGTTGTTGCACCCCCAGTAGAAACCATCGGTTCCGCCGAACCATTCGTTCTTCGAGCTGCGGTAGAGCCGCGTCTTGTAAGTGCCCAGCTCGAACATGGCGATGTGATTGGTCTTGGCGTCGCCGATCAGCCACTCGTTGGTGTACATGCCGTTGTTGCGGTGGTTGAGGTGTTCGGCGACCTCCTCCACGCTGGTTCCGTACTGGATCGCCTTGCGAGCGCGGTAGGCGACCGGCGTGCCCTGCACGTTGAACGGGCTCTGCCGGATGGTGGTCTCGGTGAGCACGATGCCGGAGTCGTTCTGGTAGTAGTCGGTGCCGCTCTGGATACCGCCCGGATAGGCCTGCATCAGGACCCGCCGGCCCTGCGCCGGCCGGATGTCCAGCATGACGTTGGTTTGCTCGGCGAAGGTGAGAGGCCACATGGTAATGTGGGCCACGATCATCTTGCCGTCGCGGGTGGCCGGACCGGTGGCCGCGAAGGCGCTGCACCGCTCGGTGATGGGGACGTCGCCGGGGCGCTGCCCGTAGTCGGGCCGGCGCAGGCCCAGACCTTCCAGGCCGGTGGGCGTCACCGGCAGCGCGGCGGCCAGCAAGCTCAGCTCGGTAATGGTGTTCATGGCCACCACGTCCACTAGGTCGATCGGGCGCGCGCCCCACTTGGCGCCACGCGCGGCGGCGCCGTCGGCGATGCCTTTCATCTCTTCCAGGATCTCCTGGTCGAAGCCGCGCAGGAACAGGGCGGCGGCGCTGTTGCGGCCGTGATCCCAGGCGCGCTCTTTCGACTTCGGGTCCAGATACAGAGCGCAGCGGTCCAGGTAGCGGGCGATCTCCTGGTGCATCAGCACGCCATGCTGGTAGCCGCGCTCGTAGGGCGCGCCTTCGATGTGGAGGTAGATCCAGCCCCCCTGCGGATAGCGGTAGGCGGGACCGAAGGTGCGGATGGCCTGGCGCGCGGGCCACTCGCCTTCCGCCGCCGCCTCGTCGATGCGCACGCCGTCAAACCAGACCCGCCCACGCGCTTCGCCTCCCAACCCCGCCAGGCAGAGAATCCGGTCTTCCGCGCGCGTGGCGACAAAGCGAAGCCGGACCTGGGTCCAGTCGCGGGTGCCGCCCAGGGATTCGGAGTGATAGTCGAAGGGCAGCGAGGCCATCGAGAGCGCCGCGCCCACGGCGATCGGGGTCCGGTCCGTGTCGCGCACCTCCAGTTGCTCGGTCTTGATCCAGGCCCGAATCTCGTAGCGCTTGCCGATGGCCAACTGCAAGGCCGGCGATTCCACCCGCGCTTCGGTGAACTCCGGCGCCTCGATCCGCAGCGAGGCCTTGCCGTCGTAGGCGGTCTTGCGGTCGATGGACGCCTCCCCGCGCACCGCGTTCCAACCGCTGGCGGCGACGCTTTTTTGGGCCTCGAAGGAACCGTTGAGCAGATGGCGGTCTTCCACCTTCAGGGCGGCGCCAAACAAACCGGCGGCCAGCAGGAACGGGAGCAACTTCATGACACCTCCAGGCAGCAAGGCCAGGCTCTATTCTAGCGCGCGGCGCTCAGACCTTTAGGCGCGCGGCCAGATCCTGCTTCTTCTGCGCCGGCAGCTCGATAAACGGCGGGCGGTAGCCGCTTTCACGTAGGCCCATCCGGCTCAAGGCGTATTTCATCGCCGGGATGCCGTCGTATCCGCTGAGCGCGGCGCCGGCGGTGTCGAGCAAGGCCTGGGCCGGCTGCGGATCGGCGCCCTTGCGGAACGCCTCAAACACGGCGGCCGTTTCCCGAAGAAAGACGCTGGCGTTGCCGCTGATGATGCCGGCGCCGCCCTCCCGCAGATCGACCGTCAAGTTCCTGGGAACGCCGGTGATGATCCGGAGCTTGGGGAACTCGCGGATGAAGGCCACCAGAGCGTCGGCCTTGCTGAAGGAGTCCTTGATGCCGGCCAGCCGCTCGTGGCGCGATAAGATCCGGAGCAGCTCGGCGGTGATCGGCACGCCGCTCAACTGGGGAATGTTGTAGAGATAGACCGGCAGCTTGGCGGCCGTCAGAATGGGCTCAAAAAAGGCCGCCAGCCCCTCGACCGACGGGTTCTTGAAATAGAACGGCGGCAGCACCAGCACCGAGCCGGCGCCGGCCCGCGTGGCGTGGTCGAGCAGGTCGAGAGTCTCCGGGAGGTTGGGAGTGCCGATCTGCGCCATCACCGACAACTTGCCCTTGTGGCGCAGAAAGCTCTCCAGAATCTGCTTGCGCTCGGCGACCGAGAAGGAGGAAAACTCTCCCGTGGTTCCCAGCGCCAGCGCGCCGCCGGCGCCGCCCGCGGCCAGGTAAGCCAGGTAGTCGCGATTGAGCCCGTCGTCGAAACGACCGCGCTTGTCGAGCATGGTCAGGGCGGCAACCAGGAACTGCGGCGAGTCGCTCCCGGACTTGGCCGCGCGCGCGCCACTGAGGGAGGCCACGGCGGAAACAGCGTGCAAGAACTGCCGGCGAGTGCGCATCATGGCCATCCAGTATACACCCCTGACCCTGTTATCCTAAGACTTGGCCCCCCCAGCCGACATCTACGATGAAGCCGCCCTGGTATCCCAAGCCCGTCACGGGGACGCCGCCGCCTTCAACGGGCTGGTCGACCATCACGGGCGGAAGATTTTCCGGCTGGCCCAGCGCATCACGCAGAATCGCGAGGACGCCGAGGACGTCCTGCAGGAGACCTTCCTCAAAGCGTACTCGCACCTGGACAGCTTCGCCGGAAACTCCAAGTTCTACACATGGCTGGTGCGGATCGCCGTCAATGAAGCGCTGATGAAACTGCGCAAGCGGAAGTGGGACAAAACGGTGTGGCTGGATGAGCCGCTGGAAACCGAGGACGACAAGGTGGGGCGCGAGATCGCCGTCTGGGAGGACAACCCCGAGCAGCGCTACTCCCGCGAGGAGCTGCATGAGATCCTGGAAAAGGCCATCAGCGGGCTGCCGGCATCCTACCGGTCCGTATTCCTGCTGCGCGCCGTGGAAGATCTCTCGATTGAGGAGACCGCCGGGACGCTGGGCTTGTCGGTGGCGGCGGTGAAGAGCCGCCTGCTGCGCGCGCGCCTGCAGCTTCGCGACCGGCTGACCTCATTCTTCAAGAAGAAGGTGGAGGACCCTTTTGCTTACCTGTAAACAGTTCCTGGAAGAGCTCAGCGAGTTTCTCGACGAGGAAGTGAGCCCGCAAGAGCGCAAGATGCTCGAAGAACATATCAGCGCCTGCCCGAACTGCTGGGTCGTCACCGACACCACCAAGAAGACCATTGAAGTCTACCGGAGGGCCGTCCCGGTGGAGCTGCCGGCCGCGGTTCGCGACCGCCTCTTCTTGGCCCTGGAAAAAAAGATGGCGGGGCGCAGAGAGCCGTAGCGCAGAGGAAAGAGACACGACGGCTGAACATCGTCAACGCGCGGCGCCCTATGAGCGCCGCGCGAGATGCTCTCGATCGGCGGAAGGCCAAAACCTTCCTGTGACCTCTTCCTGGAGCATGCTCGTAAGCGGAAGCAACACCTGACCGGACCGAAGTCCGGTCTGACGACGATTGCCGGCCGGGAAAAACGCATCGCGGCAGCCTCAAGGGGCGAGGCTGCCTCTTCCCACTTTCGGATTA
>JACOSH010000500.1 GCA_016178945.1 Acidobacteriota bacterium
CCGGGCAGCTACCGTTTTCGGGTACGGAGTGTGAGCGCGGAGGGGGTGAGCAGCTCCAGCGCGGTAGTCGAGTTTAGAATCTCGCCGCCTCTCTGGCGCCGCTGGTGGTTTGAAACGCTGGCGCTCCTGGCGGGCTGCGGTCTCGTCTACGCGGGACACCGCTACCGGCTTCAGCGGGTGGTCGACCTGGAAAGGGTGCGGATGCGCATCGCCACCGATCTCCACGACGATCTCGGCGCGAATCTGTCGCAGATCGCCATCCTGACCGAAGTCGCCCGCGTCCAGGACGGGCCCGGCGGGGAGCAACTCTCGCGGATCGCCAACCTGGCCCGGGATCTGGTGGACTCCACCAGCGACATCGTGTGGGCCATCCGCCCACAGAAGGAGCTGCTGAGCGACCTGGTTCAGCGCATGCGCGAGTTCGCCGGCGATGCGCTGATCGCCCGGAACATCGAGCTTCGGTTTCAAGCGCCCGCCGCCGGTCCGGACGTCAAGCTGAATGCCGACGTCCGCCGGCAGGTCTTCTTCATTTTCAAAGAGTCGATCAACAACATCCTGCGGCACTCCGGCGCCTCGACGGTTACCGTGGAGGTAGCCGTGGAAGGAAACCGCCTTTCGCTACGGACCAGCGACAATGGAAAGGGCTTCGATGCCGCCGCCGGGAACAGCCTCAAGGGCAATCGCCACGGATTGACCGGCATGCGCTGGCGTGCCGCCACCATTGGCGGTTCCCTCGACATTGTTTCCGGACGGGGCGTTACGGTCAGCCTGAGTGTCCCGCTCCGGCGGAGCCCCCTGCAGAAATACGTGGGGGGGCGGCAGCCTGGTTTGCCTTAAACTCAATACGTCGCCATGCACAGCACCGCTTCCCTGCCCGATGTGATCGAGGTGGCCATCATCGAGGACCGGCCCGAGGTGCGCGAGGGGCTGGCACTGCTGATCAACAGCACCGAGGGCTATCGGTGCACTCAGCGCTTTGGCTCCATGGAGCAGGCGCTCGGGGAAATCGGCCGGCATCCCCCGCACGTGGCCCTGATCGACATCGGCCTGCCAGGCATGTCCGGCATTGAGGGCGTCCGCATCCTGAAGCAGCGCTACCCCAAGATCCTGTTGCTCATTCTGACTGTGTACAAGGATGACGACCGGATCTTTGAAGCCATGTGCGCGGGCGCTTGTGGGTATCTGCTCAAGAAGACGCCTCCGGCCCGCCTGCTGGAGAGCGTCAAGGAGGTGATGAGCGGAGGCGCCCCCATGTCGCCGGAAGTGGCTCGCCGTGTGGTCGAGCTGTTCCGCCGTTTTCACCCGCCGGCCGATGCGGACTACCGGCTCTCGCCCCAAGAGTTGCATCTGCTGAAACTGCTGGGCGAAGGCCATCACTACAAGACCGCGGCCGCGGAAATGGGCCTGAGCATCCACACCGTGGGCTTTCACATGCGGCACATTTACGAGAAGCTCCAGGTGCACTCCAAGTCCGAGGCGGTGGCCAAAGCGCTGCGCGACGGCCTGATCCGCTGACCGGGACACCTCCCCGCACAAATACGTGGGGGCAAAGTCGATTGCAGTTGGACTAAGCTTCACCCAAGAAGGGAGAGTGCCATGTCCAGAGTCGTTGTTGCCGCTTTCTTATTCGCGCTGGCTTCTTCTCCGCTGTGGGCCCAGGGCGAGACGGTGAATGCCAGACTTACCGGAGTCGTTCTCGACCCGGACAACGCCCCGGTTCCGGACGCCAAAGTAACGCTTGCCAGTCCCGCCACCGGATTCGAGCGCCAATTCGCCACCGGAACAGACGGTCGGTACACCTTCAGCCAGGTGCCTCCAGGCCGCTACGGCCTGAAAGTGGAGAAGGAGGGCTTCCGTGCCTATGTTCAGTCGAACATCGTTCTGACCGTCGGCCAAGCCTCAACCCTGAACCCGGCCCTGGAGCTCGGCTCCATCAGCCAGGTTGTCGAGGTTACGGCCGAGGCGCCCCTCCTGAACACGGGCAACTCCGGCATCGGCACGGAGGTCTCCGGCAAGCAGGCGGTCGAACTGCCTCTGAACATTCGCAACATGTTCAACCTGGTCACCCTCAGCTCGGCGGTCAACAACAACCTGGAGTACCAAGCCTTCACTTGAGCGTGCCGCCAGATTGGCAGGGACCAGGATGGTTCCGCATTTGGTTTTTCCGGGGCGCGTTTCGGGGCGGCCGCCATTCTGCTGGATGGCCACTGGGACGCCTCCGGGGATTGGGGTGGATTGATATTTGTGCCTTCGGTGGACGAGCTCCAGGAGTTCAAGATTCAAACCAACACCTTCTCGCCTCAATACGGCTGGAGCATGGGCAACGCGGTCAACGCGATCACCAAGTCCGGCTCCAGCGCATTCCATGGCGGAATGTTCGAATTCCTGCGCAACGACAAGCTCGACGCCAACAACTTCTTCAGCAATCGCAACGGGATTCCACGAAGAAACTTCAAGCGCAACCAGTACGGCTTCAACCTCGGCGGGCCGCTGTTCATCCCGAGGCTGTACGAACAAAAGAACCGCACCTTTGTCTTCGGATCCTTTGAAGGCCTGCGCCAACAGACCCCTCTCACGGCCGTGCTCTCGGTGTCCACGCTGGAGCAGCGTCAGGGCGATTTCTCGGGCACGTTGAACGCCAACCGTTCGCTGGCCGTGATCTACAATCCGTTCACCACGCGCCTACAGGGCGCCGGTTACCTGCGCGATCCATTTCCCGGAAATCGGATTCCCCAGCAGATAATGGACCCGGTGGCGCTGAAACTGCTGCCGTACTGGCCTGAGCCGAACCGGACCGGCGATCCCGTCACTCACCAGGACAACTTCGTGGGGGCCGCGAGCCTGCCGCTCAACAGCGACCAGTACAGCCTTCGCGTCGACCACAACCTGACCGACAAGCAGCGCCTCTTCGCCCGCTGGTCGCAGAAGCGGCAGTCGATTCAGGGTACGGGCGCCTACTTTGGCGCCGGCAACCCCGGCGGCATGGGCGTATTGGAGCCGAACCCGCGCTGGGACACGGCGCTTGGATACAGCCGCGCCTTCACTCCCGCGTTCCTGCTCAATGCCACGCTGGGATGGGGGCGCTGGGTGGAGCGCCTGGAGCCGCAAGGCATTCCGTTCCAACCCTCCACGCTCGGACTGCCGGCGGCGCTGGACAATTTTGCCGGACCAGGCGCCTTTCCCGGAATCAGCGTCACTGGGAATCAAGGGCTCGGCGCCGGCGTGCTGACGCGCACTCCTCGCGAGGCCCGCACCTTCGCGCTTGACCTGGCCAACATCCGCGGCCCACACACCTTCACCCTGGGCTTCATCGCCATCGACCACCGCTTGAATACGTTCCGGTCCGCGCGCGCCTCCTTCACGTTCCCGCGCAATTTTACGCAAGGCCCCAATCCCACGGCGGCTGATCCCTTGACCGGCGCGGGCCTGGCCTCGTTCCTGCTCGGGACCGGCAATGGCGGCGGGATCACCTACGCCACTCACGCCGCGCTCACCAAGCGTTGGTACGGCGGATACTTCAATGACGATTTCAAGTTGCGAAGCAACCTGACTCTCAACCTGGGTCTCCGCTACGAGATCCAGAAGGCCCCCACCGATCGCTTCGACCGCTTCGCGTATTGGGCGCTGGAGCGCAACTCCATCAGCGACGCCGTGGGGCTGAACCTGACCGGCGGGCTGCGCTTCACCGGAGGCGCCAATCCGCGCGGCCTCTACGACCCGCAGTACACCAACTTCGCGCCGCGGCTCGGCCTGACCTGGTCCCCGGCCAGCCGCCTGGTCGTACGGACAGGCTTCGGCATCTTCTACTCGTCGGCGCTGGACCTCAGCGACATCATACTCAACGGCTCCTCGCAGTCCACCCCGTACGTCGGCGCGTTGGATGGCGTCACCCCGGAGAACCTGCTGCGGAATCCGTTCCCCAGCGGCCTGCTGCTTCCACCCGGCCAGTCGCGCGGCGACCGCACCGATCTCGGCCTGACGATCAACGCCGCCGAGCGCCGGCGGGCGACGCCCTACCTCGAGCAGTGGACACTCGGGTTGCAGTACCAGCTCCAGTCCAACACGGTGCTCGAAGCCAGTTATGTCGGCAATCATGGGGTCAAGCTGTTGTACGGCGACGGCCCCCGCGGTTTCCGGAGGAATCAATTGCGCCCCGAATTGCTCAGCATGGGCAGCGCGCTGCTGGAGCGCGTGTCCAACCCGTTCTACGGGACGGTCACCACGCCCGGCTCGATTCTCTCCGGGCCCACGGCGACCCGGGCGCAACTGCTGCGTCCCTTCCCCCAGTTCGACGGGGTCAACGCGTTCCAGTCGCCGGGCGCCTTCAGCAACTACCACGCTCTCAACCTGTCGGCCAACCGCCGCTTCAGCCGCGGCCTCCAGTTCCTGGTCTCCTATACCTTCTCGAAGGCCATGAGCAACAACGAAGGTCCGCAGGGGTGGGTCGGAAACGCCGGGCAGTTCGCCCGCAACTACTACGACCTGTCGCTCGAAAAATCGCCGATGGTTGAAGACACTCCGCACAGCGTGGTGATCAGCTACGTGTACGAGTTGCCCGTCGGCCGGGGTAAGGGACTGGCGCTGCGCAACTCGCTGGCCAACGGCGTGCTTGGCGGCTGGCAGATCAGCGGGATCAGCACCTTCAAGTCCGGATTTCCGCTTTCCATCTACGCGGTTTCCAATAACGTCAACGCCTTCGCCGGAATCCAGCGCCCGAACCTGGCTGGGGATCCGCGGCCGGACGCGGCCACCGTGGAGCGTTGGTTCAACACCACCGCCTTCGCGCAGCCGCCGGCCTTCGCCTTCGGCAACGCTCCCAGAACGACCCCGTATCTGCGCTCGCACGGCGTCGACAATTTCGACTTCAGCCTCCAAAAATACTGGCGGCTGTGGCGCGAGGAGAGGCGCCTGCAATTCCGGGGCGAATTCTTCAACCTGTTCAACCGGGCCGGGCTCTACGCGCCGGACACCGGCTTCGGCAACCCGGGCTTCGGCAGAGTCAGCCAAGCCTATCCGGCGCGTTCCATCCAGTTTGGTCTGAAGCTGTACTGGTGAGGCGATCTGACATGAGAATCGTGGTTCTACCGCTCCTTCTTGGCTGGACGTTGGCGATCGGCCAGACTCCAGTCGTGCTTGTGGTCGATATTGACAATGCCGTGCAGTATCGCTCCGACGTCGCCGATCCCACACGGCGTGGGACAGACGAGAGCATGACGACCGCGGGCGCGGCGCGTGCTTTCACCGACGTACTCTTTGTCGGAGACATCGTAGCAGTCAATGGCAAGACGGCCCGAGGGCTGTGGACCAGCCGTCAGTTCCTGATGAACTTCAACCCGGCTCCGCAGCCCGGCTTTGGCGTTGCGGATGTGAACCGCGGAACCCTCGCCGACTGTAAGTGGGAGTTTCTGGACGCGGACGGGCAGTTCGTCGGCGCGATCATGGACAGCGGATATTTCCCGCACGCAGTGGTGGGAGGCGCCGGCGCCTTCTTGGGCATCAGGGGACAGATGTCCGGCGGGACTCCCCCGAACCCCCGGCCGATCCGGGTCGCTTCCATGGCCGAGGACCCTGGGAAGCGCAGAGCCATCGGGGGCGGAACGAGCCGTATCGTTTTTCACTTGCTGCCCGCTTTTCGTCCTGAAGTGATCGCAGTTTTTGACTCCAGCTTTCGCCCGATTACGCCGGCGAACCCGGCGCGAAAAGGGGAGATCCTGATTGCGAGCGTGACGGGGCTCGGCCCGACCCGGCCCGGCACGATTCCGGCGGGCGCAGAACCCTTTACCCGCGACCCCTTGCTGGAGGTCAATTCGCCCGTCGAGGTGCTCGTGCAGGGGCGCCCCGCGGAGGTTCTAAACAAAATTGGCTGGCCCGGCGAGACGGATGTCTATCGAGTGGACTTCCGCGTTCCCGATGATACAGTAAGCGGGCCAGTGAACCTCCAGTTGACAGCAGCCTGGATTCCGGGAACGGCGATGCGGCTTCCAGTGCGCTGAAGGGCGTCGCCGTAGCGGACGGGCTGGCCGTGCCTCCCGGAGTTGAACGGCCTGTGCGGTGGAATGAGTGAAAACCATGGTCGGTCAGAGTCTCGGACACTACAAGATTGAAGAGCAGCTCGGCGCCGGCGGCATGGGCGTCGTCTATCGCGCCACCGACTCCAAGCTCGGCCGGGAGGTGGCCATCAAGGTCCTGCCGGAGAAGTTCGCGCGCGATCCCGAACGGTTCGCCCGCTTCGAGCGCGAAGCGCGGCTGCTGGCGGCCCTGAACCATCCCAACATCGCCGCGATTCATGGTCTGGAAGAGGCGGGCGGCGTGAACTACCTGGTGCTGGAGCTGGCGCCCGGCAAGACTCTCGCGGGCCCGCTTCCGGTCGAAGAAGCTCTCACCGTCTGCCGCCAGATCGCCGAGGCGCTGGAAGGCGCTCACGACAAGGGGATCATTCACCGCGATCTGAAGCCCGCCAACATCAAGATCACCCCCGAAGGCAAGGTCAAGGTGCTGGACTTTGGCTTGGCTAAGGCGATGCATGGCGAGGCTTCCAATTCGGTGGACTTGTCGCAGTCGCCCACCGTCAGTTCCGACCCCACTCGCGGGGGCGCGATTCTGGGCACTGCAGGCTACATGAGCCCAGAGCAGGCGCGGGGAGCGCACGTGGACAAGCGCACCGACATCTGGGCATTTGGGTGCGTCCTGTTCGAGATGCTGGCGGGTCATCGCGCCTTCCCTGGCGAGTCGTTCTCCGACTGTGTAGCGGCAGTATTGGCGAAGGAGCCGGACTGGGAGACGCTGCCGGCCTCGACGCCCCCGCACCTCCAGGCTCTCTTACGGCGCTGCTTGCAGAAAGATCCGCAGCGGCGCCTGCGCGACATCGGCGACGCCCGCCTTGAGCTGGAGGAGCCACCCGTGGAGTTCCCTCCCCGTCTCCCCGTTTCCCGGTCTCCCCGTCTCGCCCTGAGCGTCGCCTTCGCCGCCGGCGCGATTCTCGCCGGGGCCGTTGGCTGGAGCGTCTGGCGCAAGGTCCCGCCGCCCCAGCCCGTCACGCGCTTCACCATCACCCTGGCTCCCGGCGAAATCCTGCCGACAGGAGGCGCCGGGTTTGCGTTTTCGCCCGACGGATCTCGCCTGGTGTATCCGGTCGAAAAGGGAGGGCAGAGGCAGATCTACCTGCGCGCGATGAACGAGTTTCAGTCCAAGGCGATTCCAGGCACTGAGGGCGGCATGCCCTTCCCGTCGTTCTCGCCCGACAGCCAATGGATGATCTTCCGGCAGGGGCCCAAATGGAAGAAAGTGGCTCCGGGCGGCGGGCCGCCGCTGAACATGTTCGATGCTCCCCAAGGCGGCGCGGCGATGGCCGCCTGGGGTCCCGATGACAGGCTGGTGTTCGGTCTTTATCCGGCCGGCATGGGACGGATTCCCGCTTCCGGCGGCAAGCTCGAGGAAGTGCCCGTGGTGGACCCGAAAAAGGACGAGCGCTGGGGCGGCCATCCGCAGTTCCTGCCCGGCGGCAAAGCGGTGACCTACGCTTTCCGGACAAAGGACGTTGACTCCTTTGATGAGTACAGCATCGCCGCATTCTCTTTTGAGACGGGAAAGCGCAAGACCCTGATCGAGGGCGGAAGGAATGCGAAGTACCTATCCACCGGCCATCTGATCTACATCCGGGGCGGAGCGCTCTACGCGGCGCCCTTCGATGCTGGGAGGCTGGAGGTCACCGGACCATCGGTGCAGGTCCTGGACGCCGTTTACCAAAGCCAGACTATGGACGGCTACCACTTCGCGGTGTCCGCCAACGGATCGCTGGCTTATGCTCCGGGCGGCCCGGTAGGGGGAGGCCGCAAGGTTGTTTGGGTCGATCGCCAGGGGAACGTCGAGCCCCTGCCTTTGCCGCCCCGCGCTTACCTGCACCCGCGGATTTCGCCGGGCGCCAAGCAGATCGCCGTCGAAGTGGAGGGCCCAAACCACAATATCTACTTATACGACATAAACCGCGGGACCTTCACCAAGATGACCTTCGACGGGTCCAGCCACTGGCCGCTATGGACGCCGGACGGGAAACGCCTGACGTATCGGGTGGGCATGCCCGGGCCGTTCAAGATGTGGTGGATGCCGTCGGACCGCAGCGGAGCGGCAGAGCAGTTGACCACCGTTGGAGAGCAGCAGAGCGCCGCCTCCTGGTCGCCCGACGGCCGCACGGTGGCGTTCACGCAGGTGAACCCGGGGACCGGCGGCGACGTCTACACGCTCGATATGACAGGCGAGCGCAAGCCGCAGCCCTTCATGCAGAGCAAGTTCGATGAAGGCTCACCCCGGTTCTCGCCGGACGGCCGCTGGATCGCCTATTGCTCTTACGAGTCGGGCAGGCCCGAGATCTACGTGCAGGCGTACCCGGGGCCCGGGCCCAAGATCCAGATTTCCACAGAAGGCGGCAGTGATCCGACGTGGAAGCGCACGGGCGGCGAGCTGTACTACCGCAACGGTGACAAGATGATGGTCGTCCCGGTGACCACCGGTCCGGCACTCACCGCCGGCAAACCGAAGCTGCTGTGGGAACGGCACTACAACCAGGGCACGAACTCGATGTGCGGCGCGCCGGGGCCGAGTTCGTCCAACTACGACGTTACGGCTGACGGGCAGCGATTCCTCATGGTCCGGGAGGGCGAGCAGGACGCGCCGGCCACCGAAATCCGCGTGGCGTTGAACTGGGGCGAGGAGCTGAAGCGCATCATAGCCGAAAGGAAGAAGCCATGATCGGTCAGCCGGCGCCTCGGGTGCGGCGTGACGCCGCCAGTGCTTCGCACTTCGGCCGCGGCACGGTGCGGCGAGGTTGAGCGCGGGGGCGCGAATATATATGCTATGATGCCAGCGTGAAGCGCACCACGGTTTTCATTCCCGATGAATTGCATGAGCAACTGCGGCAAGAGGCGTTTCGCCGCCGGGTCAGCATGGCCCATCTTATCCGGCGCCGGCTCGAGGGCCGGAGGCCGGAGAAAACGCGGCGGGCCACGGCGGATCCGCTGCGGGCGGTCGAAGGGATCATCCGCGACGGCAGCCTGGCTGAAGGCATCGATGAAGCGCTTTACGGAAGCTGATTCGCGGAGCCTGCTGGTCGACACGTGGGGATGGCTGGTGCTGGCCGACTCCGGGCATCCGGCTCACCGGCGGGTGGTCGCCCTTCGCCGCCAATATACGGCCCTGGGCAACGTCCTGGTCAGCACGGACTTCATACTGGATGAACTCATTACGCGGCTGTTTGCCACGCGCTATTTCTCCCTGGCCAAGACCTTCTGCGAGGGGATCTTCCAGGCGCAACGCGCTGGACTTCTGACGGTGGAAAGGATCACGCCGGAGCGGTTCGAAAAGGCGTATCGCCTCCGCCTGAGGTACCAGGACAAGCCCCGGATCTCGTTCACCGACTTGACCACGATCACGGTGATGCACGAGCTAGGTATACGCCAAGTCTTGACGGAGGATGCACACTTCGTCCAGGTTCAACTCGGCTTCCAGAAGGTTCCTTGAGATGCCCTTATGCCGACGGACGGCCAACGGCCAAGCGCGCG
>JACOSH010000501.1 GCA_016178945.1 Acidobacteriota bacterium
AGGGCCTTCAGCGTGGCGCGGGCCGGGAACACCTTTTCCGAGGTCATGAATCCCTTGTAGATCAGGGCGGCGATCGGGCTGATCCAGTCCAACTCGGCGACGAACTCCCGGTCCGGGATCGCGTCGACCCGCATCTTCACGGTCTGGCCCAACTGGAGCTTGCCGCGATCCACTTCCTCAAGTTTCAACTCGATGCGCATCTCCGACATGTCGGGGATCTCGGCGATGGCCGCCCCGGTCCAGGCCCGGTCGCCTTCCTTCCAGGGCGGGGGCGACTGGCCGAACGAGCCGCCGCTGCGGAAGTTCGGCAGCAGGTTGATGATGCCGTCGATCGGGGCGATGATCGTCATCTTCGACATGTAGCCGCGAGCAAGCTCGCGGTCTCTCACGGTTTTGTCTTTTCGCTGGGAGAGCCGCTCCAGATCGGCTTCCTGCGAGATCTTCCGGGAATTGATGCTGGTCTTGACCTGCTTCAGCTCCCCCTCCGACACTCCCACCTGGATGCGGTTCTTGGCGCCTTCGATCTCGGAGACGACTTCGGCCTTGCTGGCCTCCAGCTTGGCGCGCTCCACGTTGTAGCCGGCCTGCATCTCGTTCATGCCGTCCATCTCGTTGACGATCTTGTGGGAGGCCCGCGTCTGGACGATCTCGCTGTCGGCGGTGCGCACCGTGGTGTCGCGCTCGATGAAATTCTGGCGCTGCTGCTCGGCGTCGAACTCGATCACCACTTCGCCCTTCTTCACTGGACGGCCCGATTCGGCCAGCTTGACGATGCGGGCCTCGGGCACCTGCGGCGCGCTCAGGATCACCGACCGCGTGCTGCGGATTTCCCCGCGCGTCTTCACCGAGATGATGAAGTCGCCCTTCCGCACGCGCGCCACGGGCACATCGACTTCGGTGGTTCCCGTGTAGCGGTACGCCGCCACCCCGCCCCCGCCGAATGCGGCGGCGACCACGATCCAGCCCGCGATCCGGCGCTTGAGAGAGCGCTTCTGACCGAGGCGTTGTTTCGGCTTTACGTCTTTGGAGGACATTCCGTGTTCCTGTTGTTAGCCCGGCGACTTGCCGCCGGCTTTCCCCGCGTCCGCGGTCTTGGCGGCGCCCTGCCCCACCCCGATCACTTCTCCGGGCCGGACCCCGGACCGCACCTCCGCGGCCACATTGTTCTGCAGCCCCAGTGTCACCTCCCGGCGGTCCCAGGCATCGCCCGATTGCACGAACACGTAGGGTTTGCCGTTCGGCGTGTCGCGGAAGATGCCGTTCAGCGGCGCAATCGCCGCCTGCTTGACCGTCTCCAGCACCACGTCGGCGCTGGCCGAAAGGTCCGGGATCACCCGCGGGTCCATTTTATCCAGCTTCAGCCGGACCTTCAGCTCCTTCATGAAGGTGCCGCGGCGTCCGGCCACCGGCACCGCGCCGATGGAATAGATGTGAGCCGGCAGCTCCAGGCCGGGATAGGCATCCAGCCGCACCACCGCCTTCATCCCGATGCGCAGGGCTTCGCTGTCCACCTGGTTGATGTTGGCGTTGAGCACCATGGAACTGGGGTCCACGATTTGCAGAAACGCCTGGCCAGGATAGACCTGATCGCCCTGCTGCACCTGGCCCATCTCCATGCCCCGGCGGATGGTCTGCATCACCACGATGCCGTCCATCGGGGCTTTGATCAGCATGCGGTCCACGTTGTTCTGCGCGCGCTGCAGCTCAATCTTGGCCTGTTCCCACTCGATCTCCGAGACGCGCAAGCTGGCGCGCTGCGAGGTCTCCAACAATCGAACTTCGCTGAGCAACTGCTTGTAGCGGGATTCGGCTTCCTCTTTGGCCAGCCTGAGCCGCTCCGCATCGATATCGGAGACCACTTCCAGGGTTTTCAAGTCGAGGGCCGCCTTGTCCAAACTCGCCTTGGCCACGCGGATCGACTGCCGGTGGGCTTCCTCGGTCACCGCCAGATCCGCCTTCAGCTTGCGAATATTGGCCCCGGCCTGGGTGACGGTAGCTTTGTAATCGTCGATGCGCAGTAACTGGAACTGCCGGTCGAACTCGGCCACCACTTCGCCTTTCTTCACGTGGCTGCCGGGCGCGATCAGGCTGAGCAGCACCAGCATGAATTCTCCGCCCGCCCCCATGGTCGGCCCGCCGCCACCGCCGCCTCCGCCGCCACCGCCGCGCATGTTACCGCCGACCAGATTCCCCGAAGTAGACCCCAGATCGCTGCCGGAAGAGCCGGACGAACTCGTCGATGACTTGCCGCTGGTGGCCGCCTTGGCGCTTGGAGTGGACGCCCGATCACTGAACCGATTGGTGGATCCCCGGACCGCGCCCAGGCTGGTTGCGCCGGCGCCCGAGGAGGCTGCCGCGTTGGTGGATGTGCCTCCGCTCTCCGATCCCGAAGCAGAACCGCCACCTTGTGAGGACGACCCGAGACCGGAGGAACTAGCCGAACTGCTGGAAGAACCGGACGATGACCCGGAGGAGGATCCCGAGGAACCGCCGCCAGATGCGCCGCCGCCACCGCCACCTCGATCGCCGCCGCCACCGCCACCGCCGGAACCACCCCGGAACATGCCGCTACGGCTGCCGCGAAGCTGGGGCGCCATCAGGGCCGCGAACCGCTCCGCGCTCACCGAACCGGTCAGGCGAACCGTCCGATGCAGGTCGCCCGTCACCACGCTGGCCGGCAGCAACCCCGCCGCCCCCGGGGGCCCGCCGCCCGTCTCTTTCTGAGGCCCGATCCGGTCCCGGTTCCAGTAGATCCCCAGGCCGGCCGCGACAACCAGGGTGGTCACGATCAGCGCGGCTACGCCGCGCCGCCGCGGTTTTTGAGGTAACGGCGGCTTCACTACGTGTGGACGCGGCGACTCCGGCAAACCGCCGGGGCCGGGCAGAGGGGCGCTGCTCATCGGGACCTCCTAGATCTCATTGTAACTATATTCCACACGTAGACTTAGCTGCAACTCAATGTTATGACGATTGTCAAGGGCAAAAGGTTATCCGCCGCGCCCGGGGGCGCCGGAGGCGGGAGACTCCCGACTTCTGCCGTGTTATCGTGTGAGATGGTGCCGCCGCCGCTCAACTTTCATCTCGATCACTACGACGGACCCCTCGACCTGCTCCTGGACCTGATCCGCAAGCAGGAAATCGATATCCGGGACATTCCCATCGCCACCATCACGTCCCAGTACCTGGACTACCTGGATAAGGCTCGCGAGATGGATATCGATCTGGGGGCGGAGTTCATCTACATGGCCGCCACCCTGATCCACATCAAGTCGAAGATGCTGCTGCCGCGGGATCCGGAGCTGGACAAGATCTCGCCCGAAGAGGACCCCCGGCAGGAACTGGTGGACCGCCTGCTGGAGCACGAGCGCTTCAAAGGCGCCGCCGAGATGCTGCATCAGAAGCGGGTCGTCGAGGAGAATGTCTGGTCAAACCCGGCCCTGAAGGAATACCTCGCCGAGGAGGAGGACCCCGGTCTGGCGGTCTCGCTCTACGACCTGGTCAAGGCCTTTGGGGAAATCCTGGAGCGCGCCAGAAACCGCCCCATCTATGAAGTCGGCGGCGACGACGTCAGCATCCCGGACATGATCCGTCATCTGGGCTCCCTGCTGCGGCATACCAGCGCCGGCGAGCCCCTCTACATCCTGCCGCTGCTGGAGCGCCAGCGCAGCGTCCGCTCGATGATCTCGATGTTCCTGGCGGTCCTGGAGCTGGTGAGACGCCAGGCCGTGAGGCTGGTTCAGACCGAGATGTTCGGCGAGATCGCGCTGTGCAAGCACGGCGGCTTTGACGAAGTATTCCCGGGCGATCAGGCGGCCGACGATCGCGCCCTGGCCGAATCCGAGAAGGACTACAAATAGAGCTCCATGGAAGAAACTGAAGCGACCGTGCCCGCGGAGGCCACCGGGTCCTCCGCCGAAGAGCCTGCCGTCCTCTCCCCGGAAGAGTTGTTGCCGGAGACGCCTGCATCAGCGCCGGCCGCCCCGCATGAGACCGCTCTGAAGGCCGTGATCGAGGCTGTTGTGTACGTGGCCGAAGAACCGGTGACGGCGGCCCAGATCTCCGCTTCGCTGGAGCAGCCCAGAGAGCGGGTGGAAGCGCTGCTGGCCGAGCTGGTGGCCGAGTACGAGCGCCCCGAGCGCGGCCTCACGATCCGGGAAATCGCCGGCGGATACAAGATGGCCACCAAGGCCGAGCATCATGAAGCGGTGCGGGCGTTCGTGAAGAGTCTGAAACCGCCGTTGAAGCTGTCCCTGGCGGCGCTGGAGACTCTGGCGGTGGTGGCTTATAAACAGCCCGTCACCGCGCCGGAGATCATGGAGATCCGCGGCGTGCAGGGCGCGGGCGTGCTCAAGACTCTGCTCGACCGCAAGCTGATCGCCGCCGCCGGCCGCAAGAACGTGATCGGCAAGCCCATCCTCTACAAGAGCACCAAAGAGTTTCTGGTGCAGTTCGGCCTGAAGGATCTGGCCGAATTGCCGACCCTGAAGGAGTTCGAGGAGATCCGCCGCCTGTCGCTGTCGGACGAGGCTCCGGCCGCCGAGGCCGAGGCCGAGCCTGCTCCGGAGGCCGAGACCGGTTCCTAGATGCCTGAGGAGCGGCTCCAGAAGATTCTTTCGCACGCCGGCATCGCTTCGCGACGCAAAGCCGAAACCCTCATTGTCGAGGGCCGCGTGACGGTCAACGGGAAAGTGGTCGCGGAGCTGGGCAGCAAGGCCGACCTGGAGCGCGATCACATCAAAGTCGACGGCAAGCTGATCCACGCTCCCAAGCGCCTGCTGTATCTGGCGCTGCACAAGCCGGACAACTGCGTCACCACGGTGAGCGATCCGCAGGGGCGGAACACCGTGATGGACCTGATCCACGGCGTCAAGGAGCGGGTCTATCCAGTCGGGCGGCTGGACTACCACAGCGAGGGTCTCCTGCTGCTGACCAATGACGGCGAGCTGGCCAACTTTCTCACTTCGGCGGCGAGCCACGTGCCGAAGACCTATCTTGTCAAGGCGACCGGGATGTTGGGTCCCGAGGAAGAAGAGCGCTTCCGGAGCGGCGTACCGCTGATGGGCCGCGCCACCGCGCCGGCCGGCCTGAAACTCATTCACCGCGCCGTGAACCCCTGGTACGAAGTGCGCCTGACCGAAGGCCGCACCCAACAGATCCGCCTGATGTTCAAACATTTCGGAAAGCTGGTGGAGAAGTTGAAACGCGTCCGTGTCGGATTCCTGGAGCTGGGCTCGCTCAAGCCCGGCGAGTACCGCCATCTGACTCCGCTGGAAGTGAAGCGGCTCCGCGGGCTGATCCGACGAAAGGCCGGGTAAATGGACGCCCTGATCGCGAACACGCTTCGGTCGGCCCGCACCATCGCGGTGGTGGGTCTCTCGAACAAGAAATTCCGCCCCAGCTACGGGGTTTCCGAATACATGAAGCGGCGCGGTTACCGCATCATCCCGGTGAATCCGGCTCACGCCGAGATCCTGGGCGAGAAGTGCTATCCCCATCTGGAGGCGGTGCCCGGGCCGGTCGACGTCGTCAACATCTTCCGCCGCTCCGAATTCGTGCCCCCGGTTGTGGACGCCGCCATTCGCATCGGCGCCAAGGCCGTCTGGATGCAGGAAGGCGTAGTGCACGAAGAGGCGGCGGCCAAGGCGCGCGCCGCCGGCCTGCTAGTGGTGATGGACCGCTGCATTCTGAAGGAGCACCAGCGGCTGGGGGCCTGACCGTCCCAGTCTGATATCCTGGCGCAATGCGAAGACTGGCGACCCTGGCGGTTTGGCTGCTGCTCCCCGCGAGCGCTCAGGAAGACCTCGCGCGCCGCATCCATGCCGGCGTTCTCGGCATCGATACTCACATCGATACCGTGCAGCGAGTGCTGTTCGAGGGCGTGGATCTGAGCCGGCGCGGCGACCGCGGACATGTGGACTTCCCCCGGCTGCGAGAGGGGGGAATGAATGCGCCGTTCTTTGCGCTGTGGGTGCCCACCTACTACCAGGGCGCCGAAGCCGTGCGCCGCACCCTGGAGTTTCGCGACGCCATGCAGCGGGTCCTGGACGCGCATCCGGATCAGATCGAGCTGGCCTTAAACGCCGCGGACATCGAGCGGATCACCCGCACGGGACGCATCGCCGCGATGCTCTCGGTCGAAGGCGGCCACCAGATCGCCGACAGCCTGGGCGTGCTGCGCATGTATCACCGCTTGGGAATCCGCTCCATGACGCTGTCCCATTTCCGGAATAACAATTGGGCGGACTCCTCCACCGACAAACCCGTGCACAACGGCCTCACCGCCTTCGGCAAGGAAGTGGTCCGCGAGATGAACCGCCTGGGCATGATCGTGGACATCTCGCACGTCGCGGACAAGACCTTCTACGACGCGCTGGCCGTGACCACCCGGCCGGCGATCGCGTCGCATTCCTCCTGCCGAGCGATCTCCGATGTGCCGCGCAACATGACCGATGACATGATCCGCGCGCTGGCGCGCAACGGCGGCGTCATCGGGATCAATTTCGGCGAGGGCTTTATCAATCCGAAGGACGCCGAAGCCCTCCGGAAGGCGGTGCAATCGATCGGCTACGGCGAGGCGCCCGCGGCAGGGAAAGCGCTGGACGACTATGCCGCCCGGCAGCACCGCCGCATGGCAGGCGAGGCTCTGAAGGTGGCGGCAACCGTTGAGGACGTGGCCGCCCACATCGACCATGTAGTGAAGATCGCGGGGATCGACCACGTCGGCATTGGCAGCGATTTCGACGGAATTACCGGCCCGCCGCAGGGTCTGGAGGACGTTTCAAAGATGCCTTCGCTCACCGCCGCCCTGCTGCGCAAGGGCTACCGCGAAGCCGATGTCCGCAAGGTCCTGGGAGGCAATTTCCTGCGCGTCATCCGGGAAGTCACGCGGTAGGACCTAGCCAATCACCTCGCGCGCCGTGGAGGGCGGCGGGGCGGGCGCCGGGTGGGAGGCCGGCTCCATCACGCGGCGCAGCTTGAGGTAGCGCAGGTCGCGCAGGGCGCGGTAGTGATCCATCCGGGACTGGCGCAGCAGGGCCCTTTCACTCAGCAGGCAGCCCCACAGAACCAGCACCAGGACGCCGATCGATCCCAAGCCCAACCGCGTTATCTTGAACAGCGCCATGCGCTTCTCCTCTCCCTTGGCGTAGCAATCCGTCTTCCAATAGATACGTTCCTTTACTATCAGACGGATGCGGAATCAAAAGGTGTGACCCAGGGCCACACGCGCGGCAAATCTTGCACAAGTGTCAGTGGATTCAGGCAGGTAAAAACTTCTTGACTACTGGCGCTGTTCCAGGCGGGTCACCCGGCTTGCCAGGTCGTCGATGACACGCTGCTGCGCGGTTTGAGTGGCGGCCATCTCGGAAATCGAGCGTTCGCGCCCCACCTCTGACCGGTTCAGACCCACCAACTGGAATTCCACGGAGCCGAGCCGCTCTTCGACGCGATCCAGACGCCGCTCCAGGCCTCGGAAGCGCTGGTCGATGCGCCGATCCAATTCTCCAAACCGCTGATCGATTCGCTCGTTCATCTGAGCGATGAGCTCGGCCATCCCATCGAAGCGCCGGCTCATTTCCGCACAGAATTCGTCCATGCTCATCGCAATACCGTCTCTTCCATTGACGCTCGAATTCGCTCAAAAAGCAAGCCCGCCCAGAAGCCCGGCCAAGGCCGAACCGCCGATGATCCACAGGGTGTCGCGGCGGGTGAAGGCGACCATGGCGGCGCTCGCGGCCGCGATCACGACCGATAACGGGCCCGCCAGCGCGTCCCGCGCCAGCGGGATCGCGGCCGAGACGATCAGTCCGGCCGCGGCCACGGTCATCGCTTCGATGGCGCTCCGGACCACGGGCCGGCTGGCGCGCGCGCCGACGAAGCGCAGCAGTGGGATGATCACGAAGGCGGGCGTGATCATGGCCAGCCAGCCGGCCACCGCGCCCGGCGCGCCGGCCACGAAGTAGCCGACACTGACCACGTACAGCCCGTTGGGACCGGGGACGCTGCGCCCGGCCACCACCGCCGCATTCAACTGGCGGTCGGTCAGCACTCGGCGCCGGACCACCAGGTCGTTGTGAATGATGGGAAGCGAGGTCAGACCGCTGAAGGTGGTCAGGGTGGCTTTCAGGAGCAGGAAGTAGAGCAGAACCGGGTTCATTCCGGCCTCCAGATCACGCCGGCCATCGCGCCCAGGGCCAGGACCTGGATCGGGGTCAGGGAGAAGCCCGCGGCCAGCGCCAGCGCGCTTCCCGCGATCACCAGGGCGCGCACGCGCCTGCCGGCCTTCCACTGTGGACGCACCAGTTGCAGGGCGCCGCCCGCCATCATCCCGATCGCCGCCGCCAGAGTGCCGCCGATGGCGGCCATCGCCCAGGGATTCGACTTCCAGGTCTCGTACGCCAAGGTGAACCAGACCACCACCACGGCTCCGGGGCCCCCCACCGCGCACACGCCGGCCAGCGCGCCCATCCAGCGAGCCAGATCCCATCCCATACCGGCGCACAAGGCCAGCAGGTTAGTGCCCGGCGTCACGCGGGCCAGGCCGTAGACCAGTCCATAGCGCTCGGGGCTCACCCAGCCGCGCAACTCGACCAGCTCCCGCTGGAGAACGGCCATGGTGGGATCGCCGCCCCCGAAGGTCAGGTTGCCGGCTTTGAGAAACAGCAGAGCGAATCGGGAAAAGGAGAACGGGGTCACTGAGGGAAGAATACCCGCTCGATCCACTGGGCCGCAATCGGAGCGGCCCGGGAGGGGAAGCGATGGCCGCCCTCCAGCAGATGGAACTCGACGTCCCGGGCTCGGGACCGGAGCCGCTCCGGATACTTCTCGGTGACGGCCGGCGAGTAGAACTCGTCCTCCCGCCGCGCGACGTGGAGCAGCGCGGCCGTCACCGGCCGGTAGTCGCCGCTCTCCCAGTTCCTGGGAATCCCGCCGCAGATGCCGATCACGCCCCGGACCGCTTCCGGATGGGTGGCCGCGAAGCGGTAGTTCATCCCCACGGGCTGCGAAAAACCTACCAACAGGCGCCGCTCGGGGCCGATCCCAAAACGGGCGCCGGCCTCGTCGAATACGTGGCGCAGGATGTCGTGATGCAGGCGCACGGACTCGACTGGATGCGCGGTGGTGCCCCAACTGAAGCCGATGTTGGGCTCCCGGTCCTGGGAGAGGAAAAACGCCGAGGGCCCTTCCAGGGCGGCGATCACGTGTCCTTCGCCCAGCAGCATGCGGGTCAGCCGCAGCATGTCCTCCGGGTTGGAGCTGAAGCCGTGGAGCGTGGCCACCAGCAGCGTACGGCTGGAGAGGGTCTCGGGCGCTTCGAGCAGATAGTGGCAGTCCAGGCGCGCGGCAAAGGTGTGGTGTTCCATGATTGGGAACCCCACATCTTATCTCACTGGAGGTGGATGACGCCTTTGCGCACCGCGTAGAGCACGATCTCCGCCGTGGAGTGCAGATCCAGCTTGTCCATGATGCGCGCCCGATGGGTTTCGATGGTGGTGGGGCTCACGAACAGTGCCGCGGCCGCCTCCTTGTTGGACTTGCCCTCGGCGATCAACTGCAGTACTTCGCGCTCGCGCGGGGTGAGCAGCTCGAGAGTGTCGCTGGCCCCCTCGTGACGCAGCCGCTGCATGTTGTCGCCCACCAGCAGCTTGGCGATCTGCGGGCTGAAGAACGGCTGGCCGGAGTTCACCGAGCGCACCGCGTCGATCAGCTCGCCCTCGGCGCTGTCCTTGAGCAGGTAGCCCCGTGCGCCGGCGCGCAAGACCTGGATCAGGTAGTTCTCATCCGAGTACATGCTCAGGATCAGGACATTGGTGCGCGGATGCCGCTGCAGAATCTGCCGCGTCGCCTCCATCCCGTTCATCTGGGGCATACCGATGTCCATCACGATGATATCCGGCTCCAGGGCGTTGGCCAGGTCCACCGCCTCCCGCCCATCGGCGGCTTCTCCCACCACCGTCAGGTCCGAGTGCTCCTCCAGAATCCGCCGCAGCCCGCTGCGCAACACTTTGTGATCGTCCGCCAGTAGTATTCTCATAAGATTGCCGCCGTTGTTTGGCCGGAAGGCGCCGGGACGCCGGACTGCGGGATTCGGACCCGCAAACGGGTCCCCGCGCCAGGCGCCGAGTCGAGATCCAGGCTTCCTTGCATGCCATCAATCCGTTCCTGCATTCCAATCAGGCCTAGTCCCCGGGGATGCTCGCCCGGCACGAAGCCCTTGCCGTCATCTTCAATCGAGAGGACATAGCCATCTTCTTCCGGCGCCAGATGGATCTGCACGCTGCGCGCTTCGGCATGGCGCGCGCAGTTGGTCAGGGCCTCCTGCACCACGCGATAGAGACCGGTCTTGTGCGCCTCCGGCAGCCGGTCGGCGCTGCCGTCATCGGTGAGGTTGACCCGGATGCCGGTGTTCTCGGAGAACTGGCGCGCGTACCATCCCAGGGCGGCGCTCAAGCCGATGTCGTCCAACATGGACGGGCGAAGCAGCATCGAGAGCCTGCGGATGATGGCCAGCGTGTCCTCGGCGCCCTGGCGCGCCCGGTGCAGCCGCTCGACCAGATCGGCCTGGCTGGGGCCCAGCGATTGCTCGACACGCGACACATCGATCTTGATGGCCGTCAGGGCCTGGCCTACCTGGTCGTGGAGCTCGCGCGAGAGCGCCTGCCGCTCCTGTTCCTGAGAGCTGACCAGCCGCTGCGAGAGCCGCCGCAGGTCTTCCTGCGCGGCCAGCGCTCGGCGGTGCTCCTCGCGATACTGGCTTTCCAGGCGGGCATTGAGCCCCACTACCAGTACGGCTACGGCAAAGGCGGTATACACCGAAACCCACAGATACGTGAAGGGCCGCACCTGCAGCCCCATGGCCACAATCAGGGCGATCATGCAGCCGAAGCCTACCAGGATCGTCGTGATGCGCCGCGGTCGTTTCACAAGTGCTCTCAGCCCGTGGTAAGCACCGCTCCCTCACGGTCGCGGCTCGGTAACATTCGA
This sequence comes from Acidobacteriota bacterium, assembly GCA_016178945.1. Classification (GTDB taxonomy): domain Bacteria; phylum Acidobacteriota; class Terriglobia; order Bryobacterales; family Bryobacteraceae; genus JACOSH01. The sequence continues at coordinate 10,984 of JACOSH010000501.1, forward strand.
AATCGGCAACAGAGCCGCGCGCGTCAGCAAGCGGGTTTTGTCACGGGGTGCTATTCCTGGTAGTAATCGGATTAAAGCCTGAGTTTCTGTAGGGACCGAGGGCGTTCAGTGCAGCTCGCCGATCCGGTGCAGTTTCATGAGGTTGGTGGTGCCGGGCCGGCCCACCGGCTGGCCGGCGACGAACACGATGCTGTCGCCGGCCTTCAGATACCCCCGTTCCAGCAACAGGCGGTCGGATTGGGCCAGCATCTCGTCGGTGTTTTCCACCTGCGGCGCCAGGATAGGTTCGACGCCGTACTGGATGGACAGCCGGCGCGCCACCGCCTCGCTGGGAGTCACCGCATAGATCCGGTCGGGAGGGCGGAAGCGCGAAATGAGCCGGGCGGTGGATCCGCTGGTGGTGAACACCACGATGGCCGCCGCGCCGGCCGACCGGGCAGCGTGGTAGGCGGCGTCGGCCACAATCTCGGCGAAAGTCGGGTTGGGGTTGCCGTGCGGCTCCTGGAATGGGCGGGCGCGCAGGCTGCGCTCGGCTTCGGCGGCGATGCGCGCCATGAACTGCACCGCCTCCACCGCATGTTTGCCCACCGACGTCTCGGCCGACAGCATCACCGCGTCGGTGCCGTCGTAAATGGCGTTGGCCACGTCGCTGACCTCCGCGCGCGTGGGCGTGGCGTTCTCCACCATGGATTCCAGCATCTGGGTGGCGGTGATCACAAACTTGGAGCGCCGGCGCGCCCGCCGGATGATCGATTTCTGGATGAACGGCACCTTTTCCAGTGCCATCTCGACGCCCAGGTCGCCGCGCGCCACCATCACGCCGTCGGCCTCGTCCAGAATGGCGTCGATGTTCTCCCAGGCTTGGGGTTTCTCGATCTTGGCCACGATGGGGACGGCGCGTCCCTCCAGATGCTCGCGCAGGTAACGCACGTCGGCCGCGGTGCGCACAAAGGACAACGCCACCAGGTCGACGCCGTTCTCCAGCCCGAAGCGCAAGTCGTCCAGATCCTTTCCGGTCATGGAGGGGCTACTGACTTCAACGCCCGGCAGGTTGATGCCTTTGTGATCGCCGATGTCACCGCCGGACACCACCTCGAAACGGACCGAAGCTCCGTCCGAGGACAGCGCCCGCAGCTCGACATTGCCGTCGGCCAGCAGGACGCGGTTGCCGGGTTTGACGTCTCTGGCGAACTCAATATAGCTGGTGGAGGCCCGCTCGGCGGAGCCCAGGACCGGCTCCACCGTGATCGTGAAACTGGCGCCGGTCTCCAGGTGGCAGGCGCCGCCCTCGAACTTGCCCAGCCGGATCTTGGGACCTTGCAGGTCGAGCAGGATGGCGGCGTGAGCGCCGCACGAGGCGGCCGCGTCGCGGATCACCCGGATGCGGGCGGCGTGCTGGACCTGCGTGCCATGCGAGGCGTTGAGCCGGATGACATTGGCTCCCGCCGCCAGCAGGCGCCGCAGGGCTTCCGGCGAATCGCTAGCCGGCCCCAGGGTCGCGACAATCTTGGTGTTGGGCATGGTCCGCTCTACGGAACCCGCACCACGACGACTCCATTCTGCTTCCGGTCGTCCCCGTAGGTAAAGGCGGCCACCGTGTTGGCCTTGGCGTTGGCCGCCGCCTGCTGGATCTGCGCGCCGGGCTGGCCGGGTTGAGCCGGGCCTTGGGCGGGCGGCGGCCCCACCCAGGCGACTCCGTCCGGGTTGGGCACGACCATCAGGTCGCCGGTGATCAGGTCGTAGATCAGGAACTGCGAGCCAGTCGCGCCGTTCTTGATTCCGCGGGCGACCAGCTTGCGGGTGGCGAGAAAGACGCCGGCTTGCGTCATGGACGCGAACCCGTCGGGGATGGGCAGCGTGCGCGCTTCGGCGCGATCCAGGTCGAAGATGACCAGGCCGGCATCGCCGGGCTGGCGGTTGGTTCCCACCGCGATGAGCCAGTTCAACTGGGCCACCGGCTGCGGGGCCTGGAACGAGATCAGCCCGGCCGGCAAGTCGAGCCGGAAAGTGGAGGAGGTGACGCCGTCCAACACATGGAGCGTATCGGCGCGGGACTGTGGCGCGGCGCTGGTGTTGGCGCCGTAGACGAAGTCGTTGAGCTCGCCGGCTGTGCCGCCCAAGCCGCCGTTGAACTGGCCCTCGCCCTGGATGGGGACAAAGGAAACCGCTTGCGTGGCCAGGTCCACTTGCAGGAAGCCGAGAGCCGGACAGGGGTCCTTGACTTCGGCCTCCGGTGCGTTGCCTCCGTAGAGGACTAAGCGGCGCGAGAGGTCCAGGGAGAAGAAGCGAATCTGCGGCGAACAAGCGGCGGCAAACTTGCCGTCGGGGAATTCAATGGCCTTGGCCGGGTTGCCGTCCAGAGTGAAGGCAGCCAGGCCGTGCCTGCCGTTGTCGCCGGTCCTGGCCAAAGCGTAGAGGACGCGGCGCTCGACGTCCCAGGAAACGGGCTGTCGCGGAATCTGAAGTGCGGGCCCGCCGCCCGGACCGCCGCCAGGGCCGGGGCGCGCCGGCGCTCTCGGAGCCAGCAGCGGAAGCCAGCCGTCGGGGAAATCCTGGCTCGATACCACTTCCCGCGTAGCCAGGTTGAGAACCGCGAACTTGGCCTTCTTCGGCGCGTCGGCATCGTCGCCCACAATCAGACCGACGCGGCCCTGCACCAGGCCCACAGGGGCCGAGAGGATGCTCTTGAGACCATCCACATCGACGGTGAAGGCGCCACCCAGGACTTGGCCCAGGCCAGCGCCGCCCCCGCCCAGATTGCACGGCCCCGGGTCGCGCAATTCGCCGGTTTGGCCGTCGATGGGGATGCATTGCGGCGGCGTGCCGGGGATCTGTGCCTCCACTTCGCCGGCCAATCCGGTAAGCCCGGCCGCCGGGGAAGGCAGATCCACGGCCAGCGGCTGCTCCATGGCCGGATTGAAGATCTGGACTTTGGCGGAGATCGGCATGCCAGGCTGGGCATCGGCCGGCGGCGGGCCGACCAGCGCGGCGAGCACCGCCCCTTCCGCCGGTGCGACTACCGGGGTGAGGGCGTTGGCGTTGGCCGTGGTCAGACAGTCGGCGGCCTTGGCGCTCTTCTTTCGAGCCAGGTCAAAGACCCAGGCGCTGTAGCAACCGTCGCGAGCGCGGGCGGACGCGCCCACCAGGTAGTTGCCGTTGAGATCCGGATCGGCCAGCGCGCGCAGCTCGGGGGCTCCTTCGGGCAGGGGCAGATACTGCACATCGGGCGATCGCATTCCCTGAAATACGGTGCGGTTGGCGGCGCGCATCGCGTTTTGTGTCTGGACCGTGAGGGTGACGAGGTCGCCAGGGCGGGCCGAATCGGGAACCTCGATCTGGACGTCGAATTCGCCGACGCGCTTGGTGGAAAGAGCGGCGCTGGCGTTGGCCTTGATACCGCCGATGTAGGCGTTGAGGAGAGCCGCGGGTTTGGCGGGCGTGGCGTCGCCGGCGGCGGCGCCGGTGTCGACTCGCGGATCCGTTGGACCGAGACCGGCGGCGGTAATGGCCAGCGTCCGGCCGGACATCGAGCCGGCCACGGGTCCGAATCCGCTGTCATTGGCGGAGCGCACCGCGGGCTCGATCGCCTGAATCAGGCAGCGGGCCGGGCGGCTGCGCGCGTCGCCCTTGCGGACCACGACTTCGGCGACGCCGGCTGCGGCGTCCACCGGAACCTGCGCCACGATACGCTCGGGGGCCGCCGACAGGATCGGGGCCGCGGTCCCGTTGATGAGGACCTCGATCTCGGGGCTGCCTACCTTGGTCGGCAGCGGCAGCGTGGCGGGCGCGATGCCGCCCGGCGGACCCAGGTTCAGGCCGTTGATATGCAGGATACCGCCGCGCGCCACCACCGACGGCGCGGGCTGCTGGGTGAAGGCGTTGACGACGCCGCGCGGGTTGACCACCGGGGCGGTGGGGGCTTGCGCCAGCGCGGTCAGGCTGGTCGCGAGGATCACGGAGAGCCGGCGCATATCGTCTCTAACCCCAGGATAGCGGTTTCGGTTACGGGTTGCGTCAAGCCGGTGCTATGATTGCCGTTTGTACGGGCTGACCATTTTCCTCTCCGCTTTTCTGCTGTTTCAAGTGCAACCCATCATCGCCAAGATGATTCTCCCCTGGTTCGGCGGATCGTCGGCGGTGTGGAGCACCTGCATGGTGTTCTTTCAGGGTCTGCTGCTGCTGGGATACCTGTACGCATACGGACTGCACTCCCGGTTGAGCCCGCGGCGCCAGGCCATCGTGCATACGGCGCTGCTGGCGGCGAGTCTGGCGCTGCTGCCGGTCCTTCCGGATCCGTCCTGGAAACCCACCGGTGCGGAGAACCCTTCGCTACGCATTCTGGGCCTGCTCGCCGCCACGATCGGGATGCCCTACTTCCTGCTGTCCACCACCAGCCCGCTGCTGCAAGCCTGGTACAGCCGGGCGCGCCCCGGCGCGACGCCCTACCGGCTGTTTGCCCTCTCGAACCTGGCGTCCATGGTCGCGCTGCTGAGTTACCCGCCGCTCATCGAACCGAACCTGCCCACGCGTCTGCAAGGCCAGGTATGGTCGGTGGGCTACGGCGGCTTCGCGCTGTTGTGCGCGGCCCTGTCCTGGCGGAAGGGCAACCCGGTGGCGGAGACGCGCAACGTAGACGAATCGGATGCGCTGCCCCCTGGATGGAAGCTTTGCGCGCTGTGGCTGAGCCTGGCGGCCTGCGCGTCGATTCTGCTGCTGGCGGTGACGGCCTATCTGACCCAGGACGTGGCGGCCATCCCGTTTCTGTGGATCCTGCCGCTGGCCGCCTACCTGCTGAGCTTCATTCTGTGCTTTGAGATGCCGCGTTTCTACCAGCGCGCGCAGTTCCTGCCGCTGCTGGCGGCGGCTCTGGCCGTGATGGTGTATTTGCAGATGCCGGACAGCCCGCGCCTGAAGGTGGGTCCCAAGGTTGCGATCTTTGTGACGGGGCTCTTTGTGTGCTGCATGGTGTGCCATGGCGAGCTGGCGGCGCTGCGGCCGCATCCCCGGCATCTGACGCTGTTCTATGTGATGGTCTCGCTGGGCGGCGTGATCGGCGGCGTTTTTGTGGGGCTGGTGGCGCCGAACGTGTTCAACTCCGATTATGAATTCCCGATCGGGCTGGGCCTGTGCGCGACGCTGGCCGTGGCGGCGCTCATGCGGCGGCGGAAGCCCTGGCTGCGCGCGGGGCTGGCGGCGCTGCTGGCGGGCTATTTCTTCTGCCTGGGGCTGGTGGTCCGTCATGAGGTGGAGGGTTTCCGGGTGGTGGAACGGAATTTCTACGGGCGGCTTCGCGTGGAGGACGTCGGCGTGGCGGGCCAGGACGACGCCTACCGGAAGCTGGTGCACGGCATGATCAATCACGGCGAGCAGATGTTGAACGAGACGTACCGGCGCAGCCCGATCTCCTATTTTTGCCCCGATAGCGGAATCGGCCGCGCGATGCGGACGCGCAGGGACGGCGAGACACGGCGCATCGGCATCCTGGGACTGGGCTGCGGCACGCTGGCCGCCTACGGACGGCCGGGCGACACCATTCGCATCTACGAGATCAATCCGCTGGTGCTCTCACTGGCGCAGGGAGAGTTCAGTTACCTGCGGGATACGCCGGCCAAAGTGGAAGTGGCGCTGGGCGACGGCCGCCTGGTCCTGGAGCAGGAGCCCGGCCAGCAGTTCGACATCCTGGTGATGGATGCGTTCTCCGGAGATTCGGTGCCGGTGCACCTGATCACGCGGGAGGCTTTTCAGACCTATTTCCGCCACCTGAAACCCGGCGGGATCGTCGCCGTGAACATCTCCAACAAGTATCTGGACCTGCAGCCGGTGATGGAGAGCGCGGCGGCCCATTTCGGCAAGATCGCGCTCTCGTTCAGCTTTACGGCCGGCGACGACGATTTTCTGTGCTTTTCCAACCAATGGGTGCTGGTGGTGGATCCGTCGCTGCCGGGCCGGTATCGCGACCTGCTGGGCGCCGGCCAGGTCTTGCGCGGAAATCGCGGGTTCCGCGTCTGGACCGACGATTTTTCGGACATGTACCGGATCTTGAGGTGGCGGCGCCAGGAGCTGTAGAGATAGCCTGCACCCGGAGTCTCGAAGCGCGCTTCGTAGCAGAACGACGCCGTGGCCCGGATACGGGACGGCCGGGTTGCCACTCATGGCTTCTGTGCTTCCATGTAGGTCCGCAGCACGGCGTTGATCCGCGTCTGATAGCCTTTCTGCCGCCGCAGCCAGCCGAGCAGGTCGGCATCCAGCCGGATTGTGACCGTCTGCTTCGCCTGCGGTATTACGACTCTGGCCTGCTTCCAAAAGTCCACGTCTGTTGGACGGGCCTCGGGATCTGCCTTGACGGCACTTCTGATGCCTTTGTCGCTCAAGGCGCGAAGGCGCTTCCAATCCGTGGCGCCACGCTTAGCCGAGGCTTTGCCAGTAGGCTGCTCTTTCATGGCGTTCTGCCCTCCATGCCGAAATGATCCGGCGCTCGGTTTCGGATACATCCGTGTAGATCAACGTGATCTCAAGACCGTTTACGACGCCGATCGCGTAGACTCGAATTTCTCCATAGTCAAACCGGTCATCCACCTTCTCCAGTGTTGGGCCGTCGAAAATCCTGATCGCATCTTCGAACGCGATTCCATGACGCGCAAGATTCCCCCGGCTCTTTCGCCGGTCCCAAACGTAGTCCATCGGCTCATTGGTGGATCATGGCGCGGCACCGGCTATTGTAGGCAGCCCGTTGCCATTCTACGTGCGGTTTTCCAATCATGGACCGAAGATCCCTTCCCGCCGCGCGGTCATTAGTCATCTCTTGCACCCGGTCCCTGCGTCTCTGCGTAGACTTCTGGCTCGGCCGGCGCGCATGTACCATCGCCGCGGGTTCGCTGGATGCTCCGCTTCTTGCGAATCTCGCATCCCAGAAACACACAGCTTACAGGACGCACCATGTTTACATTATGTATTTACGCGACGGCCGGGCGCAAGAGGTCCGCAGTCGTTCTGCCGGGCTCGTGCGAGGCCAATGTGGAGGAAGGCGGAACTTCCGCGGGTCCTCGCTCTGGATAGATCCTGACGGTGCGGGAATCGCAGGTTCCGCGTCTGGACAATGATTTTTCGCACATGTACCGGATTCTGAGGCGGCGGCAGGAACTGTAGGGAGAGCGATTAACCGCACGCCCGCTACTACTAACGGGAAGAACGATAATAAAACGGCTCCAGCGGAGCCGGTTGGGTGTACAATCGATGGCTGCCAGGGAGCCAAGGGCGGAAATCCTGGCTGTACAGATTGACGGGCCCTCACGCTGGCGGGAGGGCGTCGGCAACCGCTGGGAGGTGATGCAATGAAGAACAACCAGTGTTTTTGGGCGATCTGTCTGATGATGCTGACCGCTCCGGTCGTTGTCTTCGGCCAGACGACGGCGGCTACGATTAACGGCAGTGTCACCGATGAAGCCGGGGCCGTGGTGGCCGATGCCAGGATACTCGTTTCGAATGAAGAAACGGGCGTCAAACACGAAACCCGGTCCAATGGCGACGGCAGCTTCAGTGTACCTGGCCTGCCCGTTGGGCGGTACACGGTTGCGATCAGCCGGCCGGGTTTCCAGACCTATTCGCAGACCGGCGTCTTCCTGGGACCGTCGGTGGTGCGCACGGTGAATGCGGCTCTGAAGGTTGGCGCCGTCACTACCGAAGTGTCGGTGGAAGCCAGCGTGGCGCAAGTGCAGTTGGCGACGTCCGAGGTATCGAACGCCGTCGCGCAGCAGCAGGTCGAGACGCTGCCGCTCAACGGACGCAACTACCAGAGCCTGTCGGTGCTGATGCCGGGCGTGGTGAACACGCAGGCCGGGCGCGCGCTGGGCACGGGCGGATTCGCAACCAGTAACAGCATCTCCATCAATGGGATGGGTCTCAGCGGTACCTACTATACGCTGGACGGCGTCTGGAACATGAACACCGGCAACATGACCCAGACCACGATCCTTCCCAATCCGGACAGCCTCGAAGAAGTTCGCACCTTGCAGAACAACTACAGTCCGAAGTACAGCATCATGGGCGCGTCGGTGGTGATGCTGCAGACCAAGAGCGGAAGCCGCGCGTTCCACGGCGTCGCGTTCGAATACGTGCGCAACAACGCGTTCGACGCGCGGAACTTCTTCAGCCCCACGGTGCCCGACCAGAAGCAAAACATTTTTGGCGGCACGTTCAGCGGCCCCGTGGTCATTCCGCGCCTGTACAACAAGGACAAAGACAAGACCTTCTTCTTCTTCAGCTACCAGACGACGATCCGGCACCGCGGCCTGGTCAATCGCGGCGCCAGCGCCACGCAGGATATGCGGAACGGCCTTTTCTCGAACGCCATCACCGATCCCGATACGGGCGCGCCGTTCCCTCAAAACAGCGCCGGCAAGTACGTGATTCCGCAGACCCGGCTGAACCGCGACTCGCTGGCGCTGATGAACGGTCTGGCCGAGCTGCCCAACAATCCCGCCGGCGGCTTCCTCAACTATCTGAACCTCAACCCGGAGACTCTCAATCAGAAAGACCTGGAGATCAAGGGCGACCACAATCTGACCGCCAAGTGGCGCCTCACCGGGCAGTACTTCGATACCCGCCAACTCCAGAACGCCCCGACCCATCAGGGCGGTTTCACCACCACCAAGCAGTTCTTCGATACCCGCAGCAAGCTCTGGCAGGCCCACCTCACCGGCATAATCACGCCGAATATGGTGAATCAGATCAGCGCCGGCACCAACGCCTACGTGGTCGACCTGGGTCTCAAAGGGAAGTTTCTTCTGTCCGACCTTCCAGACTTCCACACCGTGAAACCGTTCAACGGCTTTCTGTCCGACCGGCTGCCGCTGGTCAGCTTCGCCGGCGGCTGGTCGACCATGGGCATTTCGCGCGTGTATCCCCTCAACCACGCCTCGGATCTGGAGAACACCATCGCCGACGACTGGAGCTGGATGAAGGGAAAACATTTCATCGAAGCCGGAGTGAACGTAGTGGCCAGCACCAAGCGGCAGCTTTCGTTCGCCGCCAGCCAGGGCGAGTGGTTCTTCAGCGGACGCTTTACCAACGACCCGATCGCGGATTATCTCCTGGGCAACTCCACGTCGTTTTTTCAGGCCAGCACGGCGCGCCGCACGTACGTTCACGGCAAGATCGTGGCGCCTTATTTCCAGGACCGGTGGAAGGTTAACCGCCGGCTCACCGTCAATGCCGGAGTGCGCATGAACTTCATGCCGTTCCCACATGCCCAGAAGGCCTTCGAAACCATCTTCGATCCGTCCAAGTACGATCCGAAGCGGGCGCCCATCGTCAATCGCGACGGGACCATCACGCCCACGCCTAACTACGACCCGCTCAACGGGCTGATCCGCAACGACACCAACGGCGTTCCCTCGAACTTCACCAGCGCGCACCAGTACTACTGGATGCCGATGTTCGGCTTTGCCTACGACCTGACCGGCGACGGCAAGACTTCTGTGCGCGGCGGCTACGGCATAACCTACACGCGCGTCTTTACCGGCACGGATTGCAGCTACACCTGCGGGTCGAATTACCCGGACGTCCAGACCCTGACACTGGTGAATCCAAAATTCCCCAACCCGGTCGGCACCGGCTCCGCGGCGCCTCCCGGCGCGGTGACCGTAGCCAGCGAAGACCTGGACCTCCGGGCGGCCAAGATCCAGACTTTCAGCTTGTCGGTCGAGCGCCAGCTTACCAGCAGTTGGATGCTCTCGGTCGGCGGCGCGGCAAACAAGGCGACCGACGTGGGCATCCGCTGGGACCGGAATCAACCGCGTCCCGTTCCAGGCTACGACTTCGACCCGGCGATCAACACCGGGCTGTTCCAGTATGCGAACGCGCCTTATCTCGGCTATTCGGCGCTGGATACCTTCACCAGCAATTCCAAGGCGAACTGGGCCGGGATGCTGGTCTCGCTCCGTCACGCGGTCAGCAAAGGATTCTTTGTGACGGCATCCTACACGTGGGCCCACGGTCTTGCGGAAAACCGGGGGAACGCGCTGCTGGCCGGGGGCTCGACGCAGGACATCTACCGGCTCTACGCCGACTACGGCAGTTCGAACGTTGATGTCCGGCACCTGCTGGCCCTCAGCTACATCTGGAACATTCCGGTCCAGCCAACCCGCAACCTGAGGGGCTTCGCGCTGGGGGGCTGGAAGTACGCCGGCATCACGACCATTCAGACCGGCTTCGCGATCGATCCAGGATTGAGTGTGGCCAATCAGGGTCTGGCGAAGCGCCCGAACCTGGCCGGGCCGATCAGCTATCCCAAGCGAGTGGACCAGTGGTTCAGCCCCAGTTCGTTTGCACGTCCAGCCAACGGCTTTTTCGGCACCGCGGGCACGGGCATCCTGAGAGGACCCGGCATCGCCAACTTCGACATGTCCTTCTACAAGGACTTCTCCATCACCGAGAACCATCGCGTCCAGTTCCGGGCGGAGTTTTTCAACATCTTCAACCACACCAACTTCGACGCCATCGGAACCGCGTTTGGCGCGGGCACTTACGGACGCATCACCAGCGCGCGCGACCCGCGCATCATCGAATTCGCGCTACGCTATCAGTTCTGAGCCGCCGCGCGGCACGCTCGTGATCGAAACAGTTCTAGTCCTCGCCGGACTTCTCGCCGCAGTTCCGGCGACCGGCATGGCGGCCGAGGCGGCCCTGGACCGCCTGCGCGCCTGCCTGGAGCGTTCCGACGCAAAATGCGTGGCTGTGGCAATACCCGCGATCGAGAGTGGAAAGTCGTGGGACTGCGCCGAATGCCAGGAAACACTGGCGCGGGCGTTTCTGTTGCTGCGCCGCAAGACAGAAGCTTTCGGCGCGATCGCGCGAGCCGTGGAGTTGGACGGCGGTAAGTACGGTTACCTGATGACCCAGGGCCTGATCCATCAGCGCTTCGACGACCACGTGGAGGCGATCCGGTCGTTCCTGCTGGCGGACCGTATCGAGCCGCGCAATCCTGGGACGTTTTATTCGCTCGGGATGAGTTTCTTTCTGCTGAAGGAGTATGAGCGCGCCGGGCGCCATTTCAAGCATGCCGTGGAGATCGATCCGCGGTTCGACAAAGCGGAATTCATGCTCGGGATCGTGGAGGCGTTCAGCTCCAGGACGGCGGAGGCGAAGACTCACCTGCAACGCGCGCTGTCGCTCCAGCCGGGGAACGCCTTCTACCATCTTCACTACGGCATTGTGCTGAGCCGGCTCTCCGGCGACCTGGCCGGAGGGGTTCGCGAGTTGGAAACCGCGGCCAACCTCAACCCGGATTACGCCTTCGCGCGTTTCAACCTGGGGCGCGCTTACCTGCAAGCGGGCCGGGTGGCGGATGCGAAACAGGAATTGGAAGCGGCCGTCCGGCTGCGTCCCGATCTGGCGCGGGCCTGGTATCAATTGGCAGCGGTTTACCGCCGGCTGGGGAATGCCGATGAGGCGGGCAAAGCGCTGGCCCGTTTTGAGCTCCTGCGGAAAGAAGAGAAGGACGCCGAACAGGACGACGCCGACGCGCCCTTCATCCCCGGCCCGGCGCGGTAGGCGAGGCTGGCGAATGCCGCCGCGCCCGCGGAGGTCGATTGAACCCAGCCGCGGGTGCAGCCGGCGAACTTGCGGAGACCTCTCTTACCCGCCAGAGTGCGCTCTTGCAATCCCAGCGCCCACCCTGACAGCAGCCGGCGCTCCCTCTGGAGCTCGAAGCGCGCCTCGTCGCGGAAGCGAAAGCGAAGGCCTGCTGCAATTCCCACAAGCCCCACACTCGCGCACTCGATCGCTTTTCTTGGGAGAGGTGGATGTGTTTTTCCGCACCGAGCGCGAATGCGGTACAGCTACCGCAACCCCGGAGTCCGCGGTAGCGACGGAGCTGGTGTCGCGATGCGCTGGAACAGCGGGCGTGTAGAGCCGTCGGCCTTCGGGAGTGTGGCGGGCGGGTTGGGAAAGACGATCTTCCAACGGCGACGTAACTCGTTTCCGTATTCAGTTCCTTCCAGATCGAAATGCTCGCCGCCTGTCGTTAACTTATCGCGTGCGCCAAGAAACAAATAAGCATCCGCGGTTTGTTCCCACGTTCCCGCCTGCGTGCCGGATGGGCCCATGGCCGGGAAGCCAATCACGGGCGAGTCTGACCAGCGGGGCAGCGCCCCCAGCCAAGTTGCCTTCATCTCCATAATCCAAGGGCTCGGCGGGTCGCGGATCGCGGTAAAGCGAGCGTCCACGTCGTCATAGGTATGTATGACATCGCTGCCGGCGATGATCACGTACGGCTTGGCGAACGAGCCGAGCACCTGCCGCTCCACGAGCCCCGCTTTGTTGTCGCGGCGCTGGAAGTGACCCGCGCCCATAATCAGCAGCGCTTTGCGGCGTTTGGCGAGCACTTCGTAGCGAACGACACTGGCGTAATGTTCATCGCGGAATGGGAGGAATGGCGCAATGTCCTCGCGACTGCTCACGCCCTTCCAATTGATCGGCGGATCCCCCGCGAGTACACGAAGCTTGCGCTCGGGCGGAAGTTTCCGATTGACCTCACGCACTGTATCGAAGAGTCCATGGTACGGCGGCGCTGAAATCCCTCCAGGCGCGCCGACCGCATCCTGCCAGACGGAGCGGAGCTTGCTGATCGGCACGTCGCCACCCGCGGTGTAGGTATCAAGGATGTCCTGATGCAATGCGTTGCCCATCTCGACGACTATGTCGTTGACGCGCTCGGCGAACGCCTGCGCCCTGACGAGCCTATCGAGTACCTCGTCGAACTGGATCGATCCATGTATCTCGCCGAGCATTACAATCCGATGTTGGTCGAACAGACGGATGATCTCTGCCACAGGTTCCTTGGCCTGCGACGAGTTCGCCGGCTGCGCCGCGGCAACACCGCCGGCTAGAGACAGGATGAGCGCCTCAGTGAGTCGCATTGGTTTCTTGGACACCGCCTCGAAGGTGCAAGTTCCCGGAAGGACCGGAGGCCGGGCTGAGCCGGAGTCGATCAGCTAGACTGTGGGACACTTCGTTCATGACCCAGTGAGGATTCGAACCTGAACTCAAAGGACTTAACCCGCGTCTCGAACCGCCAGAAGGACGCGGCTCACCTGCGCACCAGGCGCCGATCAGCACTTCCATCGAATCGGTGAGACCACAATAGTGCCGCTGGAGTAGAATCTGGAGATTGGATCGCGAGATTGATTCCCATGAGTATCACCCAGATCGACAAGGCGGTTCGGTTCCGCGCGCTTCATGACGGCCCTGGGCCGTTTGTAATTCCGAATCCATGGGATGCGGGCTCCGCGCGCATTCTCGCCGGTCTTGGCTTCCAGGCCTTGGCGACATCGAGCGCTGCCTCCGCCTCCACTCTTGGTCGAAAAGATCACGGGCTGAAGCGAGACGAGGCCCTGGCGCACGCCCGCTTGATCGTCGATGCGACGGATTTGCCCGTCTCTGCGGACCTGGAACAAGGATTTGGCGACGCGCCGGAAGTCGTGGCCGAAACGATCGGGCTCGCGGCCGAGGTGGGACTAGTTGGGTGCACGATCGAGGATTCGACTGGCAACCAAGACAGCCCCCTGTACGGCGTCGGCCTCGCTGTCGAAAGGATTGCCGCCGCCGCGCAGACGGCGCGTGCGCTCCCGTTCCCCTTCATGCTGACCGCGCGAGCGCACAATTTTCTGTACCCCCATCCGAGCCTGGACGACACGATCAGCCGTCTTCAAGCCTACGAAAAAGCCGGTGCGGATGTGCTTTTCGCTCCCGGCCTGCCAGACCTTGCGGCCGTGAGCACAGTTTGTGCTGCCGTGTCGAAGCCCTTCAACTTCATGGCGGGAATCAAAGGAAAATCATTTTCCGTAGGGGACCTCGCCGGGGCCGGGGTTAGGCGCATCAGCCTTGCAACGTCGCTCTATCGAGCGGCGATGACCGGTTTTCTCGAAGCTGCACGCGAACTCAAAGACACAGGCCAATTCGCTTTCCTCGACCGATGTGTCACAACGCCGGAGCTGAACAAACTGATGAAAATATGAGCGCGCCGCAGACTGCGACGTTGCAGTTCAGCGATAGGTCCGGCCTGATGCCCCAGCGTAGACCGACCGGCACTACCCAAGCTCGAGAAGTGTTCCGAGTCAGGCGGTCTGAGTTCGGCCGGTACATGGTGGAACTGGCAATTGGCTTGGTCTACCAGGGCAGCCGAATGTTTTGATACCGAATGCGGTATCATGAGTTGTGTGGCTGCCGGCAAAACTCTCCAGAAGATGCGGAAGCTAATTTTGTTGAGTGGCGCAGGCCCGGTCGTGGCGGCAGTCACGTGATCTTTAGCGCTCCCGGAGTACGCGAGATCGTCTCGGCGCCCGCGAGCCGCCCAATAAAGCCGGTCTACATCAAACAGTTCTTGGCGCTAATCGACGCCGCGGGAGAGGCTGAAAAGCCATGAGAGCACGCTTGAATCGGGAACTCGACGAATACCGGTTTACCGTTCGGCCGCTATCGGCCGATGAGGGGGGCGGCTATCTGGTGGAGTATCCGGACATACCTGGATGCATGTCCGACGGCGAGACGATCAAAGAAGCGATCGCGAACGGCAGGGAAGCGCTGCGCGATTGCCTGGAAGTATTCCGAGAGTCGGGCCGAAAGCTGGCGAAGCCCAGCATCGAGGCCGCTCAATGGCGCCAGCGCCTGCCCCGGACTCTCTATGTCAAGCTCACGAGACAAGCGCAGCGCGAGGGTGTCAGTATCAACAGCCTCGTGACGGCAATCATCGCCGAGGCAGTCGGATCGAGGCAAGGCGCCGTGTCACAACGGGTGGGGAAGCACTGAATGCCGAGTAGCGGACGTAGCTCTTTTAGGCTATTCTGGCATGCTTGCGAGGGCAGCAGCGCCGCGCCGGCGCGGGTTCAGGCTCCGTGGGTGCGGTCTGATCGCCGCCCCGTTCTCGGGTTCCCGCGCTTTCGCCAAATCTCGTCTGTCGACTCACAATCGCTGCAACCATTTCACTGCCTGAGAACACAGCGTGGGGATCTCTGGCCCGGTCCCTGTAACCGCGCCTGCCTGCAGGCGGGCCGGGCGGCGGGATGGGAATTGGAAGCGGCCGTCCGGCTGCGTTCCGATCTGTCGCGGGCCCGGTTTCAATTGGCGGCAGTTTACCGCCGGCTGGGGAAAGCCCATGGGCCGCAAAGCGCTGGCCCGTTCTAAGCTCCTGCGGAAAGAAGAGAAAGATGCCGAACAGGACGACGCCGACACACCCTTCATCCCCGGCCCGGCCCGGTAGCGAAGGGCGATGGGTCCCGGTCTGCCGACAAGTTAGATGAAGAGATCGACCGGTACACGAAAAAACTCAGCCAGTCGTGTCGCTTGCGCCTTACTGATAGACCGCCGCCCACTCAACACTTCGGTCGCGGCTCCCTTGTTGCCGAGGACGGGCCAGATATCTTTGTGCTTCAGCCCGCCTCCTCCATTAGTGCCTTCAATGACTCGCAAGCGGAGACGCCGGGGAGCGGATGTTCTTCTCTTCGTAGTCCTCGATCAGGAGGGTCAGGACATCGGCCAGGGCTTCCTCTTCCGGCGAGAGATCCTCGCTCTCGTCTAGCTCCAGCAGCATACCGGTGAGCCGTGCATGCTCGGCCTCAGTGCGGATGGGGCGAGGGAGAGACTTCGCCAACAGTTTGGCGTAGACGGAATCCTTAATCTCGGTTGTCGTACTCATCGTTTCCAGTCCCCCTTGCTGTACTCGACATGCGTGAGGATATGCGGTATGAACACGCGCTTGGTCTTGTAGTTCACCCGGGCAATCAACCGGTAGTCGTTGCCGTGGATGTTGAACCGGCCCACGCTGTCCGCATGGGCGAAGTCACGCCGCACTTCAACCAGAGAACCCCAGTCGGCTCTTCTGGTAATCCGGTACCATCAGCGGGACCAACGCATCGGGGTGCCGTTCGGAGAACTTGGCCGGTTTGCGGATAACCCGCACAAACTAGAGCTTGCAAAACGTAAACCAAGCTGTCCCTGGCTTGCAAACCCTGTCCCTCGCGTTCGCGGCCTCCACTCGACCGGTGGCCAAAAGCTACGACCGCGGCCCGTTCCTTGCCGGTGTACTTCATACTCTGCCCGCCGTGACAGCATCCACTGCAAAGAGTAGAATCAAGACTGACGCCGTTGACAAAGAGGAAGCGAACTCATGACCATTACCCTCGAACTCCCTCCGGAGCTCGAAGCACGCTTCGTCGCAGAAGCGAGAGCGAAGGGTATCCCGGTTGAGGAGGTCGTGAAGACCTACCTCATTGATCACGCACCACCTGTACGCACACTGAAGCAGCTCACCGCCGAGGAGGTCGATAGCGGGCTCGACGAAGCGGCCGATCTGATTCCAGAGGGTATTGGGCCGCTCCCGGACGAAGCGATGAACCGGGACCACATCTACACCCGTGAGGATGACTGGAATCGATAGTGGACGTGCTCGCCGACACCAACATCATCCTACGCCGGCTTCATCGTGCTCATCCCCAACACCGCCAGGCCCGTGATGCCCTAACGACGCTGAGCGGAGCTGGCAATCGCGTGGTCGTCACCTCGCAAAATCTGGTAGAGGTGTGGGCCGTCTGCACGAGGCCACCCGCAAGTAATGGGTTCGGACTTACGCCTGTCCAGGCCGGCAGGGTCGTCGCTCGCGTTGAGAGCTCGGTCTATCGCCTCCCCGACACGGATGAGGTTTACCCAGAGTGGCGACGACTCGTGGTGGCCCTCGGAGTTTCCGGCAAGAAGACCCACGATGCTCGCATTGTTGCAGCTATGGCGGTGCACGGTGTCACACACATTCTCACCTTCAACGCTGACGATTTCGCTCGTTATCCTGGCATCAACGTCCTTCATCCGGCTGAGCTCTGATTCTCTTCCAGCAGCACCGCCACTGGACAGGTCCCCTTTCCGTTTGTCTCACCACCTTGCCGTATGATGGGACAGTGAAGAAACTTCTCCTTGCCGCCTGCCTGGCCGCGTGCGCGCTGGCCCAGCAGCCTTCCGCCGCGCCCGTCCTGGAAGGCAAGACGCTACGGCCCGCCAACTCCGACGACCTGCGCATGCTGGGTATCCTCTCTTCCAGCGCGCGCCAGGCGGCTCAGAAAACCGGCAGACACAACCCCGAGATGGAGAAGCTCTCCGCGGCGGCCTTCGCCGCATACGGCAAGCAGGATTTCACCGCATCCTTCCGCTACGTCACGCGCTATCTGTTTGGCATCCAGGGAACCCCGGTCAGCGAGGCCACGGAAATCGCCACCGCGTACGATTTGAAGCTCGATCGCAAGATTCTCACTCCGGGCGCCGCACTGAGAATATCCCTGGTTCCCCTATTCACGCTCGATCGCCCGCTGGCCGGGAAGTACACGGTCGGGCTGTCGATCCGGTCGGCGGAAGGGAACAAGGTCAGGCCGCTCGACGAGCAAGAGCTGACCGACATGCGGAACGTCGAAGTGACGTTCAAAGACAAGCTGGCCCCCGGCAGCTACACCGTGCATTACGAGCTGCGAACCGCCGGCGGCGCGCTGG
>JACOSH010000110.1 GCA_016178945.1 Acidobacteriota bacterium
CCTTTGATCGAGCGATCGAAGCGCTCGGTCATGGGACTCTCGTAATCGTAGCGCAGGCCCAGGTTGACTGTGAGCTCGCGTGTAAGCTTCCAGTCGTCCTGCAGGTAGAGTAGCAGGTACTTCTCCTTGGTGGCGTAGCTGGCGCTGCGGCGCATCTCGCCTTCGGGCAGTCCCAGCAGGAAAGAGGCCAGCTCCTGGCCGACCGGCGACGCGGCTGACGTATCCAGCGGTCCGCGCGTAAAGGTGGAGACGAAGGACAGAGCCGGGGCGACGTCAAACGGCAGGCGGACCGCAAAGGCGCGATAGAGGCGGAAGTCCGCGCCGTAGCGGAGGCTGTGGTCGCCCTTGAGCGTGGTCCAGTTGGTTTGGAAGGAATGGATCAGGCCGGTGTTGGCGCCGTCGCCCGTTTCCCAGCCGCCGAAGCCGGAGTAGATGCCGGCGTTGTTGGCGGCGTTAATGGTTTGGGTCCCCGAGAGGCTCAGCGACGTGCCGGGCGGCACGGCGCCGAAACCCACCAGAGGAAAAGTGGACTTGCCGCGCTCCACCAGCGACAGCAGATTGGCCGAGAAGCCCAGGCTGGCCAGATCGAATCCCTGGCTGCGGCGGCGCTCCGGGAACTCCTGCTGCGTCAGGCCGTAGCGCAGGTTCACGACGGTGGAGGGATTCAGGACATAGACGTCGTCGAACGCCAGACCGCGATTGGCGCGGTTCAGGTGCACGCCGGTGGTTTCGTTCAGATAGTACTGCTGCTTGTCCTCGTCCCAGTAGTCGTAGTGAAGACGCAGGAAGACCCGGTGGTTGTCGCTGAAGTTGTGATCCAGGCGCCCCAGGTGCACTTTGTAGCTATCCACGTCCTTGACGCCGATCGAATAGTTGTTGCGCCCCTCGCGCGTGCCGGGGAAATTGGGCTGGGGCCAGTACTTGGCGATGTTGCGCGCCACCGGATCGATGCGGCTGGCCGGAATCAGGTTGCCGGCAAAAGGCTGGCGGCTGAAGCGGCCGTTGGCGGCCGGGGTCGTGGTGGCGGGGTCGTAGACCTGATAGGCGGCGCCCAGGGCCAGCAGTTGCGAGAGGTCGCCCTGCCGTTGCGCGTTGTTGGGTACGGTGGCGTTGGCCAAGGTGCGCGGCACTCCCCATCGATTCTCTTCCCAGGTGTAGAAGAAGAAGGTCTTGCCCCTGCGCCGCGCCGGACCTCCGATCGAGAGGCCGTAGCGGTTGTCCTGATACACCTGCTTCTTCTGGCCGGAACGGTTCTGGAAAAAGTTGGGGGCATCCAACGCGCTGTTGGCCAGGAAGTGATGGACCTCGCCGTGGTAGACGTTGGTTCCACCTTGCGTATTCACGTTGATGACCGAGCCCGAGGTGTGTCCGGTGTAGGCCTCGTAGCCGGTGGTTTGGACCCGGAATTCGCTGACCGAAGATTGCGGGGGGACGAAAGCCACCCGCGGCTGGGCGCCGGCGGCGAAAGTGTTGGGGATGCCGTCGATGGTGAACTCGTTGGAGTACTGCGGATTGCCGGCCGTGGCCAATTGCGAGGTGGCGTTGGTGGCCGACGTCTTGCGCCCGCGTACGTTGGTGGTGTTGACCACTCCCGGCGCCAGCATCACCAGCTCAAAGGGATTGCCGGCCTGAGTGGGCAGCTCGGTGATGCGGCGCGAGTCGACCACCTGGCCCACCGAAGACGTGCCGGTTTCCAGCAGCGGCACCTCGGCGGTCACCTGCACGCTTTCGGCGACGTCGCCGGGCGAAAGCTGAATATTCACCTCCACCACGTCGTTGACGCGCACCGGCACGTTTTCCCGGCGGTAGGCCTTGAAGCCGGCCAGCTCGGCGCTCAGGGCATATGCGCCGGGGATCACAAAGGGGAAGGCGTAATTGCCGGCCGCGTTGGTCTGCGCCGCGGCGGCGGCCGAGGTTTGGGTGTTGACCAGCCGCACCGTGACGTTGGGGATCGACGCCCCGGACGAATCGGTGACGCGGCCAGTGACGGTGCCGCGCGACTCCTGGGCGGCCAGGATCGAAATTTCAATACAAGGAGCGGAGGAATGATTGTGGTTCGAGAGGTCTTCGTCGCCAAGCCCGGGCAGGCGAGCAAACTGGCCGGTCTGATGAAGGAGGTCGCCGAGTCCGGAGCGGTTGGGCACTGCCGCGTCATGACGGATTTGACTGGCGACTTCAACCGCGTGGTCCTGGAGACGGAAGCGGAGAGCCTCGCGGAATTCGAAAGCCGCATGCAGGACTACGGCAAGAACCAGGCGCTGAGGGAGAAGATGAAGGGCTATACGGACTTGTATCTCACTGGTGGCCGGGAAATCTACCGGGTCTGGTAGGCCCGCTTGCGGCGCTCTTCTCCGCTGCGCTATAGTCGGGACTGTTTCAACCCACTTGAGGAGGCTTGCCTTGAAGAAACTCGCAGTAGCTGTTGTGTTAGTGCTCTCGTTGTTTGCGTTGAGCGCCGCGGCGGGGGAATGGTCGGCAAAGTGATCAAGATCGCCAACCAGGACAAGGTGCAGGACCACGCCGGCCACAAAGTCACCATCACCGGGAAGCTGGATGGCGACACCCTGACCGTCGACAACGTGAAGATGTAGCTGCTTTTTCGAGGGGCAGGCCCGCTACTGGAGCTTGCCTCTTCCTTCCACCGTCCAGACCTGCTCGACTTCTCCGTTCCGCACCCCGTACACCCGTTCATGCAGGTTTACCGCCACGCACACGTGGTTGGGAATGACGCGCACGCGGTCGCCCACGGTGAACTCCCGCCCGGCTTTGCGGATGTCCACGTAGCCGTGCTCTTCGTTCATGGTGTGGAAGACGCACTCCGGGGCCTCCACCACTCGCCCGAAGCTCGACTCCGAGGAGCCCACCAGCCGGTCGGAGGAAAAGGTCTTCGATCCTCCGTCGATAATCATCTGCCCGGCCTTGGCGGTCGACACCACGGTGGTAAAGATCGAAACGGCGCAGTCCTCCCACTCGCAGCCGCCGCTGCGCACCGTATTGACGTCGTTGTAGACATAGGTGCCGGGGCGGATCTCGGTCAACCCGGCGACCTCGTGCGAGCGGAACAGCGTGGGCGTCGATCCGCCGCTGACAATCCGGATCTCGAGGCTGGCCCGGCGGAACATCTCCAGGATCTCCTTCAGGACCCCGCCCAGCTTGCGAATCGCCTCGTCGGCGCCCTCTCCCGCCTGCTTGATATGGCCTGGATAGAACGTGATTCCTTCCAGGGTCAAGCGGGGTAGCCGCAGGATGCCCTGCGCCAGATTCAGCAACTCTTCGCCGGGGGTCACTCCTACCCTTCCCAGCCCCACGTCGACTTCCGCCAGCACGCCGAAGGTCACTTGCGCCGCGCGTGCGGCCTCGGACAATTGGCGCGCGGCAAACAGGCTGTCGAGCGCCACCGTCACGGCCGTCTTTTTGGCGACCTCGGCCAGCCGGTCCAGCTTGGAGCGCCCGATCACCGGGTAAGCCACCAGCAGATCCGGCGTCCCCGATCCCAGCATCACCTCGGCCTCGCCGACCTTGGCCACCGTCAAGCCCACCGCGCCGGATTCCAATTGCCGCTTGCCGACGGCCGGCACTTTGTGGGTCTTGGTGTGGGGGCGCAGCCGGAGGTCGTTCTCTTTGGCGTAGCCGGCGACACGGCGCAGATTGCGCTCAAAGATATCCAGATCGATGAGCAGCGCGGGGGTCTCCAGATCCGAAGCGTGCATGCTCTCTGAATATAGCAGGACCTAAGGCCGCAATCCGGGAACTTCTCCCCCCGCGGCTGCGTATCCGGCTAACAGATCGGAAACTGGATCGTCAGAAGTGCAAGGCCCGGCGCCGGTGGTCCCGGACGGAGTTGGGCTCGGATCCCCGAGGAGGGAAGATGTCACGCGGGACGCTATTGTTGACAGGGTGTATTTGTCTGCTGGGGGCGCTGAGCCGTCCGGCCGCCGGACAGGATCTCTGGGAGCGGAAGCTGGGGGAAGGGGCCAGGCTGCGCGCCCGAGGCTCCCTGCAGGAGGCCGAGAAAGCCTATCTGGCGGCGGCCGCGGAGGCCGATAGGTTCCGGGCCGATGATCCCCGCTTGGCGCAGACCTGGAACAACCTCGCCACCCTTTACCACGACCAGGGCCGGTATGCCGAAGCCGAGCCCCTGTATCGCAAGGCGGCGGCGGTGTGGGAGCAGAGCCTGGGGCCGGCCAGTCCGGACTTGGGCGCCTGCTACAATAACCTGGCCGCCGTCGCCCGGGCGCTGGGTCGTCACGCCGAGGCCGAGGCGTTGTTCAAGCAGGCCATCCAGATCCGGGAACGGGCTCTGGGCCGCCTGCACGCCGACCTGGCGGCCAGCCGCAACAATCTCGGCGAGTTGTATCTGGCGATGGCGCGGTTCGGTGAGGCCGAGCCGCTGTTTCGCGAAGCGCTGGCCAGCCGGGAACAGGCCGTCGGGCCGGATCACCCCGATCTCGCCGGCGTGCTGAACAATCTTGGCGTGTTGCTGCGCAACCAGGGCCGCTACACCGAGGCCGAACGCGCTTATCGCCGGGCGCTCGAAATCCGCCGGACCAAGCTGGGCGCGGATCACGTATCCACGGGCGTCTGTCTCAACAATCTCGCGGAGCTCGCCCAATTGCGCGGCGATTATTCGGGCGCCGAGGCGCTCCATCGCCAGGCGCTCGCCGTGAAAGAGCAAGCCCTTGGCCCGGACCACCCGGAAGTGGGCGCTTCGCTGTCCAATCTGGCCGACCTGGAGTCCATCCGCGGGCGTGACCAGGAAGCGGAAGCGCTCTACCGCCGGGCCATCGCCATCTACGAGCGATCGCTCGGCCCCGATCACGCCCGCGTAGGCGGCGCGCTCCATGGCCTGGCCGTGCTCTACAACCGGCGGGGCGATCTGACCGCGTCGGAAACTCTTCATCAGCGGGCGCTCTCCATCGCCGGGAAACAGCTTGGTCCCCACCATCCCCGGTTCGCCGCCGTGCTGGTGAGTCTAGGCGAGGTGCGCATGAACCAGCGCCAGTACAGCGAGGCCGAAGGCCTGTTGCGCCGCGCCCTGTCCATCCTGGAAGGCGCGCACGGCGGGGAGCCCACCGAGATCGCCTCCGCCCGGAACAATCTGGGACGCCTCTACCTGACGCAAGCGCGGTTTGCCGATGCCGAGCCCTGGTTCCGCCAGGCGCTGGAGGCCTGGGAGACGGCCCTAGGTCCGGACCATCCCAAGATCGCTTTCGTGCTCGACCATCTGGCGGCCAGTCTCCATGGCCAGAGCAAGTACGACGAGGCGCGGCCGCTGCTGGAACGCGCGCTGTCGGTCGCCGAAAAAACCTCCGGCCCGCAAAGTCTCCAAGCCGCCGAGATCCTGGACTCGCTGGGCCGCCACTACTCCCTCCAACGTCAATATGGAAAGGCTGAAACGTCTCTGCGCCGGGTGCTCGATTTGCGCGAGAAACACTTTGGCCCGGACCATCCCAGCGTGGCGGCCAGCCTGGTCAACCTCGCCAACGTTTTCCAAGACGAGGGACGCGCCGCCGCGGCCGAGCAATACCACCGGCGGGCACTGGCCATATGGGAAGCTCATGGCGGCACGGACCATCCCGGCGCCGCGGGGGCCATGCAGCGTCTGGGAGAGCTGTTGGCGGCCCAGAAGCGCTACCCCGAGTCGAGGAGGCTCCTCGAACGCGCCGTGGCCATCCGCGTCAAGCAGGGCTCGGCTCCCGACGCGGTCCTGGCCTCTTGTCTGAACAACCTGGCGGCGGTCTATTTCCAGGAGCAGCGCTTCAGCGACGCCGAGCGGACCGCGCGCCAGGCGCTCGAAGCCGGGGAGAAAGCTCTCGGTCCGGATGACGCCAGCGTCGGCACGACCTTGAGCAACCTGGCCCACATCCTCATGGCCGAGGGACGCGCCGCCGAGGGCGAACCGCTGCTGCAACGCTCCCTGGCCATCCTGACCCGCTCGTTCGGGCCGGACTCTCC
>JACOSH010000111.1 GCA_016178945.1 Acidobacteriota bacterium
GAAGAAACCGTCTTTCGCGGTTATCTTTATCCTCTCTTTGCCAGCAAGTTTTCCGGCCTCGCCCAAAGCGCCGGCGCCGATCCGCTTCGTGCCATTCACTTCGGCACTTTCGTTGGAATCTTCCTCACCGGAATCTTGTTCGGCCTGATGCACGGCGCGCAGCTCGGCTGGACCTGGGGCCTCGTCGGCCTCCTGACCCTCGTCGGCGTCATCTTTACCTTCGCCCGCGCCTGGACTGGCACGGTCGTCGCCAGTTTCCTTCTTCACCTCGGCTACAATTCCATGATCGCTTTCACTACCATCATCTTCACGAAGGGCTTCACCCACATGCCTCCGAGTCACTGACCCATTCGTCTTCCTGCGCGGCCTTCGTTACAATGGAATTGTCTTAAGAATGCTGCCGCTGCTTATGCTGTCATTCCGAGCGCAGTCGAGGAATCTGCTTGGGATTTCCAACTCGCCGCGCGAATTGAATTGAGGAAGAGGATGTACGTAGCCCAACCCATCGAATGGACCGACCGCGGCGTCGTCATGCTTGACCAGCGCCGCCTGCCCGCCGAGGAAATCTCCTACACCTACACCGACTACCGCGAAGTCGCCAAAGCCATCCGCGAAATGGTCATCCGTGGCGCGCCGGCCATCGGCGTCGCCGCCGCGATGGGCGCCGCGCTGGGCGTCTTGCATTCTCCTGCAAAATCGGTCGAAGCCCTGCGCACCGAGTTCCAAGAAATCTGCGGCACTCTCGCGAAAACCCGCCCCACCGCCGTCGATCTCTTCTGGGCCCTCGAGCGCATGAAGCGCCGCTTCTCCGAACTCACCGCGCAAACTTCCGAACTCGCCAAAATCAAACAGGGCATGATCGAAGAAGCCCAGCAAGTCCATCTCGAAAAGCGCGCCACCGACGAAGCCATCGGCCGCTTCGGCGCCGAGTTCATGCCCCGCGAAGGCCAGGTCATGACCCAATGCAACGCCGGCGCGCTTGCCACCGGCGGAATCGGCACCGACCTCGGCGTCATCCGCGTCGCCTTCGAGCAGGGCCGCAAGCTCCACGTCCTCGTTCCCGAAACCCGCCCGTACCTGCAAGGCGCGCGCCTCACCGCCTGGGAACTCCACAAAGGCGGCATCCCGCTCACGCTCATCACCGACAACATGGTCGGCCACTTCCTCAAGTCCGGCAAAGTCGGCGCCATCGTCACCGGCGCGGACCGCATTGCCGCCAACGGCGACACCGCCAACAAAATCGGCACCTACCAGATCGCTGTCCTCGCCAAGGAAAACAACGTCCCTTTCTACATCGCCGCGCCCGTCTCCACCTTCGATCTCTCCATCCCCGATGGCGACCACATTCCCATTGAGGAGCGCTCCGCCGCCGAAGTCACCCATCTCCAGGGCGTGCGCATCGCTCCTGACGTCCACGCCGCCCATCCCGCCTTCGATGTCACTCCCGCGCGCTACATCGCCGCCATCTTCACCGAACGCGGCGTCGCCCGCGCCCCCTACACGCAATCTCTTATCGCCCTCGCCGCCACCGGGCAGCCTGCTTCCGCAGCCCCGTAGCTCAAGCCGGAACCTGTCCCGACCCGGTCGGCAGGCCTGAGGCTCCTTCGCTTGCACCCGCTGCTCTCGTCTAGGACAATTTTTGCCGCAGAAGATCTTCGACGTCGGCGATTTGGTCGCCAAGCAGATTTAGCTTGCGCGCCAGTCCGTGAATTTCGGATTCCGCCCGTCGGTTCACGTCAAAGTCCAGTTCGCTGCGCAAGCGATCTTTCGTGTCCTGGCGATTCTGGCTCATCATAATCACCGGCGCTTGAATTGCCGCGAGCATCGAGAGGAACAGATTGAGAAGGATGAAGGGGTAGGGGTCCCAAGCTGACCGCCGTAGAAAAACGTTGGCGCCCACGTAGATCGTCGAGAGAACCAGAAACACAATGATGAAGGCCCAGGAGCCGCCCAAACGGGCCACCGAGTCGGCCAAGCGTTCTCCGAGGGTTGCTTCCTTCTCGATGACCTCGTTGGGATTGCGACTGGCGCGAACCCGAACGAGTTGTTGCGACGCGTGGAACTGGCGGCCGAGCACCGCCAGCATGTCCATACCCGCAAGCGGCTTGCGCTGCAACAGAACGGCGATGTCCTGCCGGTTTACCTCGATGCACTCCGTTTCTTCGAGGGCAATCGCGCTGGTCTGATGCGGGGTCTGCTCCAGCATGGAAGCGAAGCCAAAGAATTCACCGTGCGTCGGCTCATCGACAATCACTTCCTGTTGGTCCTGGTCCAGGGTGGTGACGCGCACCTTGCCGGAGACCATCACGTAGGCCTGCCCGCTCGCGTCGCCCATCTTGTAGATGCGCTGCCGCGGCGCGAATTTCTTGAGTTCCACTTGTCCGGCCAGGACCGCGGTTTCTTCCTCGTCGAGCAGGGCAAACAGCGGTACATGCTTCAACGCTTCGGGATTGCACGCCATGGGTCACCTCGCTTGGTGAGCCAAATCCTGCCCAATCCTGCCGTGCATTTCAAGGATTCCCAGCGCCTTTTGCCGCGTGCCGTTCCCTAAGTGCCGAGCTCAGCGAGAAATCTCTCTTCGTTTTTGTAGCGGCGGTCTTTAGACCGCCATCTTCGTCTTTTGTAGGGGCGGGGCTTGCCCCGCCCGCTTTGTGGGTCGGACCTTTGGGTCCGACATAGGCGCAACGCCATAAACCTGGGCTTTAGCCCCTGAGGAGTTGTGACACCCTTGATACAAAAGTGAGAGACGTTTGGGCCCTATCAGTCTTGAATAGACAAGGGGCCCCGTAAATCTGCAAATCGAGATAACAATAGATTACACTATCGCAATCATAGCCGGGGTGATAGAACCATGCCCAATTTGAAGAAGACCATTGAACAGAACGCATTCATCGTTCTGATCGGCTGCGTCGTAGCCTCTGTTGGAATTGCAGCGGGTGTGCAGCAATTCTTTTATAAGCAGCAGGCGGATCTGGAGAAGGCGAAGTGCGAGGCGCGGCTGGACGACCTAAACTCGAAATTAGCCTCTATAAAACGCGGTATTTCAGGAGGTGAATACCTTGACCTCAGAAAAGTGATGTATTCAGCCGGTGAAACTCCCGGTGTATCTCAAAAAGCCAGGTTTTTCTCCGAAGACCAATTCTATGCAGAATCCAGTAACCCCGATTTGGAATACTCAACTACGACCGAGTTGGAACTACTTACTCTCTTGACTGGGATTCAATCTGCGCAACTTCCACAACAGGTCAAGCAATTGAACAATCTCGTCCCGCTTCACCTGTGGAAGGCAAGGACAGTCCAAAATATCAAAGGAAGCGACATTTTTACTTCTGTGTTTCCGTACATTACCGTTGAAAAGATCCCGATGAGCAAACTCAAGACCATCCTTGGGCTAGGTGCTTCCATGGCGGCAGACGAGGGCGAAAACGAAAAAGCACCGAAGATTTCTTTGTCGGAAGAAGACTCAGCTGAGGCGTTTGCTGCCAAGCTCGAACAGGTATTCAGAGGCGACATCGTAGGTGCGTTTTTCACCACAAAATTAATGGCTCAAATGCAAATGGGTCTCTCCTCATCAAAAACAGCCTTCAACCTGATTGAAACGCAAAAAGTAGGAAATGCTTTGTACAGCCAGACCGTGATCACTCTCAAAGACGCAGTGATCGGCGGAAAATCCTATCCTTTGTATTACCTGAGGCAGGAGCTCGTGCTGGTTTCAACTCCGGAGAATCTCTACGCCATTCAAACGTTCATCCCTGGTGAAGATCCCGAGCCGCGCGGCAGGTCGTTCTCTTTAATCAATCAATGGCTCAGCGATTTTCGCATCCGACTCTCATGATTTCAATCGGCCGTATTAAGTAATCGGGAATCTAACCGAAGGGGAAACAGCACGCCGGGTGCCCCATCCCTCGACGGAGTCGAAGGGTGGGAAATTCCACGGGTGCTTTCCACTCTATCTTGTGCTACGGCGTGGAATCGTCAAAAGAACTCTGCAACAGTTCCTGGAATGGCTTGCCTGTGTTCTTCAGCTTTTCTTCGAGCCGCGCGGTGCAGTCGCAATCGCCGCAGGCCCAGGGCTCGGAGCCGTTGTGGTCACGGCATTTGCGGCGGTCGTGCGCGCCCTGCACTTTAACTAGCTCAAAATACTCCTCCCAGTAAGGACGCTCTTCCAGGAGCGGCGTGGGGCAGTAGCAGACCTCCACCCAGCGCACCGTCTGGCCCGGACAAACCCACGCCTCATTCATGTTCCGCAGGTATTCGTCCCCCGCGACCGACCCTTCGCCCAACGTGCCTCGCTCAATCGCTTCCAGCAGCCCTCGCTGGCAGCCCTCTTTCACCCGCGCTCGCACCAGGTACCGCATATCCTATACATTACCAGACCGGGTGCCGCTCGAAGGGGCGCGGGTTCTTCTCCCGCATCGCAACCCTGCTTCCGCTTCTCCAGTACCGACCCGAGCAGAGCCTCCTTGCTATCCCGCAGCAGACAAACAACTTACGAGTAATTACTTGACAACAGGTACCGATATGCTATAATACTTTTGTTGCGTCAGCGCGATTCTTCCGCGCTTCCCCCACCCATGGCCTCCCGCCAAGCGGTCCTTCTAACTCCTGCAGTATTTTCCTATCCAGGCCGGCTACTCCTTAGGAGTCAGACCGCGCCCGTTTACCCTGAGGGACGATGGATAAGTCCTTTGTTTGCCACTCATACGAACCATCCGCAACTCGCTGAAAACACAACCACTTTAAGTCTTTTCCTTGCCACTCTTACAGACTTCACGCCTGTAAGTCCTTTGTTTGCCACTCATACGAAAACACCGGGGGTGTGGCCCAACTCTTCCCATTCTGGAACTGCTCCATGCCTTTCTTTTCGCCCCTGCCTCGTTACGTCGTTACCTCTCGACACCGTTACTTTGTCTACCGCCGGCCGGAGATTTCGACCCAGCCAGAAGAGATCTCATTCTTCTTGCTCTCGACTTTCAACTGTCGACTGTCAACTTCTTCCTCCCGCCGGCCGGATCACAAAAACCGTCCGTTCGCGCTTCCGGGACATCGCAAAGAAATCCAGCAACTGCTTCCACGGCACATACTTTTTGTTCAGCAGCCGCATCCCGTGCTCCGCTTCGGCTCCGGTCACAATCTCGGCGCGCGCTTCCACCCATTCGCCGCGCACCTCCCCGCGCATGTTGCAGGGCGCAACTTTCACGCGCGGGTTGTTGCGGATGCGTTTTACTTTTCCGGAAACACCGATCGTGTACACGTACAACTTCGCTTCGCTCGATTCGAGCCTCACCGAAGGCTCCGCCGCAAACCACACCGGCGTCTTCACGCCGTCGCCGCTTTTCTTGGACGTTTCGAGATTCAAATATTTCTGCCCGGCAAACGCCGCGAATTTCACCGCATCGCTCCTGCCGCCGCGTCAGTTCGCAAACAGCCATTCGATGCTGCGTCCAGCCTCAATTACGGATCGGCGCGCCAGGGAAATCGATCTCCGCCGGCTTGGATGTCTTCTTCGCGCATGCCACTGGCTCACGCGGATAGGATTGTACACTTTGAACGGAATGGATGTTTATAAGGAGGAGGCCGGATGCGACGGAATCATGGGAGCATTTGGGGCTTTCGGGACGCAGCACAAAGGGAAAAGAAAAAGGGCGGTCCGGCTGGGCCGGACCGCCCTGAAGAGCCACCGTCGCGCTGGTCCACGCCCGCCAGGTGGTCCGCGAGCAGGGCGGCGAGATCCAGATTCAGAGCGAGCAGGGCAAGGGGACCACCGTCAGCGTCGTCCTGCCTTGTTAGTCAGGCTGGCGGTTGCTATAATCACACGCCGGGAGGCTGTAATCACCAATGTCAAGAAGAATCCTGTTAGCGGGTCTGGCCGCGACGCTGGCGGCCTATTCCGGTCCCGGCCTCAGCCACGAGGAGATGGAGAATTTCCTGAAGAGCGCCAAGGTCCTGGAAACCAAAGAACTGTCCATCGGCGTGACCAATTCCAAGAAAGCCGTCCTCCAGTCCGAGGACGGGAAGCTCAAACACGACGCCCATATCCAGACCGTCAATATCTCCAAAGCGGAGTTTGAAGGGACCCGGGGCAAAGAGATCAACTTCCGCGACAAGTACCAGTTCAACATCGCCGCCTACGAGCTGGATAAGATCCTGCAGCTCAACATGACGCCCCCTTCGGTGGAGCGCAAGGTGGCCGGCCAGTCCGCGGCCGTCACCTGGTGGGTGGACGACACGCAGATGACCGAACTGGAGCGCACCAAGAAAAAGATCGAGCCGCCCGACCAGGACAAGTGGAACCTGCAGATGTACATCGTCCGGGTGTTCGACCAGTTGATCTACAACACCGACCGCAACCTGGGCAACCTGGTCATCGACAAGGACTGGAAGATCTGGATGATCGACCATACCCGAGCGTTCCGCATGCAGAAGGCGCTGCAGAATCAGGCCAACCTGGTGAAGTGCGACCGCAAGCTGCTGGAGCGGCTGCGCGCCTTGGACAAGAACGTGGTCAAAGAGCGTCTGAAGCCCTGGCTGACCGGCATGGAGATCGACGCGGTGATGGGACGGCGCGATCTGATCGTGAAGTACGTCGAGAAGCTGATCAAAGAAAAAGGCGAGTCGGCGGTCCTGTACGATTTGTTGTAGTCGTTGAAAGCGAGGGCCACAACCTGGTTTGTCTTGAGGAGCCAATGTTAACGCAAGCTAAGCGGTTGATCACATACGTACTGTGCGCCTTGCGCCTTGGGAGCAGCCCCGGCGCCGCGTGGTCGATTCTCTGGCACGCGACCAAGAATATCCGTGTCCGATTGGGTCTGGGCCGGTACTATCCCAGAAACGTGTACTCGTTGCGGACCCGATTTGGCCGGCTCTTCTTCCGCGACAATTTCGGCGACATTACGAACCTTGTGAAAGTGGTGTGCCAGGGCGAGTACCGGGTGAGGCAATTGCCGCAACGCGGCGCGATACTGGATGTAGGCGCCAACATTGGCATGGCTAGCGTTTGGTTCTCCCGTTACAACCCTGGCCGCCCAATCCATTGCTTCGAGCCGGTGCCCGAGTGCGCGGAACTGATTCAGAGTAGCTGCCCCAGCGCGGAGGTGCACGCGGTTGCCGTCGGCGCCCGGCCGGGCCGGATCGCGCTGCAGGTCGACGCGGACCACGTCATCGCTTCCTGTATTCCGACCCAGTGGAAGACGCACACCGAGCAGTTTGAGGTGGTCACGCTGGACGATTTTTCTCGCGCCCGAGGCCTGGATGAGGTGGCGCTCCTCAAGATCGACGCGGAAGGCATGGAAGTCGAGATTCTGCAGGGCGCCCGCGAGACCCTGCCTCGGACGGCGCAAGTGATCCTGGAGACTCACGGGCGGGAAAGGCACGACCAAACCATCGCGCTGCTGCGCGACGCGGGGTTCGCGATCGACTCCCAGCAGTTCGCGGGCTCCACGGGTCTGGTGTTTGCGTCGCGCGGATCGTTTCCAGGCTCGGACGGAGCGGCGGCGGTTCCGGCGGCCTGAACTGGCGTCGCGCCGCTGTCCGGTTTTTGGTGCATGCTGGAAGAATGACGCGATTATGCCCGCTGGTGCTGGGACTCTGGTGTCTGGGCGTTCTGAGTGGCGCGGCGCCTCGATCCTGCGTGCCGGGCTCGACCGCGCTGGGTACGTTTCAACTGCAGGTCCGCGGCCCGGCCGGCGAGGCCCTGCCCGCGGCGCGAATCAACATCCTCAGGCAGGGATATAAGGTCTCCTACAAACCGGTCCAACTTCCAGCCGACATCCGGCGGGAGGCGCGCGTGGCGCTGGTGCTGGCGCCGGCCGAAGGAGAGATCACCGGCACGTCCCCGCTGACCATCCTGGATTTGCAACCGGCGGCCAATCCCGCCGAGTGGACCATCCCGCATCGCGTTTCCGTGCTGATGCTGGTGTTCGGCCCGGCGGGACTGGACGAGAAGAAGATCACCAACGTGGTGATGCGCGATGAGGACCTGATCTCGCAGGTGGCCGGCTACGCCGATCAGACCGAGCAACTGGAGAGCACCATCCAGACCCTGGTGGCCTTCGATGAGACGCCCGAGGCGGCCGGCGAACTGGAAGCCCGGCTGGGCAATTCTCCGGTGGAACAGGCGCTGCTGGCGCTTCTGCGCGCCCAAAACCCGGCGCTGTCCACGTTCAATCCGCTGGCTGTGGGACGCCGCGCGCCGCCCGCGACGCTGATGGGCAAGGCGGCGGACGGCTTCTTCGACAACGCCGGCGCGGTGGTGCCTGGCGGAGGGATTCTCCCCGGCGTGAAAGGGTTCCTGATGCCGGAGACCGAGCTGCGCTCCGTATTCGCGCAGCACGGCGACGGCGGAGCGCTGATGCTGTGCGGCAAACGCAGGCAGCCGAGGTCGCGCACCAAGGTCGCGTACCTGTGGGCGCACCGCGTTCTGGATCGAGCGGCGCCGGCGGTCGCGCTGCCGGCCGAGACGCACGTGCCGGCGGGAGTGAAGTCGCTCATCCCGATCAAGCCGCGCGCGGTGTCCGACTGGGACATACTCGACCACGTGCGCGACTGGGCGCTGGCGCCGGTTGCGGGCGGCGCGGCCTCGCCCGCCAGCGTGGCGGTCTCTCCCCTGGCTCGCACCCTGGAGCTGGATCTGCGCAAGTCCAGGATTGCGCCAGGCGCGTACAAGCTGACCGGCAAGTGGGACTGGGACGCGGTCGAGGCCGGCGGTTCGCTCGAAATCCGTCCTCCCGGCGGTCTGAAGACGGCCAAGTTGGCGCCCTCCTCGCAGGACCGTCTTATCGAGAACAGCGGGTGGGTTCCGGTGAAGCTAGAGGGACCCGACTTCGAGTTCCTCGAAAAGATCACGCTGCAAGGCGGCGGGGAGGGCCGGGCGAAGCCGGTCGAGCTCGATTTCACCTTGCCGGTGGGCAAGCGCGCCGGCCCGCAGGACACCGTGTACTTCGAGCTCGACACGCGCGGCCTGGCGGCGGGCGAATACAAGCTCGCGCTGCTCCAGGCAGGCGGGTCGAGCGCGGAGATCCCGCTGCGCATTCTGCCCCCGCATCCGAAACTGGAGGGCTTGCCGCGCCGCGTCCACCTGGGAGAACGCGACCAGAGCGTGGCGATCGAGGGGACCGGTCTGGGCCGCATCCAGCGCATCGAGTGCGACCGGGCCGATGTCCAGGTCCAGGAGGGCGGAAAGAGGGCCGTGGTAAGGCTCCGCGAGGGTCTGAAGCCGGGCGATCTTCTGGCGTTCCTGCTCAAAGTGGAAGGCGTGGAAGCGGCGATTCGCGTGGAACAGGCTCTGCTGGTGACGCCGCCACGCCCGCGTGTCCGGACCGGCACTGCGGCCCTGCCCGAGGAACTGGGCGTCGCCCTGCGGGAGGGCGAGATCCCCGCCGGTTCGTACACGGGTTTCGCGCTGCATCTGGAACATCCCGGAGACGCCCAGCACGTGGATCTGGCCTGCCAGGGGCGTCCGAGGTCCCTGTCGCTGCGTTTGGGAGAGCGCCTGGCAGGCGGCCAGCTCGAGCGGATCGGGACGGACGGGTGGTTTCTTTCGTTCGATGCCGGCGCGGTGGGGCCTTCGGGATGCGCTGTCTTCGGAGCGATCGTGAGCGATTCCGCCGGTGTCTCCGAGAGGTTTGCATTGGGGCGCGTGGTTCGCCTCCCGCACCTGGAGAGCTTCAACGGCACGGTGCTGCGGGGAAGCAGTCTGGAGGTGATCGAGAAACTCGGGTGGGACGCGCAGACGGCCGTGGCTGTGGCCGGCCTGCCGGCTTCGATTGCCGGCGAAGGGCCCAAGCAGGTGCTGCGCCTTTCACTGCCCGCGCCGCCACGGCCGGACGCGGCTCTTCAAGTCTGGTTGTGGGGAGAAGCGGAACCGCGCGCAACCCGGATCGCGCTGAGCGAGCCGCCGAGCTGCGCGCCGGTCTGGCCCGGCGCGCCGACCCGGGCTTCGCGCGGACAGCCCAGAGCTTCTCCAAAGAACCGCTGCGGTCGCAGGGCGTGCCCTCGGCGGATTTGCGACGAATGGCCGGCGAGGCCTACCGGGAGGTCAAGCAGTGGCCGCCGGCCCGGCGGAATACGCTGTGCACGGAGCTGCTCAAGAGCGGCCTGAACGAGGAAGGAAGCAATGCGCGGCCTGTGAGTTCCGCCTGTTTGCGAGATGGGTGGAGCGCTACGTCGACAATTGGGGTTGGTGCGACGGCATCGCCCACTACCTGCTTTCGGCGGCGATCGCCAACCAGCCGGAACTCGCCCGGCTGCTGCCGCCGTGGACCGCGTCGCGAAATCGTTGGAAGCGGCGCGCGGCGGCTGTGGCGCTGGTGCACGAGGCGCGGCGGGGACGCTGCACCGGGCTGATCCTGGAGGTCGCGCGCCGGATGCTGCCCGACACCGACGACCTGGTGCGCAAGGCCGTGGGGTGGCTGCTGAAGGAGGCCTACGTGGCGCGGCCGCGGGAGGTGATGGCGTTTCTGCGGTCAGAGGGAAAGAATGTGCCGCGACTGGTGGTCCGGATCATCGGCGAGAAGATGACGGTGGAGGACCGGTTACAGGTAAAATGACTGCATGGAACGTCGCCATTTTCTGACTGCGGCCGCGGCGGCCGGCGCCGGCCGCGTGCTGGGCGCCAACGATCGGATTCGGATCGGCCTGATCGGCACGGGCGGGCGGTGTATGTATCTGGCCGGATTGACTAAGGCCATGGACGGAACCGAAATGGCCGCGGCCTGCGATGTCTATGAGCCGCGCCGGCTGGAGGCGGCGGCCAAGATGGGACCGCAGTGCAAGCCGGCGGCCGACTATCGCGCCGTGCTCGACCGCGCCGACATCGACGCGGTGATCATCGGCTCTCCCGACCACTGGCATGTGCCCATGACGCTGGATGCGGTGGCCGCGGGCAAGGACGTCTACGTGGAGAAGCCGGTCACGCACGAGATTGCCGAGGGCGACAAGTTGATCGCCGGCGTCGAGCGGTCCAAGCAAGTGGTGGCCACCGGCACGCAGCAGCGCAGTTGGGATCACTTCCTGATGGCCAGGCAGATGATCGAACAGGGCCGCCTCGGCCAGATCACGCTGGTGCAGTGCTACTGGTATCAGAACTACCTGCTCCCGCCCCGGGGAAGCACGGAAATCGACCCGGCCAAGCTGGACTGGAAGGCGTGGCTGGGGGCGGCGCGCGAGCAGCCCTTCGACGTGACCAAGTATCGCCGCTGGCGATTCTTCTGGGACTTCGGCGGCGGCATCTTCACCGACCTGATGACGCACTGGATCGACGTGATCCAGT
Organism: Acidobacteriota bacterium; assembly: GCA_016178945.1. Classification (GTDB taxonomy): domain Bacteria; phylum Acidobacteriota; class Terriglobia; order Bryobacterales; family Bryobacteraceae; genus JACOSH01. The sequence goes on from JACOSH010000111.1 coordinate 11,270, forward strand.
GGTACATGAATAGCCCCTCGCCCAAGCAGGTGACCGCGTCGGGCGCCACCCACGCCGTGAAATGGATGGAGTGCCCGGACACGGTGAACGCCTCGATCCAGTTTCCCAACAATTACACGGCGGTCTACTACGGCACGATGAACGGGTCGCTGGAAGGCGGCGGCATCCTGTTTCGCGGCTCGGAGGGGATGATGAAGCTCACCCGCGATGGCTTCGCGATCTGGCCGGAGGGCGTGGTGCGCCAGGAACTGACCGTGATGCCCGAGCCGGCCGTGATGGCGAAGAGCACGGGCGACGGGACGCGCACCAACCTGCGGAACTGGCTGGACTGCGTGCGCAGCCGTGCGCTGCCCAACGCGCACGTGCGCGCCGGCGTAGAGGCCGCCCGCACCTCGCACCTGGCCAACCAGGCCATGCGTCAGGGGAAGGCGATCACGCTGTAGTGGGACTGTTCATCACGTTTGAAGGGATGGACGGTTGCGGCAAGTCGACGCAGATGCGGCTGCTGGGCACGCGGCTGCGCAAGGCCGGGCGCAACGTGGTGGAATCGTCCGAGCCCGGCGGGACGGCCATCGGCCGGCAGATCCGCCGCATCCTGCTGGACGCGGCGAATCACGCGCTGTCGCCCACCGCCGAGATGCTGCTCTACTTCGCCTGCCGCGCACAGAACGTCGACGAGCTGATCCGGCCGGCGCTCGATCGGAACGAAATCGTGCTCTCGGACCGCTTCACCGACTCCACGCTGGCTTATCAGGGCTCGGGACGCGGGCTCGGCGCCGGGACCGTGAGCGCGATGCACCAGGTCGCCTGCCGCGGCCTGGATCCGGACCTGACGATCCTGATCGATATCGATCTGGAGACCAGCCTGGCGCGCACTCGCGGGCGCAAACAGGCCGACCGCATGGAGCAGCAGCGCGTGGAGTTCCACGCCCGAGTCCGCGGGGCCTACCTGGAGCTGGCGGCGCGCGAGCCGGCGCGCATCCGGACCATCGACGGGCGCGCTTCGATCGAGGAGGTGGCGCGCCGCGTCTGGGAGGTGGTGTCGCCGCATGTTTGAGAACTTCTGGGGCAACCCGCGCATCGGCGCCGCCCTCGACGACATGATCCAGCGCCGGCGCGTGGCCCAGACGCTGCTGCTGGCCGGATCCGAGGGCCTGGGCAAGGCGACGCTGGCGCGGCGGTTTGCGGCGCGGCTCCTGGGGCGTCCGGAGAAGATCGAGCTGGACGATCTGAGCCTGCCGGCCAACCTGGAGATCGTGGCCGGGCGCGAGCGCTGGCCGGCCGACAAGCGCAACAAGGATCCGCTGCTGTTCGCTTCGCACCCGGATTTCGTGACCTTCGCGCCGGACGGCCCGCTGCGGCAGATCTCGATTGAGCAGATGCGGCTGCTGAAGGAACGGGCGCCGTTCAAGCCCTCGCGGGGCCAGTGGCGCGTCTTCCTGGTCGACCACGTCGACCGCGCCAACGAGCAGGCCGCCAACTCGCTGCTCAAGACGCTGGAGGAGCCGCCGCCGCACCTGGTCCTGATCCTGACCGCGGAAAACGCCTACGATCTGCTGCCGACCATCCGGTCGCGCGCGCTGCCGTTCCACTTCAGCCCGCTGGGCGATCAGGAAATGCAGGCCTTCGCCGCGGCGCGGGGCCTGGATCAGCCGGAGCGGCGTATCGCGCTGGCCGAGGGCAGTCCGGGGCTGGCGGTGTCGCTCGATCTGGAAGTGTACGACCGGCGGCGCGCGGCCATGCTGTCGCTGGTTCAGGCCGCCTCGGGAATCGCGCCTTTCGGCGCCTGGCTGCGGCACTCCGAGACGATTGGCCGCGCCAAGAACGACAAGCTGGAGCTGTACTTGAAAGTCCTGTACATGCTGCTGCGGGACGTGCTGCTGTTGCGGGAGGGAGGAGGCGAGATCCGAAACCGGGACTTGCGCCAGCCCCTGGGACAAGTGGCGGGCCAGGTGTCGCCGGCCTGGCTGCGGAAAGCCGTACAGAAGACCGACGAGCTGGCCGATCTGCTGCGCAGGAATATCCAGAAGACCATCGCGCTGGATTCGCTGATCCTGGAGCTCCGCACTGTGGCGTCCTGGGCGCGGTAGTTCAAAGTCGCCGCAAGCGGTCAGCCGTCAGCGATCAGCCGCCGGCACGGCGTTCCGCTGAGCGCTGACCGCTGTGCGCTGACCGCTATGTCACAGGATATCCCTGGGATGCGGGTTCAGCGCCCGCAGCGCCTCGGCATACCGCACGCCGCAGGTCTTGCCGCGGTAGGCGGCCAGGGCTTCCTTCATCTGCTGGGCGCTGTCGCGCTGGGAGGGCGAGTAGGGCTCGTTGCGCACCAGCGCCATGAAGCGTCCCAGCCAGTCGATGGCGCGCGGCCATTCGGCGGTGACATCCACGAACGTGTCGGGCTCGAAGCCCAGGGTATGGCGCGGCCCGTTGTCGTACCAGTAGACGTGCGCGGGCGATCGCACGGGGCGCTTCTCCAGGATGGGGCTCGCGAACTGCACCGCGATCTCGCTCAACTGGGAGGCGACGCCATGATCGTCATGGCGGTCTCCGCGCCACAGCAGGAACGCGATGTCCGGCTGTACATCTGCCACCACTTCGGCCACGGCCAGCTTGGTACCGGTGTTCACGTCGAACAGGTGCGACTTGAAGCTCAGATAGCGCATCTCGGCGCCGTACTCCTTCGAGATCGCGGTAGTTCCCTCGATCAATTCTTTCTGGCGGCCGCCGATCGGCGCCCAGTTCGAATAGTCGCCGATCATGGCCACGATGACGACGCGATAGTGCTTGCGCACCGCCTGGAGCATGAGGCCGGGAATGCCGAAGACGCAGTCGTCGTAGTGCGCGCCCAAGGCGAGCAGGGTGGGCATGGGATGTAGAATAGCAGAGTCATGCCGGAACTCACTCGAAGAGAGCTGCTGGCGGCCCTGGCGGGCGGAGTGGCGTGGGCGCAGGAGCGCCGGTCGATTCCGCTGCCGGAGTACCAGCCGAAGAGCATGCTGCACGTGAAAGAGACACCCGTTCCGCGCGCTCGCTTTCCCGTGATCGATTTTCACACCCATCTCTCCTGGGGCGGAGGCGCGAAGCCGCGCCACAACGCCCGGCCGGAAGAGGTCCTTCCGGTGATGGACCGGAAGAACATCCGAATCATGGTCAACCTCACGGGCGGATTCGGACCGGGGCTCGACGAGACTCTGGCTTACTGGCACGCGCCCCATCCGGACCGCTTCGCGGTGTTCACTGAACCGTGGTACGCGAAGCTCTCCGAGCCCGGCTATCCGAAGTTTCAGGCCGATGAGATCGCGCGCGCCAAGCAGGCCGGGGCTAGGGGCATCAAAGTCCTCAAGTCGCTCGGACTGGTGCTGCGCGAGCCGCCCCGCACCGGCAAGCTGGTCAAGATCGACGATCCGCGCTTCGACCCGATGTGGGAGGCGGCCGGCGCGCTGGGCCTGCCGGTGGCTATCCATACCTCGGACCCGGAGGCGTTCTTCCTCCCCATCGACCGCTTCAACGAGCGCTATGAGGAGTTGCACGCGCATCCCGACTGGTCCTTCCACGGCAAGGACTACCCCGGCGATCGCGAATTGCAGGAAGCGCGCTTGCGCGTGATCGCGCGCCATCCACGAACTCAGTTCGTCGCCTTGCACGTGGCCAATTCCGAGAACCTCGGCCTGGTCTCCGAATGGCTGGACCGGCACCAGAACATGCACGTGGAGATCGGGGCGCGCATCGGCGACTTAGGGCGCCAGCCGCGCGCCGCGCGCCGGTTC
>JACOSH010000502.1 GCA_016178945.1 Acidobacteriota bacterium
GACATTCACCGCCACACCGACATCTCCTGGGACGGCAACCGCGACGGCTCGCTCGACGACGCCTACCGTTACGCGCTGGACGCCGCCAGCCTGGATTTCCTGGGCGTGTGCGATCACCAGGCCGGGCAGTCGATCCCTTACAACTGGTTCCGGATCCAGAAGGCGGTGGACCTGTTTACGATCCAGGGGAAGTTCGCACCGCTCTATTCTTACGAGCGCAGTCTGCCTTTCCCCAATGGTCACCGCAACGTGTTGTTCGCGCGGCGCGGCCATCCCATCCTGGAGATCCCGGAAGCGGAACGCCGCGGCCAGGAGGGCGCGGCCAAACTCTACGCCTACTTGCGCCGCCTGGGCGGGCTCACCACGTCCCATACGTCCGCCACGGGCGCGGGAACCGACTGGCGCGACAGCGACGAGACTCTGGAGCCGGTGGTCGAGATCTACCAGGGCTATCGGACCAACTACGAGGGCCCGGATGGACCCCGGCCAACGGGGGTGCGGGAAGCCATGCGCTTTGGCGCGGGCTTCGTCCAGAATGCCTGGGCCAAGGGGATCAAGCTGGGCGTGCAGTCCAGCTCCGATCACGTCTCGACGCACATTTCCTATGCGGCCGTGCTGCTGGAGCGCCTGGATCGGGAGGCTATCCTCGAGGCCTTCCGCGCGCGCCGTTCCTATGCGGCCACCGACAATCTGATCCTGGACTTCCAGGGCTCCGGCGCGGCCTTCTCAGCCTATGTGCATGGGACGGCGCCGATCGCTCGCGCGGTGCTGATCCGGAACAATCGCGTCATCTACACCGCGCCGGGGACCGGGCCGGAAATGCACTTCCGTTACACCGGCGCGGAATCCGGCTCAGGGTATTACTACCTCCGGGTAGAACAGGTCGACGGTCAGATCGCGTGGAGCTCGCCGCTGTGGGTTACTTCACAGCGATGAAGACCGGCGTGGAAGTGCGCCCGTCGATAGAGACCAGCACGGGCACCTGCGCGCCAGAGGCTACGCCGGAAGCCAGCGTGATCTGAATCTGGTGCAGACCCGGCTGGGGTCCGGCCGCGATGTCAAGAACCGCATGGTCCACGCCGCCCACTTTGACTTGTACGCGGCTCGGGGAAACCACGGCGCCGGGATCGGCCAGACCGGCGACCACAATCATGAGCGTGTCGCCTTTGACGGCCGCGCCGCCCGGGATGTTGACGGCGCGAATCTCAGGCGGAATCGGGTCGATCGGGATCACCAGGGTGACCGTCGCCGCGCCGCTGGTGAAGCGCAGCGTGGCCGGACCCGGCGCCAAACTGGCGGGAATGACGAAGGTGATGTCCCGCGACGAAGACGAGACAATCGAGCAGGCGCGGTCGGCGATCGAGACCGAGCCACCCGCCAGGTTGGATCCGGTGGCCTGCACCGTGGCGCCCGGGTAGATCGCCGATTGGCCGGGCGTCAAGTTCGTGAAACGGCTGCTCAGGGAAGGCGCTTGCGCGTTGGCGGTCTGAATCTGCAGGGCGAAGGGCTGCGAGATCGCCTGGAATCCGGTGATGGCGCTGGCCAGCACGGCGCCCGCCGGCGCGTCCGGTGAAACCCATACGTTGGCCAGCATGCGCGTGGGGCTGAGCACCCACAGGCGCCGCACCTGCACATCGCTCGATCCAAAGCCCAGCGTGGTGGCGCCGTCGGCGAAGCTGGTATTGATGCCGGTAATCTCGATCATGGCTTCGCCGCCCGCCGGGAGCGCCGCCGGCGAGAGACTCATCGAGCCGGGATCGCCGCTGTCGTAAGTGAACGAAAAAGGCGAGCCGGCCTGCAGGAACATCGAATTCTGTCCATCGGGATTGAACGCTGTGAGCACGGTGCGCAGGCCGTTCACACCGGCCGGCAGCGCCACCACCGGTCGGCCCGAGTCGTCGGCACGGACCACCGCCGCCCGCACGCCGTCAAAGAAAAACCGGGTCTCGGGCTTGAAGTCCGTGCCGGCCAGAGTGAGAGTGCGGACCCCATTGCTTTCCACGCCCGGAGTGACGCCGGTGATCTGCGGGGGACGGTCCGCGACGATGTTCAGTCCATAGGGGCGGACATACATGTCGCTCGGCAAGGTGAAGACCGCGTGGCGCGGCCCCGTGCCTCCAAACATCGAGGGTCCGTACAGGTCCAGAGCCAGGAATTGTCCGCCGTAGGCGCGCACGCCGCCCGCGGCCAGCACCGGCGTGCCGCCGAGGAAACTGACGCTCAATCCCGCGGCGGGGATATTGTTGTTCGCCAGCCCGCTGCCGAAGGCGACCAGGGTGCCGCCATCTCTCACGAAGCCGGGGCGAACCGCCGTCGAGCCGAAGTAGCTCCAGATCGTGACGGAAGGAATCGACCCCGCCGCCCGCCGGCGAACCAGGATGTTCACGTTGTCGTAGGCCACGCCCGCCGTCACGGTCAGGTAAGTCGCCTGGCCGGGATCGCGAGTCCCTTGCGGACCGGAGAAGAACACGGTATCGAAATTGTCGCCTGCCGCCACGCGGCTCCCATCCACGTCCAGGGGCAGCACCACATCGCCGGGAGGCACGCCGGGACGGCCCGAAGGCGGAAGCGGGTGCACGTAGAGCAGGTACTTCTCCGGGGGGATGCCTTCAATCTTGTAGCGGCCGTCCGGATCGGTCAGGGTGCTGACCGCGCCGCCGTCCGGGCGAATCGCCACCACCGACGCCAGATGCGCGCCCTGGTTGCCGCCCTGATACGTCACCCGTCCATAGATGGCGCCGGTCGACTGGGCGAAGCCCGCTACCGGATACAGCAGCGAGAGTCCCGCGATGTCATCGGCATCTAACGGGCGCGCCATGGTGGTCGAGCGCGTAATCTCCTGCGACATCGCCGCCGAAGTGAAGCTGTGCTGCAAGCCCAGCGCGTGGCCCATCTCGTGCACCACGGTCAGGAAGAACCCTTCCTGGAAGCTGGGGTTGGAGCCGGCCGTTCTCCACACGCCCAGATCGCGGTTGAGACGCACCAGCGAGCGCTGGATCGGCATGAAGGGGCCGTTGAGGCCCGTCACCAGGCTGCCTCGAACCGAAGGGCCTCCAAAGCCCAGGGTCAGGGGATCCATTTCCTCGAAGACGATGTCAATGCCCGCCGTCGCCTGGGGCGTGCCGGCCGAAACCAATCCCCCGAAGGCTACCCGCAGATCCGAGCTCGGTACGCCGTTCCAGACTCGCGTGGCCTCGCGCACGGTGTTCAGAAGCGAGCTGAAGTTCTCGTTCGGGGCAAGCTGCGAGGCTGCGGCATCGGACACCAGCACGGTAACCGTCTTGCTGGGGAGAGTATTCAGGTCGAATCTTTCGGGAACCGGGCCGAACGGGAAGAAGCGGCTGGTGTAGTGGACGAAGTGGTAATAGGCGCCCGCCGTTGAGGCGGTCAGCGCCACGCCTAGGGCCAAGATTGTCCACCGCGCCATACGGGTCATCGCGTTAGCGGCTCGCGCCCCCTCCTGACGCCTGATTCACACGCGAGGTAAACTCACTCAAGCGCATCGAAAACGGTTCGTCCCGGACCACGCGGCCGGACGCCGGATCCAGCATCACGGCGTCAATGGCGCCTCGTCCAACCATCCACTCGCCCTGGGCGTTCCGGGTAAGCTCCAGCACCCCCTGGGAAAGACCCAGCAAGTGAGTGATCTTGTTGCGCCCGGTCCACAGGAAGAAGACGTACTCGACGCCCTCGACCAGGTCCGGGACTCCGGCGATGGTCTGGCGCAGGCCGCCAGCCAGCCCACCCGGCAGCGAAACCTCCACCAGAGGGTCATTCGGCCCTTTATACCGCTCGACAACCCTGATTTTCACGTTGGTGTAGATCATGGATCCCCGCGTAACCGTTGAGGATCCGGCGATTTTCCCCCGAACAATGGCCGTGGACTTCTGGATCAGGTCATCGAGCGAAGCGCGGGCCAGCGTCGTCGCCCGCACAGGAATCGCGAGGGTAGCCAGAGTGAGTAGAGCCGTGGCAATCCGCTTCCCGATCATACCTGGACTCGTGCACATCAGATGCCAATGCAAGTCCTTGAAAACAAACCCTGGCGATTGCCGAATTTGGGTTACCCGGACACACTATGGGACTTTGTGGCTACCCCCGGACGATCAGAATGGGTACGTCGAGCGCGTGGCGGACCGGGTTGATGGTGTCGCCAAAGATCAAGTCCTTGAAGCGGGTGTGGCCGTGCGCCCCCATCACCAGCAGATCCGGGGAGATTTCGCGGGCGTAGCGGACAATCTCGTTCTTGGGGTTGGAGGAGTGGACCACTACCGATTCCACGTCAATGGCTTCCGCTCCTAGCTTTTTGACGATGTCGTCAAGATATTGACGGCCCAGCTCAACCTCTGCCGTGGACGCTAAAGCCCCATAAATCTGGCTGGTAACCCCCTCTTCCACGTGTAAAAGGTAGAGTTTGGCCTGATATTGCCTGGCCATTGCCGCGGCGTGCGCGATGGCGGCCCGGTCCAGGTTGGTGTGGTCCAGAGGAACCAGGATGCGGCGGTAGATGGGAGTCGGCAGGGCAGCCGCGGCGGTTTCCGGCAACGTGACAGGCGGACGGCCAAACCACTTGAACCAATGGGACAAGAATGGCTCGAAAGTAACCCATCCCAGCAGCAGGAGGAGCCCCGCCGCCACGGGAATGACAATCGCGAGAATCAGCCACCGGTACTCCCCCGCCGCCGCCAGCCAATCGGAAACGGAAGTAATCACCAGCCGCATGTTGAGCCCCACAATGACCGCCGCCGTCGTCCAGGCCAGCACCCGGACCCAGGCCCTATTACAGAACGAACCCATTTTGGCACGGTCGCTGGTGAAGTGAATCAGCGGGATGACGGCGAACGGCAATTGCATGCTGAGGATGACCTGGCTCAGGA
>JACOSH010000503.1 GCA_016178945.1 Acidobacteriota bacterium
GCTTGACGCTGGACGACAGGGGGCCTACAATTGGAGTGTCTGGAAAGCGGTAAATCTATGAGACCACGACGGCTTTGGACTTCCTGCCTGGCTCTCAGCCTCTTCCCGCTGGCCCTTTTCACCCTCGCCCAAGACAAGAAAGGCAACGACAAGAAGGCGGCCGCCACCCAGCGCGAGACCGTCGCTAAACCCTTGAGCGAGAAGGAGCGGAAGCGCCGCGAGGAGAAGCTGCGGAAGGAGCTGGAAACGCCCTATCGCAAGTGGCTGAACGAAGACGTCACCTACATCATCACCGACGAGGAACGGCAGGCCTTTAAGCGCATGTCGACCGACGACGAGCGGGAGCAGTTCATCGAGGGGTTCTGGCTCCGCCGCGACCCCACCCCGGATACCGCCGAAAACGAGTTCAAGGAAGAGCACTACCGCCGCATCGCCTACGCCAATGAGCGGTACGCCTCGGGCATCCCCGGCTGGAAGAGCGACCGCGGCCGCATCTACATCACTTTCGGGCCGCCGGACGAGAACGAGTCGCACCCCTCGGGCGGCAGCTACGAGCGTCCCCCGGAAGAGGGCGGCGGCACCACCTCCACGTACCCGTTCGAGAAGTGGCGCTACCGCTGGATCGAGGGGATCGGCACCGACATCATCATCGAGTTTGTCGACCCCACCATGACCGGTGAGTACCGCATGACCATGGACCCGTCCGAGAAGGACGCCCTGCTGATGGTGCCCAACGCCGGCCTCACCCTGATGGAGCAGATGGGGATGTCCTCGAAGACGGACCGCTTCAACCGCACCGACGGCACGCGCCTGGGCCAGGCCTTCGGCGGCACGCCGGCGCGCATGAACCAGTTCGAGCGCCTGGAACAGTTCGCCAAGCTGCAAAAGCCGCCAGTGGTCAAGTTCAAGGATCTGGAGGCTTCGGTCTCCTCGGTGATTAAGTTCAACATTCTGCCGATTCGGGTACGGGCCGACTATTTCCCGGTCACCGAGAACTCGGTCCTCACCAACGTCACGGTGCAGATGGAGAACCGCGATCTGCAGTTCCAGGCCAAGGAGGGTTTGCAGAAGGCCGCGGTCAACCTGTACGGGCGGGTCACGTCGATGGGCCGGCGCGTGGTGACCGTGTTTGAGGAGACCGTGACCGTGGATGCCCCGACCGAGCTGCTGGGCGAGGTGAGCAAGCGCTCGTCGATCTACCAGAAGTCGATCCCGCTGGCGCCGGGGATGTACCGCCTGAACGTGGTAGTCAAAGACGTCATCGGCGGCAACATGAACAACTACGAGATGGCCCTGCACGTTCCGCATCAGGACATGGACAAGCTGAACGGCAGCAGCCTGGTGCTGGCCGACCTGATCGAGAAGGTGCCCACCAAGAGCATCGGCACCGGCCAGTTCGTGATTGGCGCTTCCAAGGTGCGGCCCCGCGTCACGGAAACCTTCAAGCGCGACGAGAAACTGGGCATTTATTTCAAAGCCTACAACTTCACGCCCGATGAGAAGACCAGCAAGCCGGTCGGCAGCGTCGATTACGAAGTGGTCAAAAACGGCAGCAACGAGAAGATTGTGGAGTTCAGCGAGGATGTCGCCACCCTTCCCGGCGCTTCCGCGCAGCAGGTGACCATCGAGAAGCTGCTGCCCCTGGCCAGCCTGCTGCCCGGCCAGTACACGCTGAAGCTCAAGGTTACGGACAAGAACAGGAACCAGACGCTGACCCCGAGCGCCACTTTTACGGTAAATTAGGGTATAGTAAGGCAGTCCATGGACTGGTACACGCCAAGCTCGAAACGGCGGCGCCTGTTGGCGAAGCTGCTGCTGGGGTTGGCGTGTCTGGCGCTTCCCGCCTCGGCCGCGACCCCGGTAAAGTTCTACGGCAAGATCGTCGGAGTGGTCACCGATGCGGCCGGCATCCCCCAGATGGGCGCGGCGGTGGCGCTGTTCGACCGCATGGAGAAGTTGCTCAGCCGCGCCGCCACCGACGAGCGCGGCGCGTTTATCTTCGATAATCTGCTCTCCGGCGCCTACTCGGTCCGCGTCTCGCTGGCCAGCTTCGTGCCGGTGCTCAAAAGCAATATCCTGGTGACGCCCGGCGGGCGCAGCCTGTTGAACGTCAGCCTGGCCGGACTGTTCAGCTCCATCGAGCTGGTGTATCCGTCGTCCGATCAGCGCGCCCTGATGAGCGACGAGTGGAAGTGGGTGCTGCGCACCTCCAGCGCGACGCGTCCGGTCCTGCGGCTGATGCCGGAGTGGAATTCCGGACGGCGCCGGACGGAGCAAACAGCCATATTCTCCGGAACGCGGGGGCTGGTGAAGGTCTCGGCGGGCGATGGCGGCCGCGTGACCTCGTTCGGCAACGAGTCGGATCTGGGCACGGCGTTCGCCCTGGCGACTTCGTTGTTCGGAACCAACCGGCTTCAGGTGAGCGGCAATCTGGGCTACGCCTCGCAGTCCGGAATCCCCTCGGCCGGGTTCCGCACCACCTACAGCCGCGAGTCGCAGCACGCCAGCCCCGAGGTGTCGATCACCATGCGGCAGTTGTTCTTGCCCAGCCGCGTGGGCGCCGCGCTGGGCGGGACCGCCGGCGTGCCCGCGCTCCGCACCCTGTCGCTGAGCGTGGACGACAGCACCCAGCTCACCGACGCCTTGCGGTTTGAGTACGGCTTCTCGCTCGATGCGGTGACTTTCTTCGATCGCCTCAATTACCTCAGCCCCTACGGACGCCTGAAGTACGCGGTGTCCAAGTCCGATACGCTGGAGTTCAGTTACAGCTCGGGCGTGCCGCGGTCCGATCTTCCGGGCGGATCCAAGCTCCGGGACGCGGATCTGCAGAACCAGATCAACTCGCTGGCCTTGTTCCCACGGATCTCGCTCCAGGCCGGCCGCGCCAAGGTGCAGCGATCGGAGAGCTTCGAGCTGGGCTACACCAAGACAGCAGGCAGCCGCACCTACCGAGGGGCCGCGTACCGGGAATCGGTTTCCAACGCGGCTCTAACGATGGCCGGCGCCACGGACCTGTTCCCCTCCGGCGATGTGCTGCCGGACCTGTTCTCTTCAAGCTCGGTCTTCAACGCCGGCGGGTATCACAGCTTGGGCTACATGGCCTCGGTCACCCAGAATCTGGGCGATCATCTGAACGCCACGCTGATCTACGGGTCGGGCGGCGCGCTGCTTCCAGTCCGCGGGGAGGTTGAGAACGGCAGCCCCGACGACTTGCGCGCCATGATCCGGCAGGGCCGCCGCCGCGCCGTCACCAGCCAGATCGCGGGCAATTCCCCGTGGACGGGCACCCACTTCGTCGCCAGCTACCAGTGGACCGATCGTCGCGCCGCGACCCCCACCCACTACTTCGTCACCCAAGGCACGCGCGCGGAGGCCGGCCTCAACGTCTACCTCCGCCAGCCGATCCCCACCTTCTTCTCGTTGCCGGTTCGCCTGGAAGCTTCCGCCGACATGCGCAATCTCTTGGCCCAAGGCTATCTTCCATTCATGGCCGATGGCCAGCGCCTTCTCCTGATGCACACCCCGCGCAGCGTGCGCGGGGGCCTCAGCTTCATCTTCTAAGCCGGACAGGCATTGGGGCCTGTCTCGGAGGCTGTAATGAAAAAAGCTCTTTTGGCTGCTTTGCTGATTCTGCTGCTCCCCAAATTGGCCCGGGGTGTCTGGGCTATCCTTGGGTAGCCGCGACCGCCGCGCCGATGATGGCCAGCTCGTCGGTGTAGGCGACGATCTCGAAGAAGCTGCCCTGAAGCGGGCTCATCTTGACCATTTCGCTCAAGTAGAGGCTCAGCAGAGAGAGGTCGACAAGCTTGGCGTCGGTTCCCGAGATGTAAAAGCGGCCCGGGCCGTCCAGATGAACCAGGGAAGCGGTGGCGGCGGCCAAAGCACGGTGCCAGAATTTGACGAAAGCCCGGCAGCGAGGGTCGCCCTCGCGGGCGCTGGAGAAGATCTCTTCGGGTTCCAGGTCCAGGAAGCGCAGTCGCATGGCGCGGTGGCCCATGATCCCTTCCAGGTGCCCTTCGCCGCCGCATCCGCAGAAGCGCTCTTTGGGATCCAAGCTGACGACCAAGTGGCCGCCCTCCCCGCCGATCCCTTCGCAGCGCGGGTAGCGTCCGTAGCCGATTCCGGTCCCCAGTGTCCAGGCCCGCACCAGGCGGTCGAGCTGGCCGTGCGTGGCGGCGATTCCGGCGGCGACCGCATCGGCATCGTTCAAAGGGAGCACCGCGAGGGACGGGAGCGCGGCGGACAGAACCGCCTGGAGCTTCAGCCCTTTGAGCTGAGGCAGATTGGGCGACTCCTCGACCACGCCGTCGCGCAGGATGCCGGGAATGCCCACTCCAATTGCCGTCACCGATTCGCCTCCGGCGGCCCTCTCGACCACTTTGCGAATACAGTCCGCCACGGCGTCGGCGGGCATGTCCTGAAGAGTGTCCGCCGCGTCTCCCGGCTCCGGATAGCGGCGGATCGGCCCGGCGATCCGGTAGCCCTCCACCAGGGCGGCGGCGACGTTAGAATTGGCGGTCACACCGATGCTCCGCATGGTCACGACCTTCCCAGCTTGTTCAACCCGTTGAAGGCCGCCGCCTTGTAGCATTCGGCCAACGTCGGGTAGTTGAACACCGTGTTGACGAAATAGTCCACCGTGCCCTTCAGCGCAACCACTGCCTGTCCGATATGGATCAGCTCGGCCGCCCCCTCGCCGATGATGTGGACCCCCAGAATCTCCTTGGTCTCGCGATGAAAGATCAGTTTTAGCCGCCCGGCGGTATCGCCGCGGATCTGGCCGCGCGCGATCTCCCGGTAATAGGCGACCCCCACCTCGAAGGGGACGTCTTCGTCGGTGAGCTGCTCCTCGGTCCTGCCGATGAAGGAAATCTCCGGGATGGTGTAGATGCCGTACGGGTAGTTGGCCGGATTGGAGTTGACCGGCAGCTCAAAGGCATGGCCGGCCGCCAGCCGCCCCTGCTCCATCGACACCGAGGCCAGACTCGGAAAGCCGATGACGTCCCCCACGGCGAAGATGTGGGGCTGTTTGGTGCGGTACATCGCGTCCACCGCGATGCGCCCGCGCGAATCGGCCTCCAAGCCGGCGGCCGCCAGATTCAGGTCTTCCACGTTGCCCTGGCGGCCCACCGCGTACAGGAGCGCGTCGCCGGTGATTTTCTTCTTGCTTTCCAGGTTGGCCACTACCTTGCCGTCCGGCGTCTCTTCCACGCAGACGACCTCTTCGTTGAGGCGCAGGGTAACGCGGTTGTCGCGGAGGTGATAGCACAGCGCCTCCACGATTTCGGTGTCGGCAAACTCCAGCAGGCGGGGACGCTTCTCCACCAGGATCACGCGCACGCCCAGGATGGAGAACATGCAAGTGTACTCGACCCCGATGACCCCGCCGCCCACCACGATCAGGGTCTTGGGAACGTCGGGCATCAGCAGGAGCTGGTCGCTGCTGATGATGTTGCGGTTGTTGAACGGAACGGTCGGCGATTCCGCGGGCTTGGTGCCCGTGGCGATGATAATAGCCTTGGATTCGTATTCGGAGACTCCCCGGGAGTTCTCCACCCGGACATGGTGCGGGTCGAGGAAACTCGCCGTTCCCGCGAGCAACTCCACATTGTTGCGCGACAATTGCGCCCGGGTGACGTCGATCTCGGTCTTGACCACGTGCTGGACCCGGAACATCAGGTCGGCCATGGAGATCTTTTCCTTGACCCTGTAGTTGACTCCGTAGATGCTCTGATACTGGTAGCCGGACAGGTGGAGCACCGCCTCGCGCATGGTCTTGCTGGGGATGGTGCCCGTATTGATGCAGGCGCCTCCGATCAACTCGCGCTTCTCGACCAGCGCAACCTGCTTGCCGGATTTGGCCCCCTGGATGGCGGCCCTCTGTCCGCCGGGACCGGAACCGATCACAACTAGATCGAAGGACTGCATGGTTGCTCAGTTGTCCGTTAGGATACACCCAACGGGACGGCGTCCGCTCCCTCACGGTCACGGCTCGGTAACAACAACTAGGGTACTCGCCGTACACCGTCGTACGTACGATAGATCGTCATATTTCCGCGGAAACTTCAGATCGGCGCCAAGGCCTGTTCCAGATCGGCCAGAATGTCGTCGACGGCTTCAATGCCCACCGAGAGCCGGACCAGGCTGTCGCGGATGCCCAGGCGCTGGCGGTGCTTGGGGGACAGGTCGCGATGCGAGCTGATGGCCGGATACAGGATCATGCTGTGGACATCGCCGAGCGAAGTGGCGCGCACTACCAGCTTGAGCGAGTCGATGAAGCGGAAGACCTCGGAGCGGCCGGCGTCTTTGAGCTCGAAGCTGACGATCGCGCCGAACAGGCCGTCGGGGAACTGGCGGCGGATGGTGGCGGCGTCGGGGTGGCGGGGATCGGCCAGGAAGTACACCCGCTCGATGGCGGGCTGCCCCGACAGCCAGGTGGCGACCCGGCAGGCGTTAGCGCAATGCCGCTCCATGCGCAGCGGGAAGGTCTTGATGCCGCGCATCGTGAGGTAGCTTTCAAAGGGCCCCAGTACCGGGCCGTACGTCCGCGACAGCGAGCGAA
This sequence comes from Acidobacteriota bacterium, assembly GCA_016178945.1. Taxonomy (GTDB): domain Bacteria; phylum Acidobacteriota; class Terriglobia; order Bryobacterales; family Bryobacteraceae; genus JACOSH01. The sequence goes on from JACOSH010000503.1 coordinate 6,563, forward strand.
CCGTGTCGGCCAGCGCGGCGCCGGAGACCACGATGCCGCCCAATACGTCGCCGTGGCCCGCCAGATACTTGGTGAGGCTGTGGACAACCATCCCGGCGCCCGCCTCGAGCGGGCGGACCAGCAGCGGAGTGGCAAAGGTGTTGTCGACAACCAGGACGGCGCCGGCGTCCCGGGCGATCTGGGCCAGCCGGTCGATTGCGCCCACCCGCAGCGGCGGGTTCGAGACGGTCTCCATCAGGATGCAGCCCGGCTTGTGCTCGGCGACGGCCTGGGAGACCGCGTCGAGGTCGCAGATATCCACAAAGTGCACGGCGACGCCCAGGGGCTCGAGCACGTTCATGAGCAGCTTGATGGTGGCGCCGTAGAGGGCGTTGGCGGCCAC
>JACOSH010000457.1 GCA_016178945.1 Acidobacteriota bacterium
TCCGCGCGCCCGGCGGCCAGCAGCCACAGGACCTTTTCCGGCCCTCTCCGGTCAATGAACGGATTCTGCCGGCTGGTAGGTCGTCGACGAGCAGTCTGGAGTGGTATAACAGTCATATCAGATGCGCTTTAGTTTTGATCCTCGAAAGAGCAGGCGCCTCAGGGCGAATCCCAGGCGTGGGGTTGGGTTCGAGGAGGTCCGCGAGTTGTTCTCACGGCCTTATTGGCTCGATCAGCGATCTGATGTTCCGGAGCAGTATCTGGCCGTCGGCTGGGTAGGTGAGCGCCTATATTCTGTCATTTTTGAGATCAGGGAAGACGAGGAGGGTGAGATCCTGCACCTCGTCACCCTGTGGAAGTCGACCAAGGAGGAGACTCGATTGTATGAAGACAACTCGTAAATCCGCCAGACCGGTTTCTGCCGATGCGATCGCGCGGTTAGCCGATCAAGGCAAAGATGTTTCCCACTTCTTCAAGGGCCGAGGCCGCATGGTTCAGCCGATTCAGCGCGTTAACGTGGATGTCACTGCCGGCATGCTGGAGGAACTGGATAAGGCGGCTCAGGACCTCAACGTGAGCCGCCAAGCGGTCATCAAGACCCTGGTTCGGCAGGCTCTCGATCAACACTACCTGGCACAACGAGCAAGGCGACCGCAACCGGCGTCCTAACCGCAGCCACACGAAGAACGCCCGAACCTGGCGGAGAGACGAGGCCTTACAATTCCCGGCCAGCGGGTGAGCCATTTCGAAATAGAGGGAGCGCTCGGCGAGGGTGGAATGGGCGTGGTCTACAAGGCCCGCGACGTCGAGTTGAACCGCCACGTCGCCATCAAGGTACTTCCCGCTTCGGCCGCGGCGGATTCCGAGCGGCGGCAGCGGTTCCTGCGAGGTACAGGCAGCTTCGGCGCTCAATCATCCCAACATTGTCACCGTGTACGAGATCTTTCGCGACGGGGCAGTGAGTTCATCGCCATGGAACTGGTGGACGGCAAAACACTGGACGCATGGCTGGGCCCGACGGACCGCGATTGCAGGACACGCTGAACGTCGCGGCGCAAGTGGCCAGCGCGCTGGCCGCCGCTCACGAGGCCGGGATCGTACATCGGGATCTGAAACCGGCAAACGTCATGGTCACCAGCCAGGGACACGTCAAGGTGCTCGATTTCGGGCTGGCCAAACTCACCGAGATGGCCCTGGAGAGCTTGACGCGACGCTCTCTCATGTTGAGGCTCCGCAAACCGAGAAAGGCACCGTACTCGGGACTATTGCGCAGGCCGAGGGCCAGAAAGTCGACTGGCGCAGCGACATCTTCAGCTTCGGATCGCTCGTCTATGAGATGGTGACCGGACGGCGGGCGTTTCAGGCTGAAAGCAGGATGATGACTCTGGCGGCCGTGATGGAGAAAGGGCCTGCGCCGTTCAGCGAAGTCGCGCCAGGGGTCCTTTGGCTCCCTGGCCTGGGCGCCCGACGGCAGGTCTCTGTACTTTACGGATCGCAAGGGCGGCGCACCGAAACTATTTCGTATCGCCCTGGACCACGGATCGGTTCCAGAACTGGTTCCGGGGTTGGGAGAACACATCTCGGACATCAGCCTCGCGGGCACACGGCTGGTCTACTCCTACGCGTTCCTGGATTACAATTTGTGGCGAAGCGAGATCGGACCGGGCGGGAAATTGGGCGCCGCAACGCCGTTCCAGCAATCCACTCGGATCGAGACGAATCCTGAGTATTCGCCGGACGGCAGCCAGATCGCCTTCGTTTCGGATCGCTCCGGCGAAAACGAAGTTTGGGTCGCCGCGGCCGATGGCGCCCGGCCTCGCCAGATCACCCAGGGAGCTTCAGCAAGCCTCGCGGCGTGGTCTCCAGGACGGCACAGAGATCCTCTTTACCGGGACTCCCGAGAAGGGCCGAGGGCTGTTCCGCGTTCGGGTTCAGGGTGGCCCGGCCAGGATGGTCGGCCCGCCGGCCGCCTTTGCGGGCCGGTGGGCGGCGGACGGCACGGGATCTATATCACATGGGCGCCATCGGGCGAGCAGTACACCCTCCTACGAATCAGCCCGTCGGGTGACGGGAAGCCAACCCCCATCACGGAAATTCGGGGAGACGCCGCCGATTATGTGGAATCGCCCGAGGGCCGCCACATGTGGCTCCTTGAGGCCTCTTCGGGACCTGGACTTTTCAAGATCCCCGCCGCGGGTGGCGAACCGGTAACCACAGTGCCGCTCAAGGGTGTGCGCAACTATGCGCCCCACCGGGACGGAATCTACTTTGTCGAGACAGGAACCACCTCACTGCAGCTCTACCGGAACGCGGATGGAACAATCGTCGAGCTGGCGACATTCGATGGGCCCGTTCCGATGATAAGCGAGACAGGGCGCCGCCGGTTTACCGTCTCTCCCGGCGGCAAGGCGATCGTCTACGCCAAGGAGGATCAGCGCGTCGACGACCTGATGATCGTGGTGGATTTCCGCTGACGGCAGAGGCACGAGGTCACTTGCCGCCGTGGTTCCTTAGCCATTCCCGGAACGACAACAACCGGGGCAGCGATTCCCTGTCCTTTTGACGATTGGCCGCCTGTTTGCTTCCAATGATGTCATCTATGCTCGCAATTGGGACGCCATGTTTCTCCACGCGCCGCCTCCACGCATCGTCAAAATTGTTCGACTCCATCCGAGCCGGAATCCGAGCTCCAAAAGGGCCGCAACCACCTTCTCGCAGTTGGAGATTTCCTTCTCCACATACAGATCAACGTCCTGAGTGGTGTCCGAATAACCCAACAGGATTGCCCCGGACTTTCCGAAGAACAGGTACTTTACGCCATGATGCGCGAAGACGCGGCCAAGCTCTTGTGCGTTCTTGAATTCAAATGCGGCCACAATAGTCAGTCCCGGCTGTAGCCTAGCCAATCCGGTAGATTCTCCTTGCACCACTTGCGATATTCTTCCATCGTGTCGAACGAGCGATATTCGGCATCATCCAAGACGGGCTTGTTGGTGTGGATAAACGAATTTCGTATGTGTTGCTCGATCGGCCTCTTCGCCGCCGCCTCAAAGTCCGCCCAATCCGCCGGATCATGTTCGCTGAACTCCATAGTCCGCGCTCTGATGTGCGAGTGTATGGCCGGTCCGCCCCGCCTACCCCTTTCGCTTAGGCGGCTTGTAGGCGGTAGTGCCGGCTTTCTTCATCGCGGCCACTGCCTCGGCCGTCGACAACAGCGGCGTGGTCTTGATCGTCCGCACGGCGCCTCCCGCGGAGGCGGCCAGGGAAAATGCCGCGGCGCTCACGTTGTCCGGCATTTCCACGATGGTCACCACGTCGTAGTCGCCGAAGGCGTACCACCCGGCTTCGATCCTCCCGCCGAGCTTCTCGATAGCGGGCCGGACCGCCTCCAAACGGTCGTGCGGATTCTTGATCAGCGTAGCCCACGCCTCGGGAGTGTAGCCAACCTGTAACAGATAACTGGGCATCAACGAGTCTCCTTTCACTTGAGGATGATAATGCAGCCGGAGCGGCAACTCAAGCGTCTACTTCGGTCCCAGCCAGCGCAGCCGTACGTTGAACGCGCGCCCCGGACTGCCGTAGAAGGACAGGAACCGCGCCGAGCCCATGTTGTTGTCGACCACCGTGGGATTGCGGTGGCCCGTGAGATTGTTGACCCCGAAGCGCACGGCCCAGCGGCGGCCGCCCAGCTCGAAGGTGCGCTGGAGGTGCAGGTTGCACTCGAACAGCGGCGGGAAGCGGTAGGAGTTGACCGCGCCACGCAAACGGCCTTCCGCATCCTGCACCGAGAACGGAAGGCCACTGCGGTACTCCACCATGTAGGCCGCCTCCCAGTGCCGCCACGGGGTGGGCAGTAGCGCGGAACTCACCACGCGGTGCGGAGCGTCCCACGGCATGGGCCCGGCATTCTCGGTGATCAGGATCGGGTCGTCCACATTCACATCGACCACGGCGTTGGTGAGCGCGCGCGACCGGGTGTAGCTGGCCGACCACTCGTACTGCCGCACGGATTTCCGCAGCTTGACCTGCACCGCATCGTACTGGTCGCGCCGGTCGTTAGCCAGGCCCAGGATGCCGTCGAAAGTCGAAACCTGGTAGGCGTCGAGCCACTCCTGGAGCGCCGGGACCGCCGTCAGATTACGGTAAGTGAAACCGTTGGCGGTTTTCTTGTGCAGATAGTGTACTCCAGCCTGGAGCCGGCCCGGCAGCACTCGCTCCGCGCCGAGGGTCCAGCTTCGATACCGCGGCGGGCGCAGCGCGCGCGGCCCCAGCGTGTAGACCGTGGCCGCCGGTCCGCGAATCAGAGCGCCGGCCGCGTCGTAGTAGCTGGCCAGCGAGTACTGATCGAACGGCCGGGTGAACAGGCGCAGCGACGTGGCGTCGTTGACCACGGCGAAGCCGGCGGCCAGCTTCGTGGTCGCTCGCGCCGTGGGCGCCCAGGCAACGCCCAGCCTCGGCGAGACGCTGGGGCGGTCGACCAGCCGGTCCCAGTCCTGGCGCATCCCTACCTCCAACGTGAGATTGGGGCGCAAGCGCCAGGTATCCTGCAAGTAACCGGAGGCCTCGTGGTTCCGGCGCCCCGCATCGCCGAGGCCGGCGTAGACCACGCGGCGCAGCACCACCCCCTCTAGATTGCGGTACTCAACAGCGGTCCGGCTCACCTGCTGGCCGTAGATCAGACGGTCGAAATCCACGCCCGCCTTCACTTGGTGGGTTCCCAGCCACGCAAACGACGGCAGGAACAGGTTCGCGACGAACTGGTCGCGGCTGCCTTCCCGGGCGGCGTTCACGAAATGGTTCCCGCGCCGGCCTTCCGGTGTCTGGACGTACACGCCCTCGGCCTGAGGCGCTTCGCGCAGGGATGTCCGGTTGCCGGCGTAGCCGAATTCGACCATCGCCCCCTGGCCGAAATAGATCTGATCCTTGAAGTGAAAGAAGCGCTGGCGCGCGCGCCGGTCGACCGTAGTCTCGGCCGGATCGAGAAAGGTCAGACCCTGGTGCGGCGCGTCCCAGCGGCTGGCCATCACCCCGGCGTGCAGGATGTTGGAGGGCGTGAGGTTGGCTTGAACGTGCAGGACGTTGCTCAGACGCCACACATGGGTGCGATCCAGGCCCTGCGAGATCTCCTTGATGACGGCCTGCTCGTACTGGGCGTCGTTGCTGCTGGAGAACCACGCGCGCCCTCGGGCGATCGGCCCGGAGAAACTGACGCGCGGCAGCCAGGATCCCAGCGTCAGTCCCTTGCGGGACTCGAAGGCGGGAATGAAATTGGTGGCCGAGGAATGGAACTGATCGTCTCCGGTGTGCGTCTTGATGGCCAGCGTGCCCGCCGAGCCTTTGCCGTATTCGGCCGTGAACCGCCCCGAGTACAACTCCATCGTGCGCACGCTGTCGACGCTGACCTGACCGTCGAAGCGGCCCGTGATGGGATCGTTCACGGTGAACCCGTCCAGCGTGTAGTGCACCTGGTCGTCTGCGCCTCCGTCCACATGGATTCGCCCCCTCCGGTCCTGCACGATGCCCGGGAGAATTCGCACTGCATTGCGAAGGTTGTAGTCCGCCGGATACGGCACGGCCAGGATCTGCTCGCCGCTCAGGACCGCCGGAGGCAAAGCCTCGATCGACTGGGCGCGGACTTCGACGGACTGGAGCACAGGATCTTTCGCATTGAGCTCCAGCGTGATTTCGTTGCGTCCCTCCAGCAGCGTAATCTTCCGCTCGCGCGTGGGGAAGTGGTCGCGATGCTCGACGCTGATGCGATAGACTCCGGGCTCACCCGCCCTCACGAATGCAAATCCCCCGGCGGCATCGGAGACGGCCTCTTTGGCAACCGGGTCGTGCAGCACGACGTGCGCGCCGGCGACAGCCGCGCCGCCCGCGCCGGTCACCCTGCCGGAAAGATGCACTTCCGCCCGGACACATACAGCCAGGCTCCACGCGATAAAGATCCGTGTGATCATCCCCGATGCGAATGTACACCCGCGCCGCGCGGGAAGAAATTGCCCCGGTACTATCCCTCCGTTCCCAGCGCGTGTTGGTACATCGCTTACTCGCTCTTCTCCCCAAAACGGGGTGGGAGGAATAGACGAAACGCCGTAACAAACCGCACAATGCACCTTGGGATCCGTCTGGTGCGTCACTCAGACAGACGGCCAGGAGGATGGATGAAGCAAGCTTTGGCACTTCTACTAGGCGGGATATTCTCGCTGTGGGGCGAGACGGGAACCAACGGGTTCAAGTCGGTGACCGACGCGCCCTTCGGCGCCAAATGCGATGGCGCGGCGGACGACACCGCCGCCATCCAGAGCGCCCTGAACACGCAGAACGTGGTGCGATTTCCACCGGCCATCTGCGTCACCGGGCCCTTGATGGTGAGGAGCAACACCGTGTTGGAGCTTCAGCCCGCGACGGTGCTGGCGGCCAAGCCGGGCTACGGCCCAACAGACCGCCTGCTGAATCTGATCGCCGTGTCGAACATCACCATTCGCGCGAACGGCGGCGCGGTGCAAATGCGGAAATCCGAGTACACCTCAGGTGAGCAGCGTCACGCCGTGTTCATCTCCGAGTCGAAGGACGTGCGGATCTACGATTTGACGGCGAAAGATTCCGGCGGCGACGGCTTCCTGATCCAGGGAACCGACGGCGGCGGCGGCGCGCCATCCGAGAACATCACGCTCAGCCACTGCATCGCGGACAACAACCGCCGTCAGGGGCTCTCGATCGTCAACGCGCGCAACCTGCTGGTGATCGGGGGCGAGTACCGGAATACGTCGGGGACCCTTCCCGAGGCGGGCATCGATCTGGAAACCGATTTCGTCACCGATCGTATGGAGAACATCAGCCTGATCGGCGTGCGAACCAGCAACAACCGCGGCGGAGGGATCAAGTTCGTGCCCAAGAGTCTTCCCAACGCGCCGGGAAACGTGGTGTCCGTCATCATCCAGGGGTTCCAGTCGGCGGGCGATCGAGGCGGCGGCGGATTATTCTTTACCCTGCCGCCGGCGGCGGCGGCCGGCCACGCGGTTTCGGGTCAGATCGTGGTCCAGGGGGCCAGCATCGTGAACCCGGATAGCGCGGGCGTGCAGTTCCTGCGCTGGAGCGCGTCGATGCCCCGCGTGGCGTTGAATGAGGTGACCGTGGTCAACCCGAACGTGGGCGGGACGGGCCGGTTCGATCCAGGGGAGACGGGCTGGAGTGATGCCGAGCGGGAGATCGCGGCGCACTCGGGATTCGTGGTGGCGGTGGGCCCCACCGAGCCCGCCACGCCGCTGACCGGTTCGATCGTGTTCCATCAATGCGCGGCAGTCGATCAGCGGAGCAAGCCGGCGATGCAGTTAGGCTTCTACCTGCACTCCAGCTCGGCCAAGGGGATCGACGCCCTGCTCTACAATCCGCGGGCGGTGAATTACACGCTGTCGGCCACCAACAGCGCGGTGAACTGGAATCGCGGCCGGGGTACAGTCCGTTATGATCCCAAGCCGGTGGTGCAGCCGCGGGTCAACTTCAACATCGATCCCTTCATGGGCTACGAAATCGCGCCGGCGGCGGCCGTGGAGCTCGATCTGGGAAGCGCGGCTGGCGTGCAAGGCGCCGAATACACGATTCGCGACACGGGCCCCGGGGTGACGGTCAAGCCACGGCCGGGCGATACCATCGATCTGTTCGGACAGGCCCCCGGCCAGGCAGTCACCGTGGCGCGCACCGGTCGCGGTCTTCGCGCGGTGACGCTGCAATCCGACGGGGCCAGGCGCTGGCGGGTCGACGGATCGACGGCGTTTTACGCGGCCAACGGCCCGCTCTACCTGGTAGGTGGATACGGAGCGGCGCCGAACGATCCAGCCAATGTTACGATCGGCTCGACCGGCGCTTCACCCGATGTGGCTTCGGTGGCCTTCGGCAACAACACGGGCGTTCGGATGAACTTCGGATACCACGCGGGCGGCGCCTTCACCCCCACCTCGGCCGTCTACGATACGGGCCGGCACGACGTGGCGGCGCTCCAGATCGGCGGGGGAGCCGTGATCGCCAGGTTCGTATCGGCGACCGCGGCCTGGACTCCGGCCTCCATTGGAGATAACGACGTGGCGGCCACAACGGTCCCGGTGAATGGCTGCCCACTCGGCTCGCTGGTGACGGCGGGCTTCGATTCTGTGGCCCGCCACAACTTCATCCTCACGGCGCACGCGTCGGCGGCCAATGCCGTATCGGTGGTGGCGTTGAACAAGACGGGGAAAGCCTTTCATCCGGCGCCGGGGACGCTGCGCGTGGGGTGTTGGGTCTTGTAAGTGAGTTGACAAACGCCGGAATCCGGTCCTACCCTCGTCTTCGAGGTATTTCTTCATGGACCGTAGACTCTTCTTACAAAGTTCTCTGGCCGCTGCGGCGCCGCCGGCGCCCTCGGGCAAGACCATCGGGATTCAAGTCGGCGCTGTGTCGTTCGTCGACGAGGGCGTGGAGCCGGTGCTGGATGCCTTCGAGCGGCGGGCCTCGATCAACACCCTGTTTGTGGCGACGTTCACTTACGGGCGGGGCATTGCCGGGCGGCAGGTGCCGGGCCAGCCCTTGCCGGACCACGGCAAGCAGGAGTACGACACCAACTTCCATGGCGGCACTTACACCCGCATTCATCCTCAGTACTACCGCGACACCGTGTTCAAGGACTTCCGCGCGCCCGACCACGGCGACTACGACGTGCTGGAGGCCGTGCTGCCCGCGGCCAAGAAGCGCGGGATGAAGGTCATCTGCTGGTTCGAAGACGTCTTCCGCGCGGATCTCCCTAACATCGCCAAGCTCCAGGAGCAGGACCTGCACGGGCGCAACGCGACCACGCTCTGCTTCAACAATCCGGA
>JACOSH010000112.1 GCA_016178945.1 Acidobacteriota bacterium
CGGATACCAGATCGAGTCGCTTCATCCCTACGGCGAGGATGAAATCGTGTACGGCTGGGAACGGATCTCGGACCGGGGCGCGGTGATCCTGGGTATTGTCCGCCGCTCCGCGCTGGATGCGTATATGGATCGATTCTCCGAGGCCGGCGTGAAAGTGGCGTCGCTCACGTTCTCGGCGGCGGTGTGGCGCGCGGCGGCGCGATTGTTCACCTCGCCTCCGGCCACGGGCTTTCTGGCCCTTGGATACGGTCCGGGCGGCGAAATCGAAGTCTATGGCGAGAGCCCCTCGATGCCCGTGTTTTCGGCGGAATTCGACCTGCCGCGCGAGCGGGCGGTGGCGCTCGCCGCGGCCGAGCTCCGGTTGCCGCCGGACACTGAGGCGTTGCCCCTGGAGCAGATCGTTCCCGCCCCGGCCAAGAGCGGCAACCTCGATTCATCCCCGGGCGCCAGCGCGCTGCCGTACGCCGCTTCGCTGGCGGGCGCCTGTCCCCGGCTGGCCCCGGCGGCCAATCTGCTGCCCGAGGAGCGCCGTATCACGACCTCGCGGGCGATGTTTGTCCCGGTGGCGGCGCTGGCCGTCGTCCTCCTGGTGATGTGCGGCGTCATGCTCGGCTACTCGGCGTACGGGGAACAACAGTATTTGGCGACGCTACGGGCGGAGATCGCCAGACTGGAGCCGCAGGCAAAGAAGGCTGCCGCGCTCGATCGGTCGCTTGCGCGGGCCGACGCCAGAGTGCGCGTGCTGGAAGAGTTTCGATCCCGGGCCAAGACCGATCTGGACGCGTTGCAGGAGCTGACCCGAATCCTGGAGCCCCCGGTGTGGACCAATCAGGTGATCCTGATGCGGGACGCGGCGATCCTGAGCGGCGAAGCCGAACAGGCCGCGCCCCTGCTGAAGATCCTGGACGCCTCGCCCTTCTTTCAGAAATCGGGCTTTTTGGTGTCGATTGTGAAGGCGGAGAAGATGGAGTTGTTTCGAATCCGCACGGAGCGGGAGAGGCGATGAACCGGTTGTCCGCGCGAGACCGGCGCGCGATCCTGCTGCTGGCCGTGGCGGCGGCGGTGATGGTGGTGTGGCGAATGGTCCTGAGCGGTCCCGCGGCGACGGCGGAGGCGGCGGTCGACTCGGTCCCGATGGTCGAAAAACAACTGGCGCGGTTGCGCCAGTCCGCCGCGGCCCTGCCGGCCAAGGAGACCTTCGAGCGGCGCGCGCTCGAGCGGGTGGCGGAGCTGGAAAAAGGCATGCTGCGCGCGGACACGGCCGAACAGGCTCAGGCCGAGTTGCTCAAAATTGTCCGGGAACTGGCCAAGGCGGAGAAGATCGACGCCCGGGGCGGCGAGCTGGGTCCGGTCCGGCCGCTGGGCGAGGATTACGGCGAGGTTGCCGTCTCGGTGTCGTTCGAATGCGGCATCGAGCAGTTGGTGAATCTGCTGGCGGTGCTCACGCAACAGAGCGCCATGCTGGCTACCAATGAGATTCAAGTTACCTCGGCGAATGCGAAAACCAAAATGACCGGCGTGAGACTCACCTTGGCGGGAGTGGTGCCGCGCAAGCTGGCGCCGGAGAAGAAGGGAGGGGCGCTGTTTTGAGACGCAAGCTGATTCCGCTTAATCTGGCTCTGGCCGCCCTGATTGCCGCCGCCGCCTGGCGCATCCGCGACGAATGGCAGTCGGTGCAGGCGCGCCGGCAGACAGTGGTGTCACACAGAATTGCTCCCGCGCCCGCGCCGCCGGCCTCGACGCCGCCCGCGCCGCCGGTAGTCCAGCCGTCGAACTATATCGAGGTGGCGCAGAAGGCGCTCTTCTGGAAGGATCGAAATCCGCAGGTGATCCTGGAGGCTCCGGCGCCAGTCCAGGAGAAACCCGCGCCGCCGCTCCCCGTGCTGTATGGCGTGATGGACATCGGCGATGGACCCATCCTCATGATGAGCGAAAAGGGCGCCGCGCGCCATCGCGGCGTGCGCGTCGGCGAAACTATTGGAGAGTACAAGCTGGCGGCGCTGGAAGGCGAGGCGCTGGTGCTGAACTGGGAGGGGAAGACGGTTCGAAAGAAACGCGAGGAACTGGCCCCGAAGAAAGACGATGCGCCGCCGGTAGCGGCTGATACGGGGAGGCCTGCGCCGGTGGTAACCAGCACTCCCAGCGCGCCATCCCAGCCGCAGTCACCGGCGAAGTCCGAGCCGGGCGTCGAGCTGACCGCCGGGGTGAAGGCGTGCATTCCCGGCGATACGTCGCCGGCGGGCACCGTGGTGGATGGATACAAGAAGATCGTCACGCCGACGCCGTTCGGGAATCAGTGTCGTTGGGAAGCGGTGAAGTAAGGCAGGAACCGCTTACGGTCGCTGCTCGGTACACATCGCTGCGGTGTTTCAGAGCCGCGCACGTCAGTAAGCGGTGGTTTGGGACTTGGAGAGAACGGATGACAAGACTACTTTTAGTGGTTGTGGCGGCAATGGTGGTTGCTGGCGCCGAGAAGAAGGCGCCGGTGGCCGCGCCGGCGAAGAGCGAGGTTCCCGCCGGGGCGACACAGGTGGATGGGAATACGTATCGGTTCACCGATCCCAAGGGGAAGAACTGGGTCTATCGCAAGACGCCTTTTGGATGGGCGAAAGCGGAAGAAAAGCCCGGCGAGACCGCGGCGTCGCCCGCCCCTAAGGTGGAGACCAAGATGGTCGAGGACGGCGACACGATCCGGTTTGAGAAGCCCGGGCCATTCGGCGTCTACAAGTGGCAGCGCAAGAAGTCCGAGCTGACCGCCGACGAGCGGGCGGCCTGGGAGCAGGCGCGCGAAAAGGCCGCCGCCAAGGACAAGTAGGGTGCGAATGCGTCATACGACTCGAATCACAATCCTGGCGGCCGTGCTGGCCGTCCTGCTCTCCGCCCAGGCGCCGCCCGCCGCCCAGGCCGCCGCTCGGCCAGCGCAAGGCGCGCTCGGCGGCTTAAATCTCTATAACGCGTCGCTGGTGGAAGTGGTCGACATTTTGGCGCAGAAGCTCAAGATCAACTACATCCTCGATCCGCGAGTCAAGGGCTCGGTCACCATCAACACGTACGGCGAGATCAAGCCGGTCGACGTGTGGCAGTTGCTCGAAACTATCCTGCGCATCAATGGATTCGCTATCGTGCAGGTCGGCGAGCTGTACCGTGTGGTGCCCGCCAACGAAGTGGGACGTCTGCCGATCAGCCCCAAGGCAAACGGCAAGGACCTTCCCGAGGACGAGCGGATGGTGCTCAACCTGGTGTTCCTCAAATACGTCACCGTTTCCGAGATGGCCAAGCTGATCACGCCGTTTCTCGGCGAGGGCCACACACGAGTCGAGTACGATGCCGCCAACCTGCTGCTGCTGCTCGACAACGCGCGCAACATGAGACGCACCATGGAGCTGATCGCGCTGTTCGACAACGACGCGCTGGCCGCCCAGAGGGTGCGGGTGTTCGAAGTCGAGAATGGGCGGCCCAGCGATATCAGCAAAGAGCTGGATACCGTTTTCAAAGCCATCGGGCTCTCGGAAAAGCAGGCCTCGGTGCGGTTTCTGCCGGTCGACCGGATCAACACGATCATTGCGGTCGCGCCGAATCCGGGGGTGTTCGTCGAGGTGGAGAAGTGGATCAAGAAGCTCGATATTCCGGTCAAGGCCACCGCCGGATCGGTCGACAACTACGTCTTCCGCCTGAGGTACGGCTGCGCCGAAACGCTGGCCATGGCGGTGATGCAGCTCTACGGCGGCCTGGGCGGCTACGGCGGCTACGGGATGGGCATGGGGTTTGGGATGGGAATGGGGATGGGGATGGGCGGCGGGGCGGGCGGGTGCGGCCCGATGAGCCAGTCCGGGGGTGGCCAAGGCGGTTATGGAGGCGGCTACGGGGGTGGCTACGGCAACTATCCGGGCTATGGCGGCATGCAGATGGGCGGCTACGGCGGGTATCCGCCGTACGGGGCTATGTATGGCGGCGGGTATCCGATGATGCCCCGAATGCCAGTCACGCCCATGGCGCCAGCCACCACGCCCGCGGGAACTGCCGCTGCTCCCGACCTCACCGGAAGCTATCTGGGGGCAGGCGCCGTGGGTTACGCGCCGCAGGGCCCGCGCATTATCCCCAATCCGTACGACAACACCATCCTGGTGCAGGGCACTCCCAAGGAGTGGGATCAGATCAAGCGGCTGTTGGAGCAACTGGACGTGCCGCCAAGGCAAGTCCTGATTGAGGCCAAGATCTACGAGGTCTCGCTGAAGGGCGCGTTTTCGAGCGGAGTCCGGGCCTTTCTGGAGAAGAAGGGGGAAGGCGGTGGCGATGGAAAATTTCCGTTGCTGGCCAGTGCCGCCAGCACCGGCATCGGCGGCAATCTGACGGCCGGCTTTTTGGTAGGGCAGAGCCGGGAACTGCTCTTTTTCCTCCAGACCCAGGAGGACACCCGCCGGTCGAAGGTCATTTCCGCGCCCAGCGTGATCGCCACCGACAGTATCCCCGCCTCCATCAACGTCGGCTCGGATGTGCCGACGCTGAGCTCCCAGGCCATCAGCCCGATTCAATCCGGCGGCAGCTCCCTGTTCACCAATACAGTATCCTCGCGGAGCTCGGGCGTGCGCCTGCAGATCACGGCGCGGGTCAATCCCAGCGGCGTGGTCACACTGGTGATCAACCAGGAGGTGAGCTCGCCGCAGGCGCCCTCGGCGAGCGCCGCGATTCAATCGCCCTCCTTCTCAACCCGCAACGTGAGTACCCAGGTCACCCTGCAAGACGGCGACACCATCGCCATCGGCGGCATTATTCAGGAATCGGACACCTCCAGCTCCAGCGGTATCCCCTTTCTTCACCGCCTCCCCGTGATCGGCAACGCCTTTGGCTCTAAGGCAACCTCTAAGGAGCGAACCGAGCTGGTGGTCTTTATGACGCCGCGGGTGATCTTCGACACCAACCAGATGGCCGAAGCCAGCGACGAGCTGAAGGGCAAGCTGAAGCGATTGCAGAAGCTCATCAAGGAATAGGGGTTTTGGTCTCGATCCCGGGGCCTGTTACCTTGGAGAGAATGCCCCAACTCCTCCACGGCAACCCGGTCCGCGACGTCATCCTGGAAGAATGCAGGAAACGCATCGGCGGATTGAGCCGCGCGCCGGGACTGGCCGTCGTGCTGGTGGGCGATGACCCCGCCTCCGCGGTCTACGTCCGAGGCAAGGTGAAGGCTTGCGAAGATCTGGGAATTTACAGCGAGAAGCTGACGCCGCCGGCGTCCGTCACAACCGGGGAGTTGCTGGACCTAGTCGATCGCCTCAACCAACGGCCCGAGGTGGATGGCATCCTGGTGCAGATGCCGCTGCCTCCTCACGTGGACACCAAGCGGGTCCTGCTGGCGGTAAAGCCGGAGAAAGACGTCGACGGCTTTCATCCCTGCAACGTTGGCAGGCTGGTGACCGGGCGGCCGGGGCCCCAGCCCTGTACTCCCGCGGGCATCCTCCGCCTGCTCCATCATTACCAGATTCCGATCGCGGGCCGGCACGCGGTGGTGGTGGGGCGCAGCGACATCGTCGGCAAACCGGCGGCGATGCTGCTGCTCCAGGAACACGCCACGGTGACGATCTGCCATTCCCGGACTCCGGATCTCGCGGCGGTCTGCCGCCAGGCGGATCTTCTGGTGGCGGCTATCGGGCGTCCCGCGATGGTTACCCGCGAGTACATCAAACCCGGGGCCACGGTGATTGACGTCGGAATCAACCGCATCGACGTCCGCCGGGAAGCTGCCCGCATCTATGGCGGCTCGCCCGATAAAATGGCCGCATTCGATCGAAACGGCAGCGTCCTGGTCGGCGATGTCCACCCTCTGGATGTCGCCGAACAGGCCGGCGCCTACACACCGGTGCCCGGCGGCGTGGGCCCCCTGACCATCGCGATGCTGATGGCTAACACCATCGCGGCGGCGGAGAAGGGGCTCTCCTAATCCCTAATGCTTCGCGTCGGACTCACGGGCGGACTCGCCACCGGGAAGAGCTTCGTGGGAGCCTGTCTGTCCGAACTGGGCTGTCACCTGATCCAGGCCGACCTCCTGGGACACGAAGTGCTGCTGCCGGACGGCGAAGCCTACCCGGCGGTGGCCGCCGAATTCGGACCGGGTATCCTGCGAGCGGATCGAGCCATCGACCGCAAGCTGCTGGCCGCCGACGTGTTTGGCCGCCCGGAGCGGCTGGCGCGGCTGAACAGCCTGGTACATCCGCATATCTTCCAGCGGCAGGAGGAGTTGGTCAGCCAGTATTCGGCCGCGGATCCAACTGGTATCGTAGTGATAGAAGCCGCAATCATGATCGAAGCCGGCAGCCACAAGCGCTGCCAGCGGCTGATCGTCGTGGTCTGCAGCGAGGAGCAGCAGATCGAGCGAGCCATGAAGCGGGACGGGGCCACGCGCGAGGAGGTACTCGCCCGTCTCGGGATGCAGATGCCCCTGGCTGAGAAACTGAAATTCGCCGATTACGTCATTGATACCACGGGCGGCAAGGAACATACGCGGGAGCAGACGCGTAAGGTATATGAATCGCTGCGGAGCATAAGGCTATGAGATTACGTCCTGTACTTTGGGCCGCGATACTGGTGGCCGCGTTCGTCTATGTCACGTCGTTGAGCCACTGGAACGTGCGCAACGCCTTGCGGCCCCTGGAACGGGCCGGAAAGCAGTGGTCGGAGCCGCAGACCGCCCGCACCGCCGTCTTCGGCGCCGACGAGCAGAACAACATCGATATCTACAAGATGGCGAATGCGGCCACGGTCAACATCACCAGCATCATCTACCGGGAGAACTGGTTCCGCCAGATCTTGCCGGAACAGGGCCAGGGCTCCGGATTCCTGATCGACGAGGAAGGCCGGATCCTGACGAATCGGCACGTGGTGTCGGGGCGCGCCCCGGAGATCTACGTCACGATGGCCGATCACAAGACCCGCTACAAGGCGCGCATCCTCGCGCGCGACGAGCGAAACGACCTGGCCCTGATCAAGGTCGAACCCAAGCAGAAGGCGCCCTTTCTGCGATTGGGGGATTCCGATGTCGTCCAGGTAGGCCAGAAGGTGATCGCCATCGGGAACCCGTTCGGTCTGGATGGCACTCTCACCACCGGCGTCGTGAGCGCGGTGGGACGAAGCGTCCAGACGGAAGAGGTGGATTTCGAGGGCATGGTCCAGACCGATGCCGCGATCAATCCCGGCAACAGCGGCGGGCCGCTGCTGGATTCGCACGGCAGCGTGATCGGCATCAATACCATGATCTACGGCAGCCAGGGCAACATCGGGATCGGCTTCGCCATGCCCATCAACCGCGCCAAGGCGATGCTGGAGGAGCTAAGGACGCGCGGCCGGGTCACGCGTCCGATGCTCGGCGTCAGTGTGGTGTATGTCTCCGGCGACGTATCGGAAGCTCTGGAGCTGCCTTCGGACGGAGGACTGCTGATCCAGGACGTGCAGCGCGGCTCGGCGGCCGAGGAGGCCGGACTGCGCGGCCCCCGCCAGCGGGTCATTCTGGGCAACTACCCGGTGGGCATCGGCGGCGACCTGATTGTGGCGATCGACGGCAAGCCGGTCGAGGACCGCCAATCGTTGGAGCGCGCCATGAACCGCAAGCGCGCCGGCGACAACCTGGAGCTGACCGTCTACCGGAATCGCCGAACGCAGAAGGTCACCGTCAAGCTGGGCGAAGCGCCGCTGCCGTTGTAGGGCGGGGAATTGGCCATGACCGCTTCGAAGGGCTCTGATCTGCCCGCACAGGTTCAGAATGCCTTCGCCAGGGCCGCCAGCGTTTCCTCGATATCGGGCTCGGTATGCGCCGCCGAGGTGTAGAAGCGGCCGTCGGGGACGATCTGGACTCCCTGCTGGAGGGCGCGGAACAGGAACTCCCGAAGGCGGACGGCGTCGTCGTCGAGCGTGTCGCGATCGTCCCGCAGCTCTGCGCGCGTCGTGAAGTGGAGCGCAAAGGCCGCGCCGAATCCCGTCACTTTCAGGGGAACGCCGTGGAGTTGAGCCAGAGCCAGAATCCCGATCATCAGCCGCTCGCCCATGCGATTGGCGTGCCGCAGCGCGGCGCCGTTGTCGCGCGCCAGCTCAGCGAGCGTGGCGTCCGCGGCGGCCAGCGAGACGGGGTTGCCGTTGAAGGTGCCGCCGAAGGAGACGCCGCCGCCCACCATCTGCTCCATGATCTCCTTCCGCCCCGCTACCACGCTCAGGGCAGCGCCGCCCGCGACCGCCTTGCCGAACGTGGCCAGATCGGGAGTCACTCCGTAGTGTTGCTGCGCGCCGCCCAGCGCCATCCGGAAGCCCGTGATCACCTCGTCGAAGATCAACAGCGCGCCATGGCGGGCGCACTGGTCTTTGACTCCCTGCAGGTAGCCGGGAACGGGAAGCAGGCATCCGCTGTTGCACAGCACCGGCTCCATCATGACGGCCGCAATTTGGCCGCTGTGGCGCCGCAGAACGCTCTCCAGCAGGTCCAGCCGGTTCCAGGCGGCGATCGCCACGTTATCCGCCGCGTTGGCGACCTGCCCCGCGGAAGGGAGCACGGCGCAAGGCGCCTCAAGCCGGCCCGCTTGTTCCGCGGACGGCTTGTAGCTGACCAGCGCGGAGTCCATCCAGCCGTGGTAGTGGCCTTCGAACTTGAGGATGCGCGGCCGGCCGGTAGAGGCGCGCGCCAGCCGGTGCGCCAGTTGCACGGCTTCGCTTCCGCTGGAAGTGAAGGCCACGCGTTCGGCGCAGGGCGACAGTTGCTGGATGCGCTCGGCCACCGCGATTTCCAGCTCGTGCTGTGCGCCGTAGGCCAGGGGCTGCCCGGCCTGGCGGCGCATCGCTTCCACCAGCGCCGGATGGGCGTAGCCCAGGATCATGGGACCCCAGGCGAGCTGATAATCGATGTATTCGTTGCCATCCACGTCACGGAGCCGCGAGCCGCAGCCGCCGGAGAAATACAGGGGCATTGGCGCCTTGGCCCTGAACGGACTGCTCACCCCGCCCGCCAGCGATCCTCGCGCCCGCTCCAGCAGCGCCTTCGACTTCTCCCAGTTGCCGATCATCTCTGTGATAGTCTCACAAAATGGGCTTTGGGATCATCGCCGGTCTTTCTCTTTTCTGCGCCGCTCTGCTCGCCCAGCCGGCCGGCACGGCCGCCATCGAAGCGATCGTGCGCGAAGCACTCGCCGCGTCCCACGCGCCCGGCCTGGCCGTGGCTGTTGTGCGCGGCGACCAGGTCGTGTACCTCAAGGGCCACGGCACTCGAGAGTTGGGATCGAGCCTGCCGGTGACGCCGGACACCGTGTTCGCCATCGGATCGCTGACCAAGGCCTTCACCACCACCGCGATGGCGATCCTGATCGACGAAGGCAAGATGGCCTGGGACGACCCGGTGCGCAAGCATGTGCCCTATTTCAAATTGTCCGATCCGCTGGCCGACTCCAGCGTCACCCTGCGCGATCTGGTCACCCACCGCACCGGCTTGGCGGGTCACGACCTGCTGTGGATGGCCGCGCCCTGGAGTCTGGAGGAGACCATCCGCCGCGTGGCGTTCCTGAAGCCCAGCCAGCCGTTCCGATCCGCCTATCAGTACCACAACATCATGTATAACGCGGCGGGCTACGCCGTGGGCTATGCCGCCAAGAGTTCTTGGCAGGAGGTGGTGGAGAACCGCATTTTCAAGCCCCTGGGAATGTCAGGAACCGTGCTGACCTCGGGCGCGGCGCAGCAGGCCCCCGACCACGCCACTCCCCACCGCCGCGGCGCGGCCATTCCCTGGTACAACGACGACCGGCAGATCCGGCCTGCCGGCTCGATCAAGTCCAGCGCGCAAGACCTTACCCGCTGGATGCGTTTCCAGCTCGGCGAAGGCGTCTTTGAAGGCCTGCGCCTGGTGTCGGCCAAGAACCTGCAGGAAACCCGGACGCCGCAGATCCCCATTCGGTCCTCCGAGCCGGACGCGCCGGTGAGCGCCTATGGCATGGGATGGACGCTGCGGGATTACCACGGGCGGCTGCTGGTCTCGCACGGTGGCGCGGTGGTGGGTTTCCGCGCCGCCCTGGGACTGATTCCCAAGGAAAAGCTGGGCGTCGTGGCGCTGAC
The DNA here is from genome assembly GCA_016178945.1 of Acidobacteriota bacterium. Lineage (GTDB taxonomy): Bacteria > Acidobacteriota > Terriglobia > Bryobacterales > Bryobacteraceae > JACOSH01. Next base: position 10,078 of record JACOSH010000112.1, read on the forward strand.
CAACTTCGACGAGGCCTGGGTGCAGGAGAGCGTGGTGCGCGGCATTCTGGACTATCTGCTCCAGGCGCCACCCAAGGACTGGAACGCGGAATTCGGCGGTCTCGCGCGGCGCGCCCAGGAGCGGGAACAGGCGCGACTGCGGGAACGCGAGGTCAAACGGCAGAAGGACCCCGCGCGGCCGCTCGAAACCTACGCCGGGACCTACCTGGAACCGGCCTACGGCCCGGCCCGCGTGGCGGTCGAAGACGGCGGCCTGGTGCTGCGCTGGAGCAGCTTCCGCCTGCCGCTGAGACATTTCCACCACGATACGTTCGATATCACCGGCGAGTGGCGCATGGAGAATCAGGCGGCGGAGTTCGCGGGCCCATCTCTGAAGATGCTGGGGGTCGAGTTCCGTCGCGTGGATTACGAACGCATGGCGGAGCGGATCACGGCCGCCGTGAAGCCGCGGCCGGGCGAGCGGGTGGTGATGCGCGTCGATCCGGACTATTTCGCCGATCTGGTCGATCCCCTGCGGAAGCGCATCCCTCAGGCACGGGTCCTGGCCGCGCGCGAGCCGGTGACCGCGGACCTGCTGGCCTCGACCGATGTCTACCTCTGGCTTCCGCTGGGCAAGACCGCGCGCGAGCTGAGCCCGGCCGAGCGTCAGACGCTGGCCCGCTGGCTGGACCAGGGCGGCGCGCGCCGCGAGATCCACTTCCATTGGGCGGACGGCAGCCGCGCCCCCGACGGCCTCGCCGGCGAGCACACGTTTGCGTTGGACGAGGTGTACGAGCGCGCGCTGGATATCGACTACCGGGCGCTGGACGCGGCGCAGGAGCGAGCCATGGCCATCCTCCGGCGGGGCACGGTGCGCGTACACACGCCGGCCGGCACCGACCTGATGTTTCGAGTCGGGCTGCGCCCGTTCAACAAGCAGAACGGCGACGCGTCCCCGGAGCGGATGCAATCGGCGCGGGTCCGCGTGGACCGGGAGATCGAATTGCCGGCGGGCGTGCTGCGAGTCGCACCGGTCGAGGAGAGCGCCAGTGGCGTCATCGTGCTGCCGGAAGCGCGCTTCGGCAACGTGGTGGCCAGGAAGGTCGCCTTGCAGTTCGATAACGGGCGCATCACGCGGGTGCGAGCCGAGGAGGGGCAAGAAGCCGTGGAGGCGGCGCTCAGCGCCGGCGGGGAGGCCGCGCGGCGGTTTCGCGAATTCGGCCTGGGTTTCAATCCCAAGCTGCCCGGCCTGGGTTACTTCGCCTACGGCGCCGGTGCGGTTCGCCTGAGTTTGGGCGACAACGAGGAGTTGGGCGGCAAAGTCCGCGGCGGCTTCTCGCGCTGGTTCTTCTTCCCCGACGCCTCGGTACACGTCAACGGGCGGTACCTCGTGAGGGACGGAAAACTGCTGCCCTAGGGTGACGGCCGCGCCTACCCGGCCAGCGGAATCTTAATGATCTTCTTCTGGATGGCGTACTGGACCAGTTGCGCTTTGTTGTGGATGTCGAGCTTGCGCATCAGGTTGAACTTGTGCGCTTCCACCGTCTTCACACTCAGCTTCAACCCGCAGGCGATCTCCTTCACCGAGTTGCCTTCGGCCAAGAGCTTGAGGACTTCCTTCTCGCGCGTGGTCAGAGTGGCGAATCGCGGCAGCCGGTGCGCCGACTTGATGCGCGACCGGAAATCGTCCACCAGTTGCGACAGCATGCGCGGGCTCAGATAGCTGCCCCCGCGCTGGACGTCGCGAATGGCCGCCACCAACTGGGCCGCCGGGCTGTCTTTCAGGACGTAGCCACCCGCCCCGACCTCCATGCACTCCACTAGGTAGTCCTCGTCGTCGTACATGGTTAGGAACAGCACTTTGGTCTCCGGCCGGTTCTTTTTTACCTGCCGGGTGGCTTCAAAACTGCTGAGACCGGGCATGCCGATGTCCATCAAGATGACATCCGGCCGGGTCTCGGCGGCTCGGGTAACGGCGTCCGTCCCATTGGAGGCTTCGCCTACTACTTCCATGTCCGGCTCGGCGGCGATCAGCGTTTTGATCCCCTGCCGGAACAGTGTGTGGTCGTCGGTTAGCAGAACTCGTATCTTTGCCATATCCAGCCTTTTGCTCCTGGTCTTGTCCTCGATCAGGACCTTACGCCCGAATCGGCAGGCGGACCGAAATCCGGGTCCCTTCTCCGGGGCGGCTCTCGATCTGAAATTGCCCGCCCAAGAGCCCTACCCGCTCTCGCATCCCCGAGAGGCCGAAGGAGTTGCGCTTACCCAGCGCCGCCCCGACCTCAAAGCCGACTCCGTCGTCTTCCACGCCAAGAACTAGGTATCTATCGGAGGATCTCAGGTGAATGTTTACAGTGGATGCAGAGGAATGTTTAGCGATATTGTTGAAACACTCCTGGACCAGCCGGTAGGTCACGATCTCGATTTGCTGGCGAAGCCTCCCTAAGCGGTTGATTCCGGGGGAGATATACAACCGGATGTGGCAGGGATAGGCCTGCCGGAAGCGGTTCGCCAGTTGCCGTAAGGCGGCGGCCAGCCCTAACTGCTCCAGCACGGCCGGGCTTAAGGCCGCGATGATGCGCCGGACCTCTATAATGGTCTTTTCGGTGACGTCCCGTGTTTCGACCAGCTTGCCGCGGATGTCCGCGAGCGCCGGGGGCAGCGACTTCTCCAGCATCTCCAGTTGCAGGCGGATCAGCAGCATGGATTGGCCGGCATCGTCGTGCAGCTCCCGGCTGATGCGCCGCCGCTCCTCCTCCTCCACCAGCCACATGTGCTCGCTCAACTGGCGCACCTGCTCCTCGCGCGCCGCCAGATCCTCCATCAGGCGGGCCTTCTCGGCGGCCAGCAGGCACTGCTCCACGGCGGCATCCAGGAGCTGCAACTCGCGGGGAAGCCAGCTACGCTCGGTCAGGAAACCGACTTGGATCACCCCCGCTAGCCGCTTCTGAGCCAACAGCGGAATGGACCAGTAGGAGCGATAATGTCCCCGCAGGCGCCGGTCCAGGATCAACTCCTCGGCGGGCTCGCCTTTGACGATGTAGCGGGTGCGCGCCAGCTTTCGGCGTAGACCGGCGGTCAACGGGTCCGGCTGAAAGCCATCCTGCCCGCCGCCGTCGCCGCCGGCGGCAGCCCTGGCCCGCCAGGAAGTCCGGTCCGGGTTCAGCAGCGCCAGGCGTCCGACTTGCGCCTGGGAGACCCGGGTCAGGTTTTGCAGGAATTGGTCGAGCAGCTCATCCAGGCTCTTGGCCTCCACCTCGGCGCGGAACAGGTCGTAAAAGGCCCGCGCCTCGGTCTCCCGCACCTGGTGAAAGGCGCTGTTCAGGGCGACCACGGCGCACAGGTGCAACTGCCGGCGGGCCCACTGGAGATTGCCTTCGGGCACGGGCAGCAGCTTGTCCAATAGGGGATCGAGCACCGAATCGTACACCCGCAGCACGTCCACGATCTCGGCCGGAGGCAGGTTCAATTTCGCCAGACGGCGCCCGCTGTATTCGACCTGCTCAAAGAAATCGGCCGGGGGCCGCCCGCGGGCCAGGAACTTGGCCGCCGCGCCGGGCGTAATCGCCGACAACGCCTTGAGCTGTTTGGCGTCGTAGCGCCGCTGGCGGAGACGGCTGCGGAACTTGAGGTCGAGGTCCGCCGCATGCGGCCGCAGCAGCCGGGACAGACGTTGCAGATGGACTCGTACCGGCTCCTGAAGGAGCCCGGCGGCGTCGGCCAGCGAGGGAGAGGAATCGGGAATGCGCACTAGGAAAGAAGATAGCAGAAGAGGAGCCGGGAGTCAGCCGCCCGCTCCGCGAGTGGATCCGCGCTCACCTGAAAGGATTCTCGACTGCGATGCCGAAGTACTCCTGGCCGGCGTTCAAGTCCTCCGACCGATTGGGCCGAGGGCATCCAGCACGGGGTCTCCCGCGACGGCCCGCCGGACGAGGTCCTGCGCGATGTGCCGCTTGCGTACATCGCCCGGGTCATAGGTGTAGACGAGCACGTTCGTGTCAAGGAATTCAGGAGCGGGCATACAGGTCTGCCCGCTTCCACGTTCGCTTCCCGACCCTGAACTGGAACCGCTCGAAGCTGGACTCCAACGCCGCCCGTTCCCGCCGTTTTCGGCTTGATACCGCATTCTCGGCCGCGAGTTTCTCCAGGTAATCGCGAACGATGCCGGTCAGAGTGGTATCCCGCTCGACAGCGATCTTCCGGACTTCCTTGACGAGTTCGTCGTCAAGCGAGAGCGTGATGTTCATATCCCCATAATAAGGGGAACCCGTAATCCGTGCAGCTTCCGGGGTGTCCCAACACAGCGCGCCACTCCACAGGATGTTACTGATTGTATGATGAGAGGTGTGATATGAAGAAACCACCCCAGTCCAGAACTGTTCGCCGCAGCGTCGCCCTGCCCAGGCGCCTGGTCGACGAGGCGACGGCACTGGCATCGCCGGATCAGAAGCAGAACTTCAATAGCCTGGTCCGATTCGCGCTCCAGGAATTCGCCGCCCGCCGCAAGGCCAGTGCATTCGAAGAAGCGATGGCCCGCATGGCTCGCGACCCGGCCATCCGCCGGGAATCCTCCGGCATCGACAGGCATTTTGCCGGTGCTGACGCCGATGGACTTGGCGATGATTAGCCGCGGCGGCATTTACTTCGTTAGCCTGTCCCCCGCGCAAGGCAGGGAGCAGGCCGGCTACCGCCCCGTATTGGTGGTCTCCTCCGACGCGATCAACCGGCAGCCCCTGGTAGTGGCCGTAGTGGTGGGCACGGACGCAAGACACGTGACGCAAGACTATCCCACCAACGTTCGCGCCACTGCCGCCGAAACCGGCCTTCCCAAGGACACGGTGTTCCTGTGCTTTCAGCTTCGCTCGCTCGATCCGGCGCGGTTTGTGAATCCCAAGACCCGGCGCCTTGACCTCGCGGGCCGCATGCCCGCCGCCCGCATGGCCGAGGTCGAGAATGCTCTGCGCCTCACGCTGGAACTCCGATGAGCCAGAGTCCTCAGTTCAACGCCGCCGTGCGCCCTTAGGTTCAGCCCGGTCCTCTCTCTTCTTTCGAGCCGAGCGCGGCGATGCCGGCCGTTTTTGTTGACGTCAGCCAGAAGATTGAAACGGGTTCATGATCTCGAGACTTCCGATGAGACGGTAGCCGGTAAAGTCCTCGGAGACCAGTCGCCGTACACCGGCGTCCAAACATGTGCCAACGACCAGGGCGTCCCAAAAAGAGAGACTGTATTCAGCCCTCAGTTTCTCCGCCCGGTCGAGCGCATTCCAGCTCGGCACGACGGCACTCCAGATACGGCGCAACTGCCGAATCTCGTCGAATGCTTCTGCATATGACTACCCCAACGGTTCAAGTTTGCGGCTTAGTATCAACCGCGGTCATGCATCTCGTCCCTCGTGAACCGGGGTGCATCGTGAGGAACCGGGTTCCGCCTCATGCGTTCGACGAGTTCCCTCAGGATGCGCGTTCGCTCCTCCGGTTCTGCTACTTCGGGCGGAGTTAACATGGAGTCCTGGTGAATCGAGATGAGCACCTTCGCCCCGTCGGGCAGATCGCACGGATTCTCGGGGACGAGTGCTCCCTGTCGATAGAGCAATTGCGACATGGGATTCGTCAGGCTACCATCCCAATAGTATCGCGGTTCAAACGCTCTCAAGCAAGCTGGCAGAGGCGGACGAAACCATATTGCTCCTCCCGGGCCCGCCAAGCCACTGTGTTGGTCTGCACCTGATTCCAGAACTGGCTGCGGATCGTCTCGGCGTCTGCCCGCCGAGACCTTCGGACCGCTGCCCGCGGTCGAGCCACTCATTTGACCGCCTGTCGCTGCGCGAGTTCGTGGTAGAATCCCGCGAGATGAGTCGCTCCTTCTTGCTGCTGTGCCTGGCGGCCGGCGCTTTGGCCCAGACCTATCCCACCCGCTTTGAGCCCGCGATCGCGCGCGCCGCCAAGGTGCGGGCGGCGCTGGAGCACATCGACGCGCACCGCCAGGAGCAGCTCGCCGAGTGGATCCGGATCACCGAGATCGCGGCGCCGTCGCGCCAGGAACAGCGGCGGGCCGCCTACGTAAGGGCGCAATTGGAGGCGGCCGGGCTGAGCGGGATCGCCTCCGACGAGGCAGGCAACGTGTGGGCTGTCCGGAAGGGATCGGGCGGCGGCGAGAGCGTGTTGTTCGCGGCCCACATGGACACGGTGTTCCCGGCCGACACGCCCGTGCACGTCCGCCGCGACGGGGGCACACTGCGCGCGCCCGGCGTGTTCGACAACAGCGCCAGCGTCGCCAATCTGCTGGCCGCCGCCCGCGCGATCGAGCGGGCCGCGCTGCGCACCAAGGGCGACCTGATCTATCTGTTCACCGTCCAGGAGGAGATCGGCCTGCGCGGCATGCGGCATTGGCTGGAGCGGAATCGAGGCAGCGTCTCGCTGGTGGTGGCGCTGGACAGCGGCCTACCGGGCGTCTACTACGGCGCTCTGGGAATCCGCTGGCTCAAATTCATCTACACCGCCGAGGGCGCTCACACCAACCACAGCAAGGGCAAGCCCAACCCGGCGCGCGCCGTGGCGCGGGCGATTCAGAACATCTACACCCTGGAGTCGCCGGGCGTCTACAATGTGGGGATGATCGGGGGCGGCAAGGTCTTCAACGCCATCTCGCAGGAGTCCTACTTCACCGTCGATATCCGGTCCAACGACCCGGCGGTCTACCAGGATCTCTCCGAGCGCATCCGCCGCTTCGCCGAGGACGCCGCCAAGCAGGAGCGGGTGGGCTTCCGCACGGAGGTGTCGAGCGACGCGCCCGCCGGCGGCACCGAGCAGCAACTGGCGGCGCGGCGCGCGCATCCCATCGTGCAGACCGCCGTCGACATCCAGACCTTCCTCGACCTGGGACGCGGGCGGCCGATCCGGGCCGTGGCTTCCGGATCCACCGACGCCAACATCGGCGTCGAGATGGGGATCCCGTCGATCGCCGTGGGTCGCGCCTTCGGCGGCGACCAGCACACACTCCAGGAGTACGCCGATATCGATTCGGCCTATCTGGGAGCCAAGCAGATTATTTTGCTGGCGGTTTCGCTCGCCCAGATTGTGGAGTGAGACGCAGCTTTTCGGCGATGGCGGTGTGGCCGTTGTCCCGCGCCGCTTCGAGCGGGGTCTGGCCGTGCCGGTTGGCCAGCGCCGGCGATGCGCCCCGCTCCAGCAACAACTCCACCACTGACGCGCGGCCCCAGGAGGCGGCCTGATAGAGCGGCGTCGAGCCGGACTCCTCGTCGCGGGCGTTGATGTCGGCGCCTTTGTCGAGCAGCATCGCGGCGATCCCGGCGTGGCCGCCGACCGCGGCATCGTGTAGCGCGACACCGCCGTAGGAATTGCGGGCGCTGACGTCGGCGCCGCGATCGAGCAGGAGGCGGACAACGTCTTTGTGTCCCTTGACCGCGGCCTGGTGCAGCGGCGTAAGGCCGGACTTGGTTCTGGCATTGACGCTCGCGCCGCGATCGAGCAGCAGCGCGACCATCCCGGCGTTGCCCTGTTGGGCTGCCGCGGCCAGCAACGCCGGCAGATTCGCGCTGGAATCCTTGCCGAGAAGGATCCCCGCGGCTTTTTCCTTCTGGAAACGGACGGCCAACTCCAGCGGCGTGACGCCCAGGTTGTCGCGCGCCGTGGCCCCGGCGCCGGCCTCCAGCAGCATCGCCACGACCTTGGCGTGACCCTGCGAGGCGGCAAGATGCAGCGGCGTGGAGCCGCTTTCCCGGTCCCGCGTGTTGACTTGGGCGCGGAGGGCGAGCAACAAAGCCACGACATCCGCGTGACCCTTGCGCGCCGCTTCGGACAGCGCTGTCGAACCAGCCTTGTCCACCGCATCGACCGGCGCGCCTTTGTCCAGCAGGAACTGGGCGATCTCCTGGTACCCGCGCTCGGCGGCCAGGTGGAGCGCCGTCGAGCCGGACCGGTAGACGGCGCGCGGATCGGCGCCCCTGTCGAGCAGCAGTTTCACGGTCTCCAGGTGGTTGGTGATCACGGCGTAGTGCAGCGGCGTCGAACCGCCTTCGGCATGCTCCGCGCTCACCCTGGCGCCATGCGCCAGAAGCAGACCGGCGAGCTCCGTGTTTCCGCTCCAGGCGGCCTCATGCAGCGGCGTCGCGCCGATGGCGTTGCGGGCGTTGGGGTCGGCGCCCTGCTTCAGCAGCGCGGCCGCGCGGGCGCCGTCGCCGGCCTTGACCGCGTCGTGGAGGTCCTGCCCGAGGAAACTGAAAAGGAGCCACAGAATCACGACGCGGCTTTCAAGATGCGCGAGATGGGGACCAGGTCGCGCCGCCCGCCGGGGATCCGGTCCGGCTCCGGCTCTCCGGCTCCGGCATAGTGCAGGGTGAAGAACTCATCGCACCACAGGCAGCAGTTGCCGAGCCGGCGCGTGCGCTCCAACGCCTGCTCCACCGAAATGCCCAGATGGACGCCCATCTCTTCCGGCCTCCCGCGATTCAGCGCCTGATAGACCGGGTTCTGGCGGCAGCGGTCGAGGATCAAGTCCAGCGTTTCGACGCGTAGATCGCCGATCGGCCGCACGGTCATCGGGCAGCAGGGATAGACGGCGGCGAGCTGGATGTTGACTTCGGAGCCCTCGGCGTCCGATTCCAGGAAATTCAGCGCGCCGGACCACCGGTTGCAGAAATCGTCTTCGGGCCCGGCATGGGTCGAGCGGGTGTCGAGCGCGCGCCCGCGCGGCCAGATCTTGCCGATCCACATGTCCGGAGTGGCGCCCCAGAAGGTGACGTCGCTGAAATCGCGCGAGCGGAACAGGTCTTCCAGATAAGGGCGGCGGCGCAGCGTGGACTTGGGATGAAAGTCGTCCATGCTGGAGACGCTGATGTGGCGGACATGAGCGGCCAGCAGGCGGTCGAGCATGGCCTCATCGAGCAGGTCGCCATTGGTCTGAATCCACAACGGCACGGCCCCGGAGTAAAACGTATGCAGCCGGTCGAGCGTGTGAAAAAGCAGATCGGCGAAGTGCAGGGGTTCGCCGCCGCTGAGGATGACGCGGCCCGGCGGCGTCCGCGTGGGCAGGTGCGCGACCACCTGGTCGATTTCAGCGGGCGACAGTCCCTCGGCGCCCGGCTCGCTATTGTTGTAGCAATGGCGGCACCGCTGGTTACAGTCCCGCGAGATCACCCAGTAGATCGATTCCACCGATACAGCCAGTGTACCGCTTACTGGCGGATGACGGCGCCCGAGCCCTGAATCTGATACAGGGTGGCGCCACTCTTGATCGAGTCGGAGTTGAACTTGCGCCCCTGCTCCTCGGCCTCGTGCCGGGCGCGGGCGATGGCCTGATCCCGAGTCAGTTGCAGCCTGGTCAGCTTGCCTTCGGCGATGGCCGTCTTGCCGACCGCCGTCTTCGGGAAGACCATCTCGCCGTCGTCCACCTTGATCCGGATGGACTGATTGGCCGTGTCCACAAGGTTCATCCAGCAGCCCATCATTTCGCAGACCTCGGTGACCCGTCCGGTCACCTGCACAATCTGGCCTGCATACTTCTCTGGCCGAGCGGCAATCTGGCTGAGCGGCGTCGGCTCGGCAAGTGTCAACGGCTTGCCGATCGGCAAGTCCGCGCCAGGCGCCAGCGAGGCCATGAGGAAGACAACGAATCCTGCGCGCATATCACCTCCGATGGTACTATAAGGAAATCGGGCCGTGGCGCAGCCTGGCTAGCGCGCTTGCTTGGGGTGCAAGAGGTCCCGGGTTCAAATCCCGGCGGCCCGACCAAACTTCTCAAACACTTACACCTATTCGTGTTTCAGCAACCCGGGTCTGGAGTCCAATCGGGTCCCAAAACCTGCTGGCGCCCAAGCTCGAGGGAGAAGCGCGGCGAAAGCCTTGCTATCCTTGTGGACATCCCATGCGATTGCATCTACCAGCCGCAGTGATCCTGCTGGCGACGTTGGCGCACGCCGAGAAATGGAAGCTCGAATACTTCTACGACCAGGACCAGTCGTCGCTGGCGATCGCCGACCTGAAGTTTCCCTCGCCGCGGCGCGGCATCGCCATCGGCATGATCCAGCGAGAAAAAGAGAACACCGGCAAGCCGGTTGCGATGGTGACCTCGGACGGAGGAGCCAACTGGTCGCAAATCCCCCTCAAAGAGCCGGGCCTTTCGCTCTTCTTCCTCAACGACAGCCTGGGGTGGATGGTAACGCCCAAGGGTCTCTGGCAGACCGAGGAATCCGGCCGGAGCTGGCGAAGGGTCAAGGGCCCCGCCGCTTTGCTGAAGGTGTATTTTGCCGACGCCCAGCATGGCTGGGCCGTGGGGACCCGGAAACAGATCTACGAGACCAGGGACGGCGGCCAGCACTGGGACAGAGTCACTCCTGCCGCGGAGGTCCAGGGCAGCCCCGACTACACCCACTTCGGTTGGATCGATTTCGCCAATAAGGACGTAGGCATCATTGCCGGCTGGAACCGCGCGCCCCGCCGTGGAGCCCGCCTTCCCTCCTGGCTCGATCCCGAGGAAGCCGTCTCGCACCGCCAGTGGCCGTCCGTGGGGATCCTCCTCGACACCCGTGACGGCGGCAAGTCCTGGAGACCGCAAACCAGTTCCCTCTTTGGCCGCATCTCCAAGGTCCGGTTGTCGCCCGAGGGCTGGGGCGTCGGCCTGATCGAATATGAGGATTCCTTCGAGGTACCCTCCGAAGTGATCCTGATCGTCTGGAAGACCGGGCAAAGCCGGAACAGCTACAAGGCCAAGGATCGCAAGGTTACCGACCTGGCCGTGGCGGCGCCGGGCGGTCCGATCTACCTGGGGGCGGTCGAAGTGCTGGGCAAGTTGAACCAGGCGGCTGTCCCCGGCAAGGTCAAGATTCTGAAGACCACCAACGCCGTCAACTGGACCGAAATGGACGTCGATTACCGGGCCACGGCCCGGCGCGTGATTCTGGCCGGCGACGATCCCAAGAACATGTGGGCGGCTACCGACACGGGCATGATCCTGCGGCTGGTCCCATAAAACAAGACCGCGCCGCCTTGTTTTATCAACAAGGATTCCACGGCAACCCTCAGGTATCCTGCTGATTCTAAAGTGAAATAAACATGAGGAAAAGCTCAGATCTGTCGTAATTCCCAGTTGACTTCAAACCCGGATTGTTTCATGATGGCTCTGGTTCCAAGAGGTTCATGGAAGCAGCGAGCCGAGCGGAACGTAGCGGACCTGGAACGTTGATCCATCGCTGGCGACGATAAAAAGGAGCCGGGCGGCGGGGAGCGAAGGGAGATCGGGCGATTCGCGGAGGTGAGCTTCCGGGAGGCTGCTCGGATAGAACGCTTTGATCCGGAGGGGCATAAAAACCCCCAAAGGGGAGTGGAGATCCGGGAGGCTTTCTGGAGGGTCGGGCGACGAACTGAGCAACGGGAAGGCGGATATCCAGGTGGGTTCGGGCAACCGGGCTTACAGGGATGACCAAGTTCCGAACGGGTTCGGCACGAGCCCGGCAGGCGCCGAAAAGGCAGGCCGGAAGCGTTGATCTCGGAATGGCGGTCCGGAGACGGGCGGTCGTTGCGGGTGAGCGAAAGGCCGCAGGCGAGGCGTCGGCTCTGATCGGGAAAGGCCAGCAGGCGGGCTCCGGAGCTTTGAGCCGCATCCGCCAAAAGCGGGAGCGGGGAGCGATGGAGATGACGCACGGCGATCCCGGTTGCCAGACTCAGACCGTGCATGCCGGTGGGGAGCGACGCTGTGAATATGGGTCACTTGGAACCATTTTTCTTTTTGGCCACGTAGTTCCGCGCATACTCCCCAAACGCCTTCCGCAGCGGTTCCAGCGTGCGGCCGGACTGCGCCACCGGGCGTCCATCGATCTCCAGCACCGGCAGCAGATCGCGCGTGGTGGAAGTGATGAAGACCTCGTCGGCCGCATCCAGATCCATGGGCAGCAGCACCTGCTCGGTCACCGTGATCCCTTCGGCCTTCACTTCCGACAGCAGCAGCTCGCGAGTGACGCCGGGCAGGCATCCGGAGGACCTCAGCGGAGGCGTTCCTACTTGGGTCCCTTTGGCGACGAAGAGGTTGGCCGAGGTGCATTCGGAGACTTCACCGCGCTCATTGAGCAGGATCACTTCATCGAAGCCCTTGGATTGGGCCTCTTCGAGCCAGGTCAGGTTGGGCGCCCAGGCCAGGATCTTGGTTCCCGCGAAAGCGCTGGCGGAGTGCCGGGCCTGTGGCACGCACGTCAGCTTCACGCCGCGGCCCCAGTCCTTGGAGTTGGCGGTGAGGGCGACCAGGTCGCTCGAGCGGCCTACGCCCGGTCCTTCCCACATGCCTCCGCCGTTTCGCACCACCACCAGCCGTAGGGTGCAGTTGTGCGCCTGATTGGCTTCCACCAGCTTCATGAGGTTGGCGTGCACGCCGGCGCGATCCTCGGGGGGCAGGGGCACGCGCATTCGGGCCGCGTCGCGCGACATCCGCATCCAGTGACGCTCGAAGGCAAACAGCACGCCGTCGACGACTTTGATGGTGGTGAACACGCCCCAGCCGGAGAGCAATCCCACCTGGCCTGGGGAGAGCAGCTTGTCGGAAGCTTCGTGGATGCGGTCGTTGTGGAGGATGAAGCGGTGCATGGACCCCTTCATTCTAACAGGCTGTGCCTCGCGGTCCAGACGTTCCATCATTGCTCGCGAAGCGCCTTTGCGAGAACATGGTAGCCGGATGAGCGATGCAATCGTCATCGGCGCCGGGATCATCGGCTCGACCATTGCCTGGAGGCTGGCGCAGGCTGGGCTGAGTGTGACCCTGCTAGATGCCGGGCGGATGGGCGGGGAGGCCACCTGGGCTTCGGCCGGCATGCTGGCTCCGGGCGGCGAAGTGGAAGGGCGGTCCGCATGGGCCGCCTTCTCGCTGGAGAGCCTGCGAATGTACCCCGCGTTCGTGGAGCAGTTGACGGGCGAGACCGGCTTGACGGTGGACTACCGGAAGTCGGGCGCCATCTCGATCGCCGGCACGGAGGAAGAATGGACCCTGCTACGGCAGCGAGCGGCGTCGCAGCGGGAAATCGGCATTCGCTCCCAAGAGCTGGATTCCGCCGAGCTGCGAGCGTGCGCTCCGATGCTGGAGGCTCCGGCGTGCGGCGCCCTATTCTATCCGGACGACGCGATGGTAGAGCCCCGCGACTTGATCCGTGCGTTGCGAGCGGCCTGCCAGAACCGCGGCGTGCGCCTGCACGAGCGCGAAGCCGCCACGGCAGTGGAGGCCTCGGGTCGAAGCGTTACCGTGACCGCAAGGGGTACCGTGCGGACGGCCTCTCTGGCGGTTCTGGCAGCGGGCGCCTGGAGCCAGTCCCTGACGGTGGCCGTGGACGGCAAACCCTACAGCCTGCCGGAGTGCTACCCCGTCCGGGGCCATCTGCTGGGATACCGGATGCAACCGGGCTCGATTCTGCCCATTCTGCGGCACGGCCATAGCTACATCGTCCAGCGATCCAGCGGGTGGACGATCGGGGGAACTTCCTCCGAAAACGCCGGTTTTGACCGGACGCTCGATCCGGGCGCCATCCGGGATATCCGGATGCGGGTCGAGGCGCTGGCGCCCATCTTGAGCTCGGCCGGCGAGCCGGAGGCCTGGCTGGGATTCCGGCCGGGCGCCTCCGAGCCCCACATCGAGCCTGTTCCGGGAACCCGGCTCTGGCTGGCTTATGGCCACTACCGCAACGGCATTCTGCATGCTCCGGCGGCGGCCCGGCGCGTGTGCGGCGAGATCATGTCCAGTGCGGGAAGGGCGTGACCTTGGCCTTGCGGCACTCGCGAATCAGATCGGCTGCACGGGCGCGGCGCTTCCAGAGACGTTCCAGAAGACGGTCGAAGCTCTCCTGATCGCCTTGCACCCACTGGGGCGGCGTCTGCTTGTAGGCCTCGTCGATGACCGCTTCGGGGAAGTGGATAATCTGTTCGAGCCAGGGTTGGAAATCGTCCAGCGAGCGCACCGGTTCGTAGACCCGCTTCCGGATGTACAGGCCCTGCAACGCCGAATCGGGGAAGTCCCAGTGCGGGCCGTTGAACACGAACCCGTTGTCGATCAGCAAGGCCACAAAACCGGGCTGGTTTCCAGCCGGCTGGCCGGCGGTCTGGTCCCATTCCCGCGGGCGTGCCCGGAAAAAAATGGCTTGCCTCGAATCCGCATTGCCGGCCCACTTGTCGAAGACCAAGGCCCCCAGGAAGTGGGACAGGTTGTGCACCTGTCCCAGCAGAACATCGGGCAGAAAATCGTACACCGCCAGCCGGTCCGGATCGCCGGGGAAACGCGAGCCGAAGTGGATCCCGGGCTCGACCGGGATCTTGCGGCTTCCCAGATCCAGCCCGAGCTGGGGCGTCTCTCGCAGGAGCTCCGGCGTGATCTCAATCGAGGCGGTAGGCGGAGTGGCCAGTTGCAAGTAGCGCAGGAAGACCGACGCTACCAGCTCATTCACCAGGATGCGGCGATGCTGGGGGTTGTTGAGGAACTTGACCACGTAGAAGCCGCCGTCGTCGGCTTCCATCAGATGCGCCTGCGCGCCACCGCGCATTTTTCGAACCAGCCGGCACGCCTTGATCGGCATGAGAAATGAAAGTAACCTAGAGTTTTAGCACACCACCCCACAAGGAGAAAAATACCATGCCGGAGGAAACCGCGCATCCGCCCGCGCCGCCGCCTCGCAGCAAAGACGAGATCGCCCTGGAACTGATGAAGTTCATCGCCGTGACCACGGGATACGGGAAGGGCGCCTCCGCGCCGGGTTTTTCAGGCAAACCCAGCCGATCCGCGGAAGAATACGCCGAAGCGCTGCTGCAGTTGTTCGAGCGCTGCAGATCGGTGGTTGGACAGTAGGGGTACTAGGGCAAGGAACGGGCGGGCCCGGAGCCCGCCCGCGAGGCGCTACTTCTTCTTCTTACCCTTCTTGGCTGCGGCTTTCTTGGCTGCCTTCTTAGGAGCGGCCTTCTTGGCTGCCTTCTTAGGCGCAGCTTTTTTGGCGGCCTTCTTGGGCGCGGCTTTCTTGGCGGCTTTCTTAGGAGCGGCCTTCTTGGCCGCCTTCTTCGGAGCCGCCTTCTTGGGAGCCGCCTTCTTGGGCGCAGCCTTCTTCGCGGGCGTCTTAGCCGGCGCGGGCGCGGCCGCGGCGGCGGGAGCAGGCTCCGCCGGAGCGGCGGGCGCCGGAGCTGGTGTTACTGCAGGAGCGGGTGTGGGAGTGGGAGTCTCGTCCATGTAATCTTCCTCTTCTTCATCTGCGCCGTAGTCGTCCAGTTTGGCGCCAGTCTCTGCTTGTTCGTCGTCCAAATCTCGGTAATCGTCCAGCTCCTCTTCGTCGCCGAGAAGGAGCCTGGAATCGTCAAACATTTTTGCTGCCTCCTGTGATCGGGACACGTTCATCACTAGAATAACCCTTTTTTTCGAGGAGGCAAGAGGGCGGAGCAAAAAATCTTGAGCACAATGTTCAGCCTCGCGGCGCGCGCGACAACGCGGTCTGCACGCTGCGCCCACGGCGCGTGCGGGAGGCCGCGGCACGAGCTCCTGGCGCACGGCTGGCGGCGGCGTGCCGGCCCGGCCGCGCCGCGCCGCTGGCTGCCGTCGACGCGCTCGTCCGCCGGGATTTGGCCACTGCGGTGTGCGCCGCCGGCGGAGCGTACGGTTTCGGAATCACCAGGAGTTCCCCAGCCTCCGGCGCGGCGCCGGTGAGATGGTTGGCCGCCAGAATCGAGCCGGGCGTCATCCCGTAGCGCTTTCCGATCGCCTCCAGCGTGTCCCCCGTCTCGACGCGGTGCATCCGCCAGGATACCCGCTTCTCCGCCGGGACCAATGGCAGCATGGCGGCCAGGGAATTGGCCGTCCCTTTAGGCGCCCGCAACGCATAACCTGGAGGAGCGATGCCCTTGAGGAGCGCCGGGTTGAGCGCCTGCAATTGAGGCAGCGAAGACTCGGTCAGATCCGCGATCAGGGCCAGGTTCGTGCTCGATTCCAGGTCCAGCACGTCGTACTCGATCGCCGCGTCGGGAACCACTCCCTCCAACTCGTATTCCCGGGCGTTCTTCACCATGATGGTCATGGCCAGGATGATGGGGACGTAATTGGTGGTTTCCAGAGGCAACGTGCGGCGGCTGCGCAGTTCCCAAAAGTCGGCGTATCCGGTGCGCTCGATCGCCCGGTCTACGTTGCCGGGTCCGCAATTGTAGGCGGCCACGGCCAGGCACCAGTCGCCGTAGCGCTCGAACAGGTCGCGGAGGTGCCGGGCCGCCGCCCGCGTGGCCTTTTCCGGATCCAGGCGGTCGTCGGACTGCGGAGTTTGCTTCAGGCCGTACTCCTGCCCGCGAAACTGAACGAACTGCCACATTCCGGTCGCCTTCTTCCGCGACACCGCGCGGGGCAGGAAGCCCGACTCCGCCTGCGCCAGGTGAATCAGCTCCTGGGGCACTCCTTCCTCGGCCAGGATGCGTTGGATCATCGGGCGGTAGCGGCCGGCCCGCTGCAATCCGGCGATCATCGTCTTCCGGCCCCGTCCGGAAAAATAGTGAACGAATCCCAGCACCGCGTCGTTGACGGTCAAGGGCAGTTGCGAAGAGGTCGCCTGCACCTCGTCCCGCACCTTCCGCTTCAGCTTCGGATCCACCGGGAAGGTCATCTCCAGGATGTCTTCCAGAGGCGACTTCTCGAAGCGGGGTTCTTCCACTGAGGCGGCCGGGCCCAGGCCAGACAGGTCGTAGCGGTGAATCGCATCCACGGTGTCTTCGAACTTGCGCTCGAAAGCGTGCCGGTCGGAGGGATTCTCCGAAGCTTCAAACAGGAGGTCGAGCGCGCGGTCGAACTGCTTGCGCGCGTATTCTCTCTTGCCGGCCTGATACGATCGCTTGCCCGTTTGAAAGCTCTCCTCAGCCTTGACGATCAGCAGGTCGGAGGGGGTGGGCCGGGGAAGCACACGCGGCTCTTCCAACAGTACCCTAGGAGTCTCGCTGAGCAGAAACAGATTGACCGGCAACACCGGAGGGTCGATGGGCTCGGCTGCGGGCGGCGCGGGCGCCGCTGGTGGCGCGAACTGCATCTGAAACGGTTTGGTAGTGGCGCAGCCGGCCAAACCTATAAGCAATGCGATGCACAACACAGACAGACAGCGGCGGCTGGCGGCAGCGGGCATCGTGCTCCTGAACCTCGGATAAAATGCAAAAGTCGCGTCACGGCGTACCTACGCGACCAAACCGGAGAGTGTACTACCTTTTGAAGAGGGAAAGCAACCGCGACTCGCAGGGTTAGCGGTTGCCTCTCCAGAAGCCCCACCGCTGCGGGCGCTGCCCGGAGACGTCGGAGGTAGAGGCGGGAGCCCCACCCTTCTTGACTTCCTCGAGGATCGTTTCCACGGTCTCCTCTTCGTGTGGATCCGCTTTCACCACCGAGGGCGAAGTTGCCAGACGCGGCTCCTTGCGGTCGCGGCGTTCCGCCGGTTCAGCGGCCGGCGCCGCGGTCTGCACGCCGATCGCCGACGAGAGGGCGGCGACGGACGGGGCGGTGGCTTCCTTCTTCTCCGCGGGGCTGGCCGTCTTGGGGATATCGGTGATGATGGGAACCATGATGGTCGGCGCGGCGGCGGGAGCAGGGGATGCGGAAGCACGCGGTGTCTTGGGAGGCTCGGTGGACGTCAGTGAAGTGGGCTTGGGCAGATCGGCCAAGACTGC
>JACOSH010000508.1 GCA_016178945.1 Acidobacteriota bacterium
AGGGGCTGAACAACAAAGCCAAAGTCACCATGCGAAGATCGTACGGCTTTCGCACCTTCCGCGTGCTGGAACTCGCGCTCTATCACTCACTTGGCAAGCTGCCCGAACCGCAGCTTACCCACGAATTCTTCTGACGAGTCGCAATTCAATACCTCCACGCGGGAGCTAACGGTCGACCGGAAGATGCTGATGGACCTGCCGGTGAAGGCGCGGAATCCGTTCACTCTCGCGCTGCTGGATCCGGCGGTGGTGAGCCGGTATACGGCGGAGAAGAACCCGTTCTTCATGTGGTCCTCGTCGCAGATGGACGTGGGCGGCAGCACCTCCACCAAGAACGACCTGCTGCTGGATGGGGCGCCCACGCAGATTGGGCCCAAGGGATCGTACGCGCCGCCCATGGACGCGGTCCAGGAGTTTTCCATTCAGCAGAACTCGGTGGACTCCGAGTTCGGCCACTCCGCGGGCGGCACCCTGTCGGTGGCCATGAAGTCGGGGACCAACGAGATTCACGGGACGGCCTACTATTTCGGGCGCAACCCGGCGCTGAACGCGGTGGTGAACCCGATTACACGGACACCCAACTTCATCCGGAACCACATCTGGGGCGGCACGGCGGGCGGCCCGATCAAGAAGAACAAGCTGTTCACGTTCGTGACCTATGAAGGCTGGCGGACCAAAGAGCCGCGCGACGCGCTCCGCACGATGCCCACGGACCTCGAGCGGACCGGCAACTTTTCGCAGTCGCTCACTCGGACCGGGGGACTGCGGACCATTTTCGATCCCTCGACCACCGTGTTGAACATCGCCACTAACACCGCGACCCGGCAGCCGTTCGCGGGCAATATCATTCCCGCCAGCCGGATCGATTCAACGGCCAAGCGGATCATGCAGGATTTGTGGGGTCCGAACAACCGGGGCGACGACCTGTCCGGCTCCAACAACTTCAAGGCCTCCTACCCCTGGCCGATGAAAGACGCGAATTTCTCCAACCGCACCGACTGGAACTTCAGCGACAAGGTGAAGGTCTTCGGACGGTATTCCCAGTTCAGGACCACCCTCGACCAGGGCAACTACACGCCCAACAATTCCCGGGCGATGCCCAACGACAACGGCGGGATCATGAACTCGCGGAATATCGCCGGGGACCTGGTCTACGCGATGTCCCCGACCACCATCTTCAATATCCGGGCCAGCTACTCGATGCTGGAGGACGACTACTCGGCGCCGGAGTACGCGGTGGGCGAGAAGGGATTGGCCGATTTCTGGCCGGGGAACCCCTGGTATACGCCGTACCTGAAGGACATGCCGCTCATCTACTATCCGAACATCGTCATCAACGGCCAGACCAGCGCCAGCTACGGCAAAGGCAGCTACTGGTTCCAGCACCCGCACCACTACTCGGTCAGCGGCAAGGTGTCGCAAGCGCGCGGATCGCACTACCTGAAGACGGGCGCCGAATACCGCTATCACGTCGGGATCGGAGTCTTCCCGTACCTGACCAATTTCAACTTCTACCCGGATTCGACGGCCAGCACGTACCTGTCGCCGAATACCGCCCTGTCCGGCGACGCGCACGCGTCGTTTCTGCTCGGGGTGCTCGACCAGCGGTCGTTCGCCAGGGGAGTTCCTTTTCAGACCATGCGCATCCCATTCCTGGGAACGTTTTTCCAGGATGACTGGAAAATCAGCCGGCGCCTGACCCTGAATCTTGGCCTGCGGCACGAGTGGGAGTCGGGCCCCTATGATGATCGGGACCTCTATTCCCGCTACCTGGACCTGTCGGCGCCCAACTCCGCCATCCAGAAGACGCCGCCTGTCATCCCGGCCGACCTTGTGGCCCTCTCGACGCCCAAGTACAACGGGGCGTGGGTGTTCACCGACAGCAGCAATCGAAAGGCCTGGACCACGCAGAGGCACATCCTGCTGCCTCGGGTGGGACTGGCTGTGCGGGTGAATGACCGGACCGCGATCAACGTCGGGTTTGCGCGTTACGTGGTGCCCATTTCCACGATCGGCAATACCCTGTCGGCCTGTACCTGGTGCACCGGTTTCACGCAAACCACCAACCCCCTGCCCAACGTGGAAGGGCGGCCGCAGGCTTACCTGGCCAACCCGTTCCCCGCCAACGGGAATCCTCTTCAGATGCCGCTTGGCAAGGGGCTCGGCGCGTTTACCAACGTGGGGAACCCGGCCAACTGGCCCGATCAGAATTACCGGGCGCAGACCAATGACCGCGTCAACTTCACCCTGATGCGGGAGATCCCGGGGCATTTCAAGGTCGACGCGACCTGGTTCCTGAACTTCGGGCGCCATGTCCCCCACGACCTCTCGGTCAACCTGGCGGATCCGAACCTGAGTTACACCTACAAGGCGCAGCTCTCCCAGAACATTGCAAACCCGTTCTACAACTACCTGACGCTGGACCTGTTTCCCGGTGTCCAGCGGAATCAGGCGACCGTGACCCGAGGCAGCCTGCTCCGGCCGTATCCACAGTACGGCACATTGACGACCAACAACGTCGGCGACTGGCGGTCGCGGTATCAGGCGCTCCAGTTGCGTGTGCAGCGCACCTACGCGGCGGGCGCCAGCGTGCTGTTGGCCTACAACTATAACCGTGAGCGGAACGAAGCTTACTTCAACGACATCCAGCAGTACGTCGGCCAGGTGTTCTGGCTGGGATCGAACAACGCCCGTCAACGCATGACCATCGCCGGCACCTACGACTTCCCGATCGGTAAGGGCCGCAGGATCGGCGCGGGGATGCACCCGATCCTGAACGCGGCGGTCGGCGGCTGGCAGGTGAGCGGGATCTATACCTACCGCTCCGGCGAATTCCTGCGGTTCGGGGCGGCGGACGTGGTGGGCGAGCCGTTCATCGACAACCCGGGTCCGCAGAAGTGGTTCAACACCGATGCGTTTCGGATTCTGCCGGCGTTCACGCCCCGCTCCAACCCGTTCCAATATGAGGGAGTCAACGGTCCGGTGTTCTGGAACATGGACGGGACCGTGTCCAAGACCTTCCCGATCAAGGAGCGCTACAAGCTCGAGTTCCGGTTCGAGGCGTACAACCTGACCAACTCCCTCATGTGGGCCAACCCAAACGTGACCGTGGGCAACTCGCTGTTCGGACGCTCCACCGCGCAGGCGGTCACCAACCGCGGGCGGGAGATGCAGTATACACTGCGCCTGATGTTCTGACGGGCCTCGCCAACTGACTTCGAAGTTGTTTTGCTCTTCGGCACCGGACCGCCGGAAGAAAGTATAGACACTGAGATATTATTGAAGCGCGCTCGGTAAACCGGGATGCGGGGTCGCCAACAGGATTTGCATCGGGCGGCCATGAGTCGGCAGCCAGCAAGAAAGGTGGAGATTGATAACCCAGCGTTTTCTTGAGAGGAATCCCCGTCGACTGCCCCAGGGAGCGCCGCTCGAATACGAGCCGGATAACGAACAGGGTGTCGTCTACCTGTTCTCCAGCCGGGCCCGGAGCTACGGCCTCCAGGTCGAACGGATACAGGCAGGCTTTCCGGACTGCATAGCCTCACGCCAAGGGAAACGAATCCGTATCGAATTCGAGTACCGTTCACGGAATTTCGCCGTCCACCGGCATAAGCCTCGCGGTTGCGACTGGATCGTATGCTGGATCCATGATTGGCCAGCGGTCCCATCAGGCCTGCGAGTCATCGAGTTGCGGCGTGAATTCGGGCTTGGCTTCAACGTATGGTTCCAGCCGGTAGGCGGCCAATACCGGAATGTTCTCGCAAGAACTAGCTTTTGACGACTGCTGGTCGGTACCGTCCCTTGCTCTGGAGGGTGATCTACTACTGTTCTATCGCACGGCCCCCGACAGCTACATCCGCGACATCTTTAGGCTCGTCGGCCCTGTTCGACACTGCCGAGCGGGATGGAAGCCAGGCAGAGATTGGATGGCGCCAATCCGGCGCGTTTGCACGCTGAAGGCGCCCATCCATCTCTCGAATCTTCGCGAGCACCGCGTCATCAAAGACGCGGGATTCGTTCGTGGCTCGATGCGAGGGAGATACAAAGCCTCCGAGTACTGGTCTGAAATCTACAGGCTCATCATAAGACGTAACCCAAGCGTGGCTGTGAAACTTCGGAAGTTCGGACCTGAGCGCTTGCCGTGAAATTGCATTGTCCGCCGATTGCGGGCCGCCTGAGCGCCCAAGTCGTTAGGCAGACTCGCGGTCCGGGAGGTGCGGATGCAAGGACTCTGGTACGGCGACTGGCGGGACAGGGTTAAGTGGGGGGGCGCTGGCGTGGTTGGCGAAGCGCTTCCACGTCCGCTCGATCCTTCAGATCGCCTACTTCCGCGAGACCGAGAAGGCTGTGCTCACCACAGACGGCGAGGAGATCTGTGCGGTGGACAGGACCGTCTGGGGGTACTTCGCAAACACAAAGGGTATCCAGCGGCTTGGGCCGCGCTTGGATGTTCGAATCCGCGTGTTTGACGGCGAATTTGACTCGGGCAGGCTGCATCTACGTGGCCACGGCCCTGTGTCGAGCCAAGCGAGAGCCACGCCCCCGACTCGTCTTCTTGGATCCCGACACAGGTGTTGAGCCCGACACGCTCAAGGCCGCGCACGCTTCGCTGCAAGACATCGAGGCCGTATGGAATGCCCTCGAGCCACGTGAGATCCTGGCGGTCTACCAGCATGCGGCCCACAAGGCGGACTGGTTACCTCATAGTAAGATGCGACTCGGGCAGGTCTGTGCCGGGGCCGACGTGCGGTTTATCACGGGGAGCACGGCCAAGGACGTCGCGATACTTTGGGCAGTCAAGGTCTAGCCGGGCGGTGCAGTCGGTGGACAGAGCGGGCCGCGCCCGAGCGCAGCGACGTATTCCAGGACTATCGCTTCCTGCCTAATCGCTGAGATCCCGTGAGCCCGGACGTAGCCCGTGGGGTGCCCTAGTGGGCGGTACATCCCGGCGCTCAGGTGAAAGACCGTCCTCTTGCCTCCAGCAGCCCGGATTTTCACGTTCCCTCCTCCCGAATCGTGCCATCCGGGCTTAATCGGAAGCGGAGGCCGCGCCACTCGACGGTTGTGCCGGCCAAGCCCGCCACCCAGACCGCGAAGCCCCAGAGGTCCCGCGGAGGGATGAGGAACCAGTAGCGGGGCGCGTGGCGGTCGCCCAGGCGGCGCGCGCAGAGGATGCCCGCCGCCAGGCGCGCGGCCATG
>JACOSH010000504.1 GCA_016178945.1 Acidobacteriota bacterium
CCTTATCGTCCTCGACCAGCGACGTGCCCGTGGGCAGCGACTGCGCTTTGAGGAAGGTGTAAGCCATGGCGCCGCCGATCAGAACGCGGTCCACGATCTTCATGAGGTTCTCGATCACTTCGATCTTGTCCGACACCTTGGCGCCGCCCAGGATGGCGACCGCCGGCCGGGCCGGATCCCGTGTGACCAGCGTCAGAAACTTCAGTTCCTGCTCCATGAGCAGCCCGGGCGCGACCTGCGCTATGAACTCGACCATCCCGACGGTGGAAGCGTGCGCGCGATGCGCCGAGCCGAAGGCGTCGTTGATATAGACGTCGCACAAGGCGGCAAGCTGTCTGGAGAACGCCGGGTCGTTCTTCTCCTCCTCGGCGTGGAAGCGCAGGTTCTCGAGCAGCAGCACTTCCCCCGGAGCAGGCAGCATGGCCGCCACCTCCGGCCCGATGCAGTCCGGGGCCATCTTCACCGGCCGGCCCAGCAGTTCGGCCAGCCGGGCCGCGACCGGCTTGAGGCTCATCTCCGGATTGGGCTTGCCCTTGGGTCGCCCCAGGTGCGAACCCAGGATAAGGCCCGCGCCCCGGTCGAGCGCGTACTGGATGGTCGGCAGCGAAGCGCGGATGCGCTTGTCGGACGTGATCTCCTGCCCGCCAGGCGCCAGGGGAACGTTGAAATCGACACGAATGAAGGCCCGTTGGCCGCTCAGATTCAAGTCTTGCAGGTTGGACATAGAAAGGTGCCAGGT
Source organism: Acidobacteriota bacterium (assembly GCA_016178945.1). Taxonomy (GTDB): domain Bacteria; phylum Acidobacteriota; class Terriglobia; order Bryobacterales; family Bryobacteraceae; genus JACOSH01. Next base: position 740 of record JACOSH010000504.1, read on the forward strand.
GTTAGGTGTCAGCGCTTCGCATCACGCCCTGACACCTAGCACCTCACACCTGACACCTATCCACTAGTATTCCATCTTCAAGACGTCAAAGAAGATGCGCAGCCCTTTGTAGAACTCCGCCACCGGGATGCGCTCCGCGTCGCTATGCATCGTGCCGGCGGTGGCCAGGTCGAGGACCATGGGGGTAAGGCCATAAGCGATCATCCCCTTGAGCCGCAGGTTGGAGGAATCGGTGCCGTGAGGCACGAGCATGGGAGTGACCACGGCCTCGGGATGATGCTTGCGAATCGCCGCGCGGATGGCTTCAAACAGCGGCGTCTGGCTGCTGGAGACGCCGGAATCGTTGGGCGTGCTGGCGAGCTCGACGGAGACGCGCGGGTCGTTGATGCGCTTCTTCAGCTCGGAAATGAACTCGCGGTGGTCCACGCCCGGCAGCAGCCGGCAGTCCAGCGTGGCCTCACTGTTGGATGGGATCACGTTGATCTTGGGCGGCGAGCCCACCCCGGCTTGCAGCGTGGTGAGCGAGGCCGTGTTGGCCTGGATGGCGGCCGTGTATTTGTTGGCGGCCAGCGGCGCGGCGATGTTGCGCCGCATCTCGGCGACAACCGGATGCGGCTGGGCGGCGGGCAGCTCCATGGCCCGCTGGATCGCCCGCATGAGGATGAGGTTGGCGTTGTCGGGGATGGGTTGCGAGCCGTGCGCGGCGGTGCCCTTGGCGCGCAGCCGCAGCCAGACGCTCTGCTTCTCGCCGACCATGACGCCGAACACGAGCTTGCCCTGCGCCAGGATCTCGCGCGTGCCGAAGCCTCCCTCGTCGAGCACGTACTCGGCGTCGATCTCCTTCCAGTGGTTGGCGATCATCCAGCGGATGCCGTACGTTCCGTTCATTTCCTCATCGGCGGTGATGAGCAGAACGATATCGCGCGCGGGCACGACTCCCGCCTCCTTCAGGGCGATCAGCGACAGGATTTGCTGGATGCCGATGCCCTTCATGTCGAGCGCGCCGCGGCCCCAGACGTAGCCGTCCTGGATCACGGCGCCGAAGGGATCCATCTTCCAGGCCGCCCGATCGACCGGCACCACGTCCATGTGATTCATCAGCAGCAGGGGCTTCCTGGAGCGGTCGCGGCCAGGCAGGCGCGTCAGCAGATTCACATACCCTGGAGCGGCCGTGAACCGGCGAACCTGAAACCCATGGCTTTCGAGCGCGCCCTGGAGGAGATCCGCGGCCGCGGTAGTGTCACCGGGCGGGTTGATGGACGCGATACGAAGGTAGCGCTGGAGCAGGTCGAGCGCGGATTTCTCCAGTTGCGGCCAATTGGGCTCGGCGGCTTCGCTCACCGCCGCCGCCAGTATCAGCAGGAAGATACGTTTCATAGTTTGAACTCCGGGACATTCGTCAGCGAGGGGTACAGACCCACCGCGCGATAGGCTTCGAGCAGGGCGCCCGCCGCGGGACCATGAATGGGCGGGCCGCACCGCGAGCCGCCCAGTTCCACCAGCGTGCGGAAGCGCTCCAGGAGCCTGCGGCTGCGGAAAACGCCTCCGATATAGGCAACCCGCGCCGGCTCATCCGGCCCCCACAATTGACGCTGGACGGAGGCGGCCAGCGCGGCGAGCTGCTGCGCGGCGTTGTGCAGGATCTCGATGGCGGCCGGATCGCCGTCGTTGCCGGCCTGATCGACCAGCTTCGCAAACGTGGCGATGCGCGGTCGCGGAAACTCCTCGGTGTAGAAGCGGTGCAGCAGGTCGTTAACGTCGGCGGCGCCGGTCTGATCGAGGAGCAAGCGGTGAAGCGCGGTGGCCGGTCCCCAGCCCTCTTCATAGCGCAAGGCGGCGCGCAGGGCCTGGCGGGTGAGGTCGAAGCCGCCCCCCTCGTCGCCGAAGACGTAACCCCATCCGCCCACGCGCGCGCAGCGTCCCGCGGCGTTGCGGCCGAAGGCGATCGAGCCGGTGCCCGCGATGGTGATGACCCCGGGCTCTCCGGCGGTGGCCCCGGTTAGCGCGATCCGCGCGTCGTCGGTGACTACCAGACGATCCACCGCCAGGACCTGGGCGAGGATGGCCTGCTTGTCGGCCGGACCGCCGCTCATCCCGAAACAGGCTGCTTCAAAGCGAATCCGCCCGGCGTCGAGGCCGGCCTGGGCGCAGGCCGCGCCCACACACTCGGTGATGGCCTGGGTGAACTTGGCGCGGCCCTCGGCGGCGCCGACGTGATTGCAGGGGCCTCCCGATCCGGCGCCCAGCACGCACCCGCTCTCCCCGCCGATCAACGCGGTGGTGCTGGATTGGCCGCCGTCTACGCCCAGGAACAGTCGCATCAGTCTAATCGGTAGAGTCTCGCTCCATAATACTCCGCCAGTTGCGTCACGCCCCACACCGCGCCCTTGGTGCGGAAATCCTGGGCGCCGAAGTCGTCGTCGAAAAGCAGCACGTAGCCGATGCCGCGCGCCTTCAGCTCTTCGATCGCCCCGCGCCGCAGGCCGAACTCGGCCGGCGCGTCCCAATCCTCCGGCGCCGGGGAGAGCTCGCGCCAAGGGCCGGACTCGCCGCGCCCTTCCAGCTTGACCATGGCCTTGTACTGGTCGCGCGAGCATTCCAGCAGCACCGAATCGATCGGCTCGATCCGGCCGAAATCGACCGCCAGGTACATGCCCGGATACAGCGTTTCCCAGGAGCGCCAGCGTGTGAGCGGGCTGTTGTCGAAGGCCAGTTGCACGTCCCACGGATTGGGGCGGGCGCTCAGCCGCCAGTGTGGCGCGCGCGGCAATTCCCGCTCGCCTTGATAGACGCGCAGCTCGCCCACACTCCAGATGTCGGGCTCCCCCCGGGCGGTCTGGACCGCGCGGATCTCGCGCAGCGGCTGCGACGCAAAGCGGAAGCGCAGGCGTCCCTTGGGAATGGCGTCCTCCATCAGCGGCGTGTAGAGGATCTGCCGCAGGGTCTCACCCAGCGCGGACTGGTAGCCGACCAGGACCTCGCGCGTGGTGTAGGCCGCCGCGATCTGGTTCATCGCCAGGACCATCTGCCCCGGCGGCGTCCAGCGCTCGATCATGCGGGCCACGCCGTAGCGCGGTCCTTTGGAATGCAGGAAGGATTCCTCCGGGTCGAGCCGCAGCGCGCTGCGCACCGGCGTGCGGTCCAGGCCCCAGGCCAGCGGAGTACAGTAGCGCCTCATCACCGGCGGCCACGAGGCGACCGCATGCGCCAGCGCGATCAGAACCGCCAGAGGTTGCCAGGACGAGAGGGCCAGCCCCATCATCAACGCCAGGAACGGCGCCGCCGGGAGCAGGAAGCGCGTGCCGATGTTGGCCGCGTAGGGAAGGCCGAAGACCAGCGCGGCCAGCGCCAATTGGCGGCCCGCCGGCGAGCGCAGCGCCAGCAGGCCTAGCGGGGCCAGCAGCCAGGCGGGACCCAGCAGTCCGCCCAGTGCGCCCCCGCGCACCGTCAGCTCCAGCGGAATGTCCCGGTAGCTCTTGAGATCGTCGTAGTGGCGCATGCTCTCCGTGTAGCTCTTCTCGAAAGAAACGTGCACGTAAGGATTTGGGAAGACCGAGTTGAAAAATGGCGAGACCGGGTTGCTGACCACGATCCAGTTCTTGATCGTCCACGGCGCGATCATCAGCAACGCACAGCCGCCCGCCATCAGCACGGGGCGCAGCTTGCGCGCGTGGAAGAAAACCAGCGCGAGCGCGAAAGGCACGGCCAGGAAGGCGGTGTACTTGATGGCGTAGCCGAAACCGGCCAGCAGGCCGATCGGGATGGCGAGCCGGGCATCCCGAAGCTGAAGCAGATTCCACAGCGTGAAGACGACGCACGCCAGCGCGACGTCGTTATACGCGGACACGCCGTCGATCCCGAAGATCGGGCTGCAGAAGACCAGCAGCGCGGCGCATACTCCGGCGGCGGGAAATCCCTGGCGGCGGGCGTAGCCCAGGATCGCCGGCGGCAGGGCCAGCAGGAAGGCGCAATGCACCAGCGCGGCGGCCGAGTGGCGTCCGAAGGCAAAGGCGAACAGAAACAGAAGGTCGACGCCGTGCGAAAGGCTGGCGTACATGTTCGTCGTGATGGGCGTGAAGCCGCGAGCCCGCAGATAGCCGGCGACGATGGCCAGGTGATAGCTGGAGCCGTCCGGGCTGATCTCCGGCAGCAGGGCGTTGAGCAGATAGAGCAGGCCGAAGACCGCGTAGGGAACGCCAAATACCCATTTCCAGAATCGACCCAGAGGGGGCAGTGGATCGCCGTGAGGGCGATGCGCGCCGCGGCGGATCGCCAGGGCCAGGATGGCCGCGCCCAATCCCAGAAACACGCCCTTGCGCGCCAGGTGCGCTGCCGAGAGCAGGAAAACGATCAGGCTGAGGCAGGCCGATCCGGCGGCAAACGCCGCGGCGTGCTCTTCCTGGCGCGGGAGCGGCGCCGCCAGCGCGCGCAGCAGCAGTTTGCCCAGCGCCAGGCTGACCGCCACCGTGAACAGCGCGCCGAACAGGATGTAGAACACCTGCGGCATTACTGGACGAACCCGGCGCGGGTGAGGATGAAGCCGAGCTGCGCGCCGTCGGTGGGAGAAACCCACACCTTGTCGATCTCCAGCGCCACCTGGTTCACCTCGTTGCGCCGCAGCAGGGGCGGCGGCGCCGGTTTCTCGAAGTGCTGCTCCCCGTGGGTCGCGTGGCGGAGCTTCTCCAGCAGCTTTCCGTTGAGGAAGACGGAAATCGTCACCGGGCCGGTGGACTTGAAGGTCGCCTCGGCGATGGTGTAGTCCAGGGAGAACTTGAGCGACTCGACGGTCTCGAGAAAAAACTTCAGCTCGGGGCGCTTGCCGGTCCACCGCCATGGACCTTCGGCGACCGTGGCGATGTCTTTGATGAAGTATGCCTCGGCGTTGGGGTCGTTCATGTTGACGAAATGGCCGAAGGGGCGGGGCTCGGCGGGAGACAGGGGTTTGCGCTGGACCGGCGGCGCGTAGGAGTCGGGGATGTTCGCGCAGCCGGTGAGGATCAGGAGCAGGAAAGACAGGAAAAACGGGCGCAAGGGGAAGTATAACGAAAAAAGGGGTTAGGGTTCAGCGGATGGGGAACACCAGTCCCCTTCCCCCGTCCCTAACCCCGGGCCCCCCGACCCACTAGCCCCGTTTCTTCTCATTTTCCACCCGCAGGTTGTTCTCGACCTTTCCGAGGCTCAGCGCGGCGGTGGAGGCGCGGGTGAACGCCACGGTCCTCTCCAGCTCGTTGTTCACGATGCCTTCCAGGGTCACGTGTCCGTTCTTCACGATGATGTGAATCGGCGGCGTGTACTGAATGGCGTAGCGCGACAAAGCCGGGTGGCGATAGATGGCTCGCGCGATGCGGATGCGCAGCTCGTCGTCGTAGAACGAGGTCGGCAGCACTTCCAGGCGGTTGGTGACGCTGGTGACGCCGGGCACGCGCTGGACCAGCCGCTCCATGTCCTTCTTCTTGAAGGGCTGGCTGACCTGGCCGCTCAGCTCGGCATGGCCGTCGCGGACTTCCAGGGCGACGTTGTCCCAGATCGTGTACTGGTAATAGGTTCGGATCTCCTTGGCCGCCTTGGCGGCGATCTCGGAGTCCGTCATCGGCGCCGAGGTGGTGGTGGCCGCCGAGGCCAGGCCCACGGCAAGGGCCGACGTGAGAATCAAAGTGTTCAATGTGCGTTTCATTTTCTTTTCCTTTCCATTGCGTTTCGTTCAACGCCTTCACTTGTACTTACGACCAGGCTACCGGTGCGGTTGCCGGGAGGCGTAAGGGCTTTGTAAAGGTTTTGTAAAAGCGCG
>JACOSH010000505.1 GCA_016178945.1 Acidobacteriota bacterium
ACTTTCCTTCGTGCCGCTTACGACCCTTGACTTCGAGTACAACCAGCGGAGCTATCGGCGGGAGCTCACTCGCGAGTTGTTCGAGAAGCTGATCGCCGATATCGTCGACCGCACCCTGGGTCCCTGCCGGGATTGCATGCGGGACGCCGGGCTGACGCCCGAGCAGATCGACGAGGTTGTGCTGGTGGGTGGCTCGACGCGCATCCCCATGGTGCGGGCGGCGGTCGAGACGCTGTTCCGCGCCAAGCCGCACACCGAGCTGAATCCGGACGAGGTGGTGGCGCTGGGGGCGGCCGTTCAGGCGGGGGTGCTATCGGGCGCGGTGCCGGATACCCTTCTGCTGGACGTGACGCCGCTTTCGCTGGGGATCGAGATCATGGGAGGCGTGGTATCGAAGCTGATCCATCGCAACTCGACTATCCCCGCCAGTGCCACGGAGATGTTCACCACTGCCGTGGACGGGCAGACCAACGTCCTGATCCACGTGGTGCAGGGCGAGCGCGAGCTGGTGAAGGACTGCCGCAGCCTGGCGCGGTTTGACCTGAAAGGCATCGAGCCGATGCCCGCCGGCATGGCCCGGGTCGAAGTGCGCTTCCTGATCGACGCCAATGGCCTTTTGAGCGTGACGGCGCGCGATGCGCGCACCGGGCTGGAGCAAAATGTTGAGGTCAAGCCGACCTACGGGCTCAGCGACCGGGAGGTGGAGCAGCGCATCCTGGAGTCGATCGAGCACGCCGAAGAGGACTTCCGCGCACGGCAGGTGGCCGAGGCCCGTGTCGAGGCCGACACGATTCTGGCCGCAGTGGATAAAGCGCGGCAGGACGAGGCCTATCTGGAGATCGACGACGCGGAGCGCGACGCCATCACCTGGGCCCTCAACCAGCTTCTGCTGGTCTACCATGCGGACGACTACCTGCTGATCCGCGCCAAGATCGACGAGCTGAATCAAGCCACCATGAAACTGGCCGAAATCATGATGAACACGGCGGTGCGGGGAGCGCTGAAGGGGACCAAAATCTGAGCCATGCTACTTACCTGGGACCAATACGAAGACATCGCGCTGGCGCTGCTGGAGAAATTCCCCGGCCAGGACCCGCTGCAAGTCCGCTTTACCGATCTCCACCAGTGGATTACCGGGCTCGAAGAGTTCGACGACGACCCCAAAAAGTCGAATGAAGGCAAGCTGGAGGCTATCCAGATGGCCTGGTACGAGGAGTGGAAGGACAGCCAGTAGCTCGGCGGCTACGCCGCGCGCGGGGAGCTCCGGATGGGCCGGGTCGCGGGCATCACGATCACCGGGCCGGGCGGGTCAAGGGGCGCTTCGATCCGCATTTTCTTCCAGTTATAAGCGAACTCTTTGCCGCACTCCAGACAGGTGACATAGGTGCCGCGCCGGTCGCCGGGATCGCGCGGCGTCATCGGAAAGCTGGTCCTCCGGTGGGGGCAGTCAAACAGTCGTCCGAGCAGCGAATCGAACATAAACCACTCCTACGTGGTGATACGAGAAGGAGGGGCGTTTGGTTGCCAGAATTGAGAGGCCGATCACGCTCAGCCCCGAACAAGAACAACTACTCTCCGAAGTGGTCGAGGCGAGGACGTTGACAAGGCGGTCCGTGCGTTCATTCCGCCGCGAAGCCGTCCACAACCCCTTTTCTCAAGAGGCTTCGCGAGCTCACCGTTCAAAGGCGTCAACATGACATTTGAACGCGATCGGGAGACCGGGCGAGACCTCGCTCGATGAGAGGCCCCATCAAGGGCGACGCACCAGGGGTGTCTCCAGCCGATCGATTCGTTTCTCAAGCTGCTGGACGTCGGTGCGAAGGGCGGCTATGGCTTCGAGGACACGCTGCTCGCTCCTGGCGACCTCGACGCGGAGCAGATCGCAGCAACATTCCCATGAGGGCATCCCTGCACCAGCGCAGGACTCATGAGCCTATGGTAGTGCGCTCAGCGGCTCGTAATAAACGACCCCGCTCCCTCAAGAATACAGTTTCATCGCCCCGGAGAACCGGCCCGCCATTCCCGTGCTCGCCTCCTGAGGCGCCTCTCTCATGCTGCTGCACGAGAAGTTCCCACACGAGGGCATCGCAATTTGACGGCCTGCGTCGTAGCTGATAAGATCAAGTCGTACTAATTCACACTTGTAGAATCAAGTCAATGCGAACCACTCAAACCATGACCGTCTCGCTGCCGCCGGCCATGGTCGAGGAATTCGAGAAGGTGCGGAAAGCCGAGAATCGTACGCGCTCGGAACTGGTGCGCGAGGCGCTGCGCACCTACTTTGACAGCCGCTTCCCCGTTGTTGAGCCGACCAAAGCCGAACTCGCGGCAATGCGGCGGGGCCGGGCGGCGTTTCGACGCGGTGATTCGGTATCCTTACAGCAGCTCTTTCATGATCTGGCGCGTACAAGTCAGCGGACCCGCACAAAAAAGTCTCCGCAAGCTGCCGGCAAGCGATCAGGCGCGCATTAGGGCCGCACTGGAGGCCATGCAACAAGATCCCTTCAGCGGCGACATCTTGCGGCTCAAGGGCCCCAGCCCACGGCATGGCGCCGACGGGTAAGAAACTACCGCATCCTTTTCGACGTGTACCCCCAACAACTGCTGGTTCTGGTCACCGCCATTGCCCGCAGGACCTCGACTACCTACTGAGGAGACAACCGGAGACCCCCTCAAAAATGCAGCTTCATGGCCATCTGCACCTGGCGCGGAGAGTTGGAGACCGCAGTCACGCGGCCGAAGGTGCCGGTGCCCTGGGTCACGTTGGGATTGGCGAAGTAGGGCGTGTTGGTGATGTTGTAGGCCTCCGCCCGGAGCTGCAAGCGGAAGCGCTCGGTGAGGGCGAAGTACTTGCTCAGCGTGAAGTCGATGTTCCACAAGCCGGGTCCCCAGATCAGCCCGCGGCCGGCGTTGCCGATGGTGTACAAGGCGGGCGCGGAGAACGCCTCGGTGCGGAACCACTTGTCGAGGGTACGCTCGGACTTGGACAGATTGGCTGCGCCGCTGACATTCGGTAGGGAAGCCGAGCCGCACACGCAGGTATTGAAGCTGACGCCCGGTGTGAGCGGGAAGCCGGCCTGCGCGGTGAGGATCCCGTTGGTCTCCCAGCCGCCGAGCACCAAGTCCAGGCCCCGATTGGTGTTCATCCAGCGGCGGCCGCGTCCGAACGGCAGCTCGTAGGTATAGGCGGCTGTGAAGCGATACGGGGAGCTGTCCGGCCCGATTCCACGGTCCAGGTTTCGGTTCTTCAACGGATCGCGATAGCCCTGCTGGCCGACGTCAATCAGCTTGGAGAAGGTGAAAGCCGCCAGGTAGCTCAGTCCGCCGGAGAAGCGCCGCTCCGATTTGATCTGCAGCGAATGGTAGCTGGAAGACCCGATCCAGGACTGAATCGCCACGCCGTTCGGATACTTCGGGTACTGCACATACGGGGCGATGAAACGCCCCCGCGCTTCCGGCGACAGCGCCACGGGAATGGCATTGGCGTTGAACGCTCCGTATTGCAGGTGAGTGCCTTTGCTGCCGGCGTACCCGACCTCAAACATGAAGCGGCCCACTTCCTTTTGGACGTTCAGGTTCCATTGCTGGAAGGTCGACATGGGGTTGTGATCGGGAAACACGGAGACGGATAGCGCGTTGCGGCCCGTCTTGTCGGCGGGGGCGTAGGGCACGCGATCCATCGTGGTCAGCCAGTTGACATTGTCGACGGTGGTGTACCGGCCCACGTCGGCGTCCGCGAAAATGGGATCCGACAGCATGAAGCCGAACGCGCCGCTGGACATAGTCCCGACCGAAAACACGCCATATCCGCCGCGAATCACCAGCCTCGGCTGCGGATTGTAGGCGAAGCCGATGCGGGGACCGAAGTTTTTCACGTTGTTGTTCCAGGGCGTCCGGCGGAAGCCATTCTGGCCAAATTGCAGGTATTCCCCCTTGTTCAGATCGAACACGCCGGAGCGGTCCTGGGCCTCGTGATACCACAGCGGCGCATCCCAGCGGAGACCGAGGTTCAAGGTCAGTTTCCGGTTGACGCGGTAGTCGTCCTGGATGAACAGGGCATAGACCGAAGCGCGGGACTTGAAGTAACCGGGGAATATGCGGTAGGCCATGCGCTGCGGAAGTCCCAGCAGGAAGCTGGCGTAGTCGAAGCCGGTGTTGGCGACACCGCGCTGATCCGTATAGATGGGCTGGAAATTCCACAGGGTCGTGCCCGGGTTGGGTTGCAGATTATCGGTCCGGATCTGCCGCGCTTCGCCGCCGAACTTGATGGTGTGGCGGTCGAGCACCCAGGAGGTGACGTTGACCAGCGAGTTAGAGTTCTGCAGCTCGAAGAACAGCGTGTCGCTCGAGGATCCCAGGGGCGCGAAGTTGGTGAACTGGAAGTCCGGAGTGCCCAGCTTGTCGTCGCCGTTGGGAAAGCCCAGGATGCCCAGCGAGTTGGTGGACACCACGCCGTAGCCGGCCACGTCGCGCTTGGGGAAGACCTGGAACCAGCCGAGATGCAGGTCATTGGTGACGCGCGGGTTGAAGATGTGGACGTGGTTCACCACGGCCTGCTTGCCGGGGTTGCGGGTGTTGCCGAAGCCGAGCTGGCCGGGGTTGCGGCCGCCGGCCTTGGGATCGGGAAACGCCTTGGCGGGCTGGCTATCGAAGAACCGGCCGGAATACCGGGCGAAGACCTTGTCGCGGTCGGAGAAGTTGTGGTCCACTTTGATGTCGAACTCGTAATTGTCGTCTTTTACCGAGCCGAAGTTGGTGTAATTGGCGAAGTTGGCATTCACCTGCGGCAGCGGATACAGCGCCTGGACGTTCTGGGCGGCCTTGCTGATCCGCCCGGCGGGAATCAGGTTGCCCGCGAACGGCTGGCGGACCACCTGACCGTTGACGGTCTGGGCGGTGGCGGGGTCGAAAATCTGGGTCAGCGCGCCGGCGTTGTTCCGCAACGTCGAGAAGTCGCCGTTGCGGAAGGCCTGGGTCGGAACGCTGAGATTGTTGTAGGCCGACGTGCCGCGCTGCTTGGTGTACTGAATGTCGAAGAAGAAGAAGGTCCGGTTCTTGAGAATGGGCCCGCCTACCGTGCCCCCATATTGATTGCGGCGCACGATCGGGCGGGTGTGGGTGTAGTAGTTCCCGGCGTTCAGCTTGTCGTTGCGCAGGAACTCGAACAGCGTGCCGTGGAGCTGGTTGCCGCCGGATTTGGTGGTGGATTGCATCACGGCGCCCGAAGTCTCGCCGAACTCGGCGGAGAAGGAGTTGGTGAGGACCTTGAACTCCTGGATAACGTCCGGGTTCGGATTCGCCGGATTCCCGGACCAGACGTGGTTGGAGGAGTGGGCGCCGTCGATGTAGTAGGGATCCTTGCGCACCAGCCCTCCCTGGGTGACCGCGTTGCCGTCGCGGTTGAGAACGACGCCGGGCACGAGCAGGCGGAAGTCCTGCGGATTGCGGCCCAAGGAGGGCAGACCGACCACCTGGCGATTCTCCACGGTGGAGGCCAGCGTGCCCGTCTCGGTTTCGAGCAACGGCGTTTGGGCGTTGACGTTCACGGTCTCGGTGACCTGGCCTGTTTCGAGCGGGATGTCGATACGAAGCTGGCGGGCGATCTCCAGGTTGATGTTTTCGCGGAGAAACTTCTTGAAGCCCGCGACTTCGGCCTCCACTTTGTAAGGGCCGGGCGACAGGAAGTTGAACAGATAGTTGCCGACGCTATCGGTGATGGTCTCGACCTTAACGCCGGTGTTGACGTTGGTGACCGACACCTTGCCTCCACTCACGATGGCGCCGGATGGGTCGGTGACGGCGCCGAGAATGCTACCGGTGTTGCCCTGGCCGAACAATGTCGAGGCCAGGACGCAGAGTCCTACGGTGCAGCGGACAAAGCGAAGCATGGCAAGCCTCCAATCAGCGTTATGGCGGCAGTCTATCACGAGGAGCGGCTCCTGTCAATCCCCGGTGGTAGCGCAGGGCGGGCTTGGGCGCGCGCTCCCGCTCCTTGAGCTCGCGGACGCGCTCGAACGCGCGGGCGGCGTCGGCGTCGCGACCGGCTTTTTGATAGGCCTGCGCGAGGTGGAGAGCCGCCGGCGGGTAGTCCGGGCGGAGGCGGATGGCTTCCTCGAGCGGAGGAATGGCGGCGGCCGCGTCGCCGGATTGCAGCTTCACCTTGCCCCGCAGCGCATGCGCGGCGGCGAAGCCGGGATTCAGCCGGATCGATTCGGCCAGCAGCGATTCGATCCGCGCGGGATCCTGGCGGAGGCCGTCCAGGGCGGCGGCCAGGAAGTAGGAGCCGCGGTAGTCCTTCGCGTGCCGGTCGCGATATTCGCCGGCGGCGTGCTGGAGGTCCTCAAAGCGCTTGGAATGCAGATAGACGGTAGCCAGCGCGTCGAAGGCCAGGGGGAAGTCCGGTTGGCGGCGCAGGCAGTCGCGCAGCTCGGTTTCGGCTTCCTCGTAACGGGCCAGATCCTTGAGTGCGAGCCCTTTGCCCAGCCGGAGCAGAAGGGAATCCGGCAGCAGGGTGATTGCGTCGGTGAACACCTCCAGCGCGGCTTGCGGTGTATTGCGGCCGAGAAAGATCTGGCCGAGCTGGATGTGCAGTGCTTCCTGGCGGGGATCCAGCGCCAGCCCAGCTTCGGCTTCCTGGACGGCGCGGGCAGGGTCGTTGAGACCGTCATAGGCTTTCGAGGCGAGCAGGTGGGAGCGCGGCGAGGCCGGCGCCTTGGCCAGCAGATCCAGCGCTTCGCGATACTGGCCGGCCGCGATAAGCTTGTCGAGGGAGTCCTCGGGCGGCGCAGCCAGAAGAGCCGCCAGCAGGAGCCACATGCTGAGATTGTAATGCTTCGGATCGCGTGGGTGGTGATGTGCGGCGCGGCCCTCTTTGCGCGGACGGAGTGCGCCCCGTGTCATCCGCGCGAGGTGCGGCGGCATCTCCAGACCAACCACGCGCGGGCGCTGCGGCCGGCGGGGGAGACACAGTTTGCGCGAGCCTTGCCGGACGCGCCCGTCGGCGAGGCGCGCGGCGGATTCCTGCTGTCGTATGCGCGGGACGGCCAGGCGCTGGAGGTGACGGCCGAGCGCGGCCGTGACCGAGCGCGGGGGCGTATCGAATGGGCGTTCGGCGCCGGCGACCAGGGGGTGACGCCGGTCGTGCGCGCCGGCGGCCGGTGGCTCGAGCACCGCATCAGTTATTACACCAAGCCAGGGAGATTCGATCTGACGCTTGGGCACCAACCCGGAGTCTCGCGGTCGGCGGAAGCAGCCATTGGCGTGGCGCAGGCGACGGCGACGATCCGCGCCTGTTTCGGCTGCCACAGCACGGTGGACCAAGATCTGCGGGTGCTGCGGCCGGGCGTCGATTGCGAGCGCTGCCACGCGGGAGCGGACCGGCATGCGCGGGGGCAGGGCCCGGCGCCGTATGTCAACAAGCTCGATTCGCGCGGGCAGGTCGAGATGTGCGGCGGCTGCCACCGCCTCGCGCCTCCCAGCGGCGATGAAACGGACCCGCTCAATATTCGTTTCCAGCCGCTGCGTCTCATCCAGAGCAGGTGTTACCTCGCGGGCGGGCTGCGCTGTGCCGACTGCCATCCCGCGCACGAGAACACGCGGCGGAGCGATCCAGCCTTCTATCGCGCGAAGTGTCTGGCGTGCCACGCGTCCCAGGCGGGCAAGGGGGATTGTCTGGAGTGCCATATGCGGAAGGCGGCGGCGGCGCCGTACTTGGCGTTCACCGATCATTGGATTCGGAAGTGAAGAAAAAAGGCAAAAGGCAAAAATCAAAAGGCAAAAGGAATTAGGAAGATAGCGCGCTCGTTCATAACGGCTCGGAGGAGGAAGCGCTCTTCCGACGCACCTGGAAACGGAGCCTGCTGGGACACGTCCCACTTGATACGATAGACGCCATGAATCCTCCATCCGAGCGACGCACTTTTCTGAAGGCCGGCTTGGCCGGCTTCCCTGCCCTGCTGAAGGGCGCGCCCGATTCGAAAGCCATCAAGGTGGGCCTGGTGGGCTGCGGCGGACGCGGCACCGGAGCGGCGGCGCAGGCCCTGAAGGCCGACGACTATGCCGAGTTGACCGCCGTGGCCGATATTGCGCAGGAGCGCGTCGACCAGTGCTTGACCCGGCTGCGCCGGCAGTCGGAGCCAAAGGTAAAGGTCGAGCCGGACCATCAGTTTCTGGGACTGGACGCGTACCGGAGACTCATCGAGAGCGGCGTGGACGTGGTGCTGCTGGCGACGCCTCCGGGATTCCGGCCCTTGCACCTGCGGGCCGCGATCGAGGCGGGCAAGCACGTGTTCTGCGAGAAACCGATCGCGGTGGACGCGCCCGGTGTGCGCTCGGTGCTGGAAACGGCCGCGCTGGCCAAGACGAAGAACCTGTCGCTGGTGACCGGCTTCTGCTGGCGGTACAGCAACTTCATCCGCGAGACGTTCCAGCAGGTTCACGACGGGGCGATCGGCCCGGTAACGGCCTACTACGCGACCTACTATACGAGCCCGGTGAAGCCGATGCCGCCGGCCGACACGCGGCCGGCCGGGATGAGCGACGTGCAGTGGCAGATCGCCAACTGGTACAACTTCTGCTGGCTGTCGGGCGACGGGCTGGTGGAACAGGCGGTGCACAGCGTGGACAAGATCGCTTGGGCGATGCACGACCAGCCCCCGTTGAGCTGCGTGGCCACTGGAGGCCGCCAGATCGCCGCGCAGGGCGGCAACATCTACGACCATTTCCAGGTCAACTACGAGTATCCCAACGGCGTGCGCGCGTTTCTGGGGTGCCGGCAGCAGGCCAACTGTCACAACGAGAACGCGGACTACATTCTGGGGGCCAAGGGCGTCTGCACCATCGGGCGCGGGCCGATCCCGCGGATCAGCGGCGACAAGTCGTGGAGTTTTGAAGGCGTCAAGAACGACATGTACCAGGCCGAGCACGACGCGCTGTTCGCGGCGATCCGCCAGGGCAAGCCGGTCAACGACGGCGTGTGGATGGCCACCAGCACCATGCTGGCGATGATGGGCCGCATGGCGGCGTACACGGGACAGCAGATCACCTGGGAGCAGGCGATGAACTCGCAGGAGAAGATCTTCCCGGAAAAGCTCGAGTGGGAGGGTAGCTTGCCGCCCGCGCCGCTGCCCATGCCGGGCTCGACCCGATTCCTCTAACGGGGGTGCGCCAGCTTACACAGCGGGTCGCCGATGACGATGTTCTGCCAGCTCAGGCCGCGGATTCCCAGGTAGTAGCTTTCGGCCAGCGTGCGGCCCTGGAAATAGGCGGGGAGCACGTAGTCGGGGCGGGGACAGCCGACGAGAAAAGGCTCATTGGTGTGGCCGGAACAGCCCGTGGCGCCTTCATGTATGTAGTCGGCGCTGAGCGTCTGCGGCGATTCAGCGAAGAAGTGGGCCGTGTCCTTCCAGGTGGTAATGTTCCAGGCATCCGGCGGGCGCTGAAAGGTCCGTCCGTTGGTGGAGACATACTCGTTGACGATGGCGCCGGGCAGCCACTGGAATCCCACCAAGCGCCGCTTGCGATTGCGATCGTTCGATCCCCAGGAGGCGAACCCGATGACGTCGCGCTGGTCATAGAGCACCTTGCTGGATTCATCCAGCACCAGGCGGTCCTTGGGCAGCAGGCTGGCCGCGGCGCGCAGCCAGCGATTGCCGTCGTCATCCTCCGAAGAGCGCAGGTCGATGACGAATTTGCCCCGGTTGACGGCGGCGAGCGATCGATCGATGATGCCCTTCACGTCCTCGAAATCGTAGCCGGCCAGGCGGGTCACCAGGTAGATGGGAGATTCCGGATGCTGGAACACCGTGCCGCGCTTGCCGAACAGCGGGTTGGGGATCATTCCGGACAACTGGAATTTCACACCGCGCATCCGGGCGTAGAGCAGGGTCAACTCCGAGTCGACGGAAGCGGCGGTGGTATCGGCGTCAGTACCGGAGCCTTTCACGTGGAGGGGCACGCCCAGGCTGGTGACCATATACAGGATGCGCTCCTCGAGGCGGTGCGACTTCAGGTGCGCTGCGATCGGCGCCTCGATCAACTGCTCGTAGGTCAGGCGTTCTATCTGCTCGCCGGCGGCGACCTTGAGATGGCAGACGTTGGCCAGCGGGATGCCGCGCTTCCGCACATAGTATTCCCCAATGCGGCGCGACACCAGGGAGGTGTCGTTGACGACCACCAGCACGTTGGCGGGGGACTGTGCGAAGACGCAGAGCGGCAGCAGGGCTGCCGCCAAACGCCTCACTGCAGCGACTTCAAGTACTCGACGACCGCCTCGGCGTCCTCCGATTTCAGCTTATAGGTCGGCATGGGAGCATCCGCGGGCTTGCCGTTGGGGCCGAGACCGGTTTCCATGTATTTCAGGATGGCGCCTTCGCCCCACTTCGTCCATAACTTGCCGGGACGCGTGAGATCGGGCGAGGTCTTATGCCAACCCTTGATCGGCTCGATCGGCTGCACGTTGAGCACGGCGCCCTTCAGCCACTTGGATTGGTCGAAGGTCCCGTCGGGCAGCTTGGGAGTGTGGCATTCCTGGCAGCGGCCGACTTCCTCAACCAGGTACTTGCCGCGAGCGATTTTGGCCGGATCGGCCGCCAGCAGCGAGAGAGGCAGAAGCAACAGCAGAGGTTTCAACATAGGGCACCCACCAGTATGCCACGGCTGGGGCGTCCCGGCAGGAGGTGCGGCCGTTTCGCTCTTTCTTTCCCTAAGAAAAAGCCCTGTAGCTACGGCAGTCCCACTGCTGTAAGTTTGGCCGCACCGTCCTGTGGCCGGAACCCTTTGATACAATTGATATCAGACCGAATCGCGGGAAGGAAATTGATTATTTCTATCCTTCCGATCAGGTTTTTGTTGGGCCCTCGATGGACCTCGACCAGCTACACACCTTCCTGGAGATCGTCAGGCTGAAGAGCTTCTCCAAAGCCGCCCTGACCTGTTTCCGGACGCAGCCGGCGATCAGCGCGCAGGTCCGGCAGCTCGAGCAGGAGCTGCGGACCGCCTTGTTCGAGCGGTTCGGGAGCAAGATCAGCCTGACGACGGCCGGCAAGATCTTCGCCGGATACGCCGAACAGATCCTGGATCTGCGGCGGCGGGCCCAGGATGCGATCAACGAACTGGATAGGAATCCGCGCGGCGAGCTGGTGATCGCGGCGAACGAAGCGACCTGCATCTATGTGCTGCCGGAAGTGTTCGCCCAGTACATGAAGCAGTTTCCGGCCGTACAGCTTCTTGTGGACCGCTCCTACGGCTCCCGCGTGGTAGAAGCGGTGATGGAGAACATCGCCGACTTTGGGTTCACGCAACTGCCGGTGGAGGAGAAGCGGGTGCAGGTGGTGAACATCCATCGCGACGAGATCCGGCTGATCGTTCCGGGGAATCATCCGTTGGCTCTGCGCGATTCGGTTGCCAGCCGGGACCTGGTGGGAGTCCCGCTGCTGGTGCCCAAACAGGGAACCACGCGCACCCGGTTGAACTCCTGGCTGGAGCCGGTGGAAGACCAGATCCAGATTTCCATGGAGCTGGATTCCACGGAAATGATGAAGCGGTTTGTCATGGCCGGTCTGGGGGTCTCATTCCTGGCGGTGTCGAACTGCCGCGAGGAGGCCGCCACGGGCCGGCTGAAGGCGGTCTCGTTGTCGCCGGAACCGATGGTGCGGCGTTTGGGCCTGATCTACCGGAAGGACAAGGCGCTCTCCAAGGCCGCGCTGGGCTTCATCCAGGTGACTCTGGAGAATATGAGCGACGAGCGGAAGGCCGCCGAGGCCAAGACGCCCAAGGCCGGCGTGGGTTGAGGCACGGAATGGTTTGTCCGAAGTGCCAGCGCGAGGGCTCCCCGCAAGGCGCGGGAGCGTGCCCGTTCTGCGGATTCCGAAGCGATGCGGGCGTGATGAAGACCTCGGCGGTGCGGATTGCCGCCGGAGAGACCGACGCGGTGTTCCACTCGGTGGACGAAGTTCCGGAACCGTGGCGGGAGCGGTTGCTCGAATCCACTCGCGGCGCAAACGCCGGAACGATTCTCATCGCCGATCACCGGTTGATCCAGACTCCACCCGGACGGGGAGCGCCTCGCTGGCTGCTGCGGGCCGCTGCCGTGGCCTTGTTCACGGGCGCGGCGGCGTTGATCTGGTACGCCTTCCGGTGACCATCCCGGCACGGGCACTCACGGCGTTGGTTGCCGCGGCGGTGGCCGCCAGCGCAGCGGACTACCGCATCGAGCCGGCGGAGGGCAGCCGCTTTACGCTGTCCGTGGAAAAGACCGGGCTGTACAAGGGCAAGAAGCACCTGTTGGTGTACGAACGGTACTCCGGCCTGCTGCGGTATGATCCGGCCACTCCCGCCGCATCCCAGGTGCGATTCGCGGTTGAGGCAGCCAGTGCGGCGCTGCGCGACGATTGGGGCTCCGGGCCGAACCACAAGAAGATCCTCGCATACGCGTTCGGAAACATGATGGACGCCGAGCGGCATCCCCGGATCACCTTCACGTCCAGCCGCGTGGAGCCCGGCGGCGAGCAGCAATTCCGAGTGACCGGGACGCTCGAGATCCGAGGGATAGCCAAGCCGTGCGAAGTGGCGGTTCACCTCGACACTCTCGACGACGGCGCGCTGGTGCTCGAAGGCCGGGCGGCGATCCGGATGACCGACTACGGGCTGAAGCCGCCCACGGCCGCGCTGGGCGCAATCGGAACGAAAGACCTGATGGAGGTGTCCTTCAAGCTGCGGGCAGCGAAGCCGCAATAGTGCTACTTGCCCACCAGCGACTGTACGGCCGCATCGAGCGAATCTTCGGACACGGCGCCGGGGTGGTAGGCCCGGACCAGTCCTTTGCGGTCGATCAAGACCAGGGTCGGCGTGGTGCTGGCTCCATAGTTCCTGAAGTTCTCCTCGCTGACAGGGACGGCCATCGGGTCGAGCACGGAGTAAAAGCGCCGGCGGATCTCGTCGATGTAGGGCGTCTCCTGCTCGGGCGTGGCGTCCCGGCCCTCGGCGACGTAGCCGTAGCGCTGGGTGGGACCGATCACGGCTAAGCCCTGGGAAGCGTACTTGGCCGCCACGCGTCCCAGGATGGGGGCCTGTGCCTTGCAGTCGGAACACCAGTGAGCCCAGAAGAACAACACGACGGGCTTTCCCTTGAGCCGGTCGAGCGGCTCG
The DNA here is from genome assembly GCA_016178945.1 of Acidobacteriota bacterium. Lineage (GTDB taxonomy): Bacteria > Acidobacteriota > Terriglobia > Bryobacterales > Bryobacteraceae > JACOSH01. The sequence continues at coordinate 13,147 of JACOSH010000505.1, forward strand.
GGTCTTGGACCCAGATAGGATTCGAGTTCGAGCGGCGGGGCGGGTCTTCCCGCCAGGCTCAGGAGATGAATGTTCTTCTGGATGCGGGCGCGGATGGAGGTAGCGTGATACGTGGCCAGCTCGCGGCGCAGGAAACCGATCGCTTCGCTGCGCCGGCCCCTCGAGTCCATCACGTGGGCCTGTACTTCGATTGAAGCGCCCAGCGCCAGCGGCAGGTCCTTCTCCACGTCGAGCGGACGCGAGTGCAACTGGGCCAGCGCCAGTTTGCGCGTTTCGGCCGCGTAGGAGTCGGCCTGATCGAGCTGCTTGGCGGCCAGCGCTCCGCGACCCAGCCAGGAGAGCGCCAGAATCATCTCGGGCGTGATTCCGTGATAGCTCCGGTAACTCTGGATGAGGGCCTCTCCCTGCTTGAAGCCGTTCTGAGCGATGGCCGCGCGGACGTCCTTGACCAGCGCCGCCGGCGCGGCGGACGCGAACACCAACAGGAGCAGGATACGGACGATCATCGGGTTGCCTTTTCCGTTCACGGAAGGAGCAGGCCTCCGTCCACGACAATTGTTTCTCCGGTCAGATACGACGCCCGATCGCTGGCCAGCAACAGGGCCACCTCGGCGATCTCTCCGGGTTGTCCCAGGTGCTTGATGGGCTGGCGTTCCAGCCGCCCGGCGAGCATCGCTTCGTCCTTCCAATAGTACTCGCTCAGCACCGTCTGGATCAGGCCGGGGGCGATGGCATTGACGCGCACTCCCTTCGGCCCGAGCTCCAGCGCATAGCTCTTGGTCATCATGATCAAGGCGGCCTTGGTCATACTGTACATCAGGCCCTCGAACTGCGGGCGGAGGCCGGCGATCGAGGCGATGTTGACGATCGACCCCGACCCGCGGTCGCACATACCCGGCGCCACCAGGCGGATGAGGCGAAAGGCGCTCTTGAGGTTGGTCTCGACCATCTTGTCGAACTGGCCCTCGTCGACGGCCAGGCAGGGACCCTGAGCGACGTTGGTGGCCGCATTGTTGACCAGGATGTCGATGCGGCCGTGGTCGCGGGCGACCGTATCGACCAGCCGCGTCAGATCCTCGCCCTTGCCGACGTGGCAGGCGATCGGCACGACCTTGCCCGGCAGGTGGGCCAGCTCATGCGCCACCTGGTCCAGAGAAGGCTGCTTGCGCCCGCAGATGACGCTGGTGGCGCCTTCGCGCGCGAACACCTCGGCGATGGCCTTGCCGATGCCGCGGCTTCCTCCGGTGACAATGGCGACTTTCCCTTGGAGCAGACTCATGCGGGTTCCTTAGACTCCTAGTTCTTCGTGGGCGAAACGGATGCTGGCTTCCAGGTCCTCGCGCTCGCGCTGGGCGGCCTGTTCTTTGGGCGCGGGAGGCAGCCCCTGGTACGGCGCGCCTTTTTCCGCCAGGGCGAGGAAGCGCGCGAATTCCCAGGCCGGGGTCTTGCGATAGGCGTCCCAGAACTTCGGATCCTGGTAGGCGAACCAGCGCGGCTGGGTAACGATGATCTCCAGCGAAAAAGGCCGCCCCGGGCATAGCTCCTGAAACTTGCGCGTGTATTCGCGAATCCCGATGTTGCCCTCGCCCATGCGGGTCCAGGCCACGCCGATCCGTCCGGCGTCCTTCCAGACGGCGGTGTCGCGCACGTGGCTGGTGATCACGTAGGGCGCCAGCGTCTCCAGGGTCAGGTGCGGGTCCTCGATGGTCCACAGCGGGTTGCCGGAATCCAGGCAAGCGCCCACGAAATCCTTGCCCGCCTCCTCGATCAACATCTTCAATTCGCGTCCCTGCATGTCGCCGGCGTGGTTCTCGATGGCGACCTTGAGGCCGGCGTCGACGACGCGCGCCCGCACGTTGCGCAAGACTTTGGCGGTGTTCTCGATGTGGGCTTCGATCGAAACGGGCCCGGTGCGGTCCGCCATGGTGCCGAGGAAAGTCCGGACGATGGGCGATCCGACGGTCACCGCGGCGGCGATCATGCGGGTGAGCTGCTCCTCGGCCGTGCCCTGCGCGGGATCGAAGGCCTTCGAGCTGGGGCAGATCGAACGCATGCCGATCTCGATCTCGACGCCGAGCTTGGCGGCATGCGCGCGGACCTTCTTCAGATGGGCCTCTTCAAGGCTGCCCATGAAGCGGATCTCGGAGAAGTGGACCACGCGGGCTTTGAACTTGGCGCAGTAGTCCAGGTATTCGAAGGGAGTCCAGCCTTGTGAGCGAATGCTAAACAGGTCGATACCGAAGCGGACGCCCTTGCTCGCGGCGGGCGGTTGGGCCGCCGCGGTGGCTGCGGTTGCAAGAAAGCTTCTGCGGCGCATCTTGCCTTTACCGGGCCTGGCGGATCTTGAGGACTTCGTTCAACGAACCCTGGCGGTAACCTTCCAGGTCGAGCGTCACGTACTGGAAACCGAGCTGCTTGAAGATGGCCGTCAGGGCGCCGGCCATTTCCAGCGTGAAGGCTTTTTCCATCTCGTCGCGCGCGATCTCCAGGCGGGCGGTCTCGTTGTGGTAGCGTACGCGGAACTGGCGGAAGCCGAGCGCCTTCATCTGCTCCTCGCCGCTCTCCACTTTCCGGATGTTCTCAATGGTGACCGGAGTCCCGTAGGGGATGCGCGAGCTGAGGCAGGCCGCCGCCGGGCGGTCCCAGGTGGGCAGGCCGGCCTCTTTGGACAGCTCGCGGATCTCCGCCTTCGACAAGCCGGCTTCTACCATCGGCGCCTTCACCTTATGGATGCGGGCGGCGTTCTGGCCGGGGCGGTAGTCGCCCAGGTCGTCCACATTGACCCCGTAGATGATATTCGAGATCCCGCGCTCCCTGCCGACTTCCTCCAAACGGTCGAACAACTCGTCCTTGCAGTGGAAGCAGCGGTTGGCGTCGTTCTTCAGGTAGTCGGGGTTGTCGAACTCGAAGGTGGGGATGAACTCGTGCCGGATCTGGAACTGGCGTGCGAACTCGGCCGCATCGCGCTTATGCGATTCCGGAATGGAGGCCGAGTCGGCGGTGACCGCCACTGCCCCCTCGCCCAGAACGCGATGCGCGGCCCAAGCCAGGTAGGCGGAGTCTGTCCCGCCGGAGTAGGCGACCAGAACCCGACCCAAGTCTTGCAGGATCGAGAACAGGCGCTCCTGTTTGGGGTGCATCAGTGCAATTATACGACGCGCAGCCGGCGCGGCGGTAACTCTGCATACTGGGAAGCGGTGAAAGAATCGAACGTTGCACCGCTTACTTACTCTGAAAGTGCATTCAGCACGAATGGTGCCGAGCCGCGACCGTGAGGGAGCGGATGCCGCACGAAGCGACTAAAGTTCCTGAGACTCGAAAACCGACATGGCATCACCCTGCTCGGCGACGACATACTGAATGGCCGCCGAGACGTGCTGTGGCTTCCACAGCCATCGTGTGCTGCCGTGGCGTGCCCATCGCTTCCGGTTCGGATCATCCAACCGCATCCGATTCAGACGGCGGCTGGCGTAGGCTTTGAAGCCGGCCATGACCCGCTCCGGCGCATCCTCCGTTTCCACTACCGTGTGCACGTGACTGCTTCGCACATGCGCCGCCAGCAGACTCCAGCCACGATGCGCACAAACCTCTTGAATCGCCTGCAACACTACGTCGCGACGGATCTGGTCCAGGTTATAGGGCGCCTGATCCATACTTTCCTCCTCGGCTCTGGCGCGCGCGGAATCTACTTCCAGGATCGGGGTCCCACGGAGATTGTGCTCGCGGTCGACGGAGCCGGATTCGCTACCGTGCAGGTGGCGTCCGTAACAAGCAAAGGTGATCAGGTAGGTCACGGCCCGTGACGCCAATTCTACCGCTCCCTCAGGAGCTGTGAAAAATATCGGCAACCGCTCCCTCACGGTCGCGGCTCTGCACCATTCGTGCTGCAACGAATGCACTTTCAGAGCCGCGCGCGTAAGCAAGCGGTGCACGGTTCGATTTCTTCACAGGCTCTCACGGTCGCGGCTCGGTACGATTCGTGCAAGCGCTGAAAACGTTGGATTCTTTCACGGCTTCTCACGGTCGCGGCCCGGTAACCTTTGCGGCACAGGGCCGCGCGCGTGAGCACGCGGCAGCTTGGTTACTGCAACGGCAGGTCGCCCTGTCCGTTAGCGCCGTTCTTGCCGTTCTCCTCGTCCGGAACCACTCCGGCGGCGGCGACGCGGTCGCCCTCCTCCATGCGGACCAGCCTGACGCCCTGCGTGGAGCGCCCCGCCTGGCGGATCTCGGCCGATTCCAGCCGGATGATCTTGCCGTCCTTGGTCACGATCATCAGGTCGGTATCTTCCTTCACCGAGAGAATGGCCACCACCTGCCCGTTGCGCGCGCTGGTCTTCATATTGATCACACCCTTGCCGCCGCGGGCGATGAGCCGGTAGTCGCCGAGCCGCGTGCGCTTGCCGAAGCCGTGCTCGGAAATCGACAGGATGAGGCCTTCCTTCTCGACCACCTCCATGCCGACGATGGAGTCGTCCTGCGCCAGATCCATGGCGATGACGCCGCGCGCCGGGCGCCCCATCGGACGGACCTGCGTTTCGGAAAACCGGATGGCCTGCCCCTGGCGCGTCCCCAGGAAGATGTAGTTGTCGCCATTGGTCAAACTGGCGCCCAGCAATTCGTCTCCCTCGTCGATGGCGATGGCGATAATGCCGCGCGACATTGGGTTGTCGAACTCGGTCAGCTCGGACTTCTTGATAATCCCCTGGCGGGTGACCATCACGACATACCTGCCGGCGACAAACTCGCCCACCGCCAGGAAGGCCTGCGCGGTCTCGTCCGGCTGCAGGTTGATCAGGTTGGAGATGTGCTTGCCCTTGCCGACGGTAGTGGCGTCGGGGACTTCGTAGATCTTGAGCCAGTAGACGCGGCCCTTGTTGGTGAAGATCAGCAGGTAGCTGTGAGTGGAGCCAATCAGCAGGTGCTCGACGAAATCCTCGCCGCGCGTGCCCATGCCGATGCGGCCCTTGCCGCCGCGCGACTGCCGCCGGTAGATATCCACGGCGGTCCGCTTGAGGTAGCCGCCGCGAGTCACGGTGACCGCCACGTCTTCCACGGCCACCAGGTCTTCCAGCCGGATCTCACCCGAGTCTTCGACGATGTGGGTGCGGCGCTCGTCGCCAAACTCCTTCTGAACTTCCTTGAGCTCCTTGATAATCACGTCGCGCAGCAGCTTGTCCGAGCCCAGGATCTCCAGGTACTCGGCAATGCGGCGCTGGATGTCGGCCAGCTCGTCCAGGATCTTCTGCTGCTCCATCCCGGTCAGCCGCTGGAGCTGCAATTCGATGATAGCCTGGGCCTGCTTCTCGGTAAACTCGAAGCGCGCCACCAGGCCGTCGCGGGCCTCGCGCGGGGACTTGGCGGCGCGGATCAGATTAATGACCGCGTCGAGATTGTCCAGCGCCCTCTTGAAGCCCAGCAGAAGATGCTCGCGCTCGCGGGCTTTGCGCAGCTCGTAGTCGGTGCGCCGGCGCACGACCTCGACCCGGTGCTCGATGAAGTACTTGAGGGAGTCGATCAGGCTCAGCTCGCGGGGCTGGCCGTGCACGATCGACAGCATAATGATGCCGAAGCCGATCTGAAGCTGGGTGTGTTTGTAGAGGTTGTTCAGTACAACTTCGGCCTGCTCGCCGCGCTTCAACTCGTAGACGATGCGCAGGCCGTCCCGATCGCTCTCGTCCCGGATCTCCGAAATCCCTTCGATCTTCTTGTCGTTGACCAGGGCGGCGGTGGCTTCGATCAGGCGCGCCTTGTTCACCTGGTAGGGAATCTCGGTGACTATAATGTGTTCCTTGTCCTTGCCGACCCGCTCGATGGCGGCCTTGGCGCGCAGCTTGAGCTGGCCGCGCCCGCGCACATAGGCGTCGATGATGCCCTGGCGTCCCAGGATGAAGCCCCCGGTCGGGAAGTCCGGGCCGGGCACCATCTCCAGAATCTTGTCGAACGGCGTTTTGGGATTGCGGATCAGGGCGACGGTGGCCTCGATAATTTCGGTGAGGTTGTGGGGCGGGATGTTGGTGGCCATGCCCACGGCAATGCCGGCCGATCCGTTGATCAGCAGATTGGGCACGCGGGTGGGTAGGACTTCCGGCTCCTGCTCGCTATCGTCGAAATTGGGCTTGAAATCGACGGTATCCTTGTCGATGTCTTCCAGCAACCCGGTGGCGACGCGGGCCAGCCGCGCCTCGGTGTAGCGCATGGCCGCGGGCGGGTCGCCATCCACGGAGCCGAAATTGCCCTGGCCGTCCACCAGCGGATAACGCAGGTTGAAGGGCTGCGCCATGCGCACCAGGGCGTCATAGATGGCGGAGTCGCCGTGCGGATGGAACTTGCCCATCACCTCGCCGACGATCTTGGCCGACTTGCGCGTGGGGCGGTTGGGCGCCAGGCCCAATTCCTGCATTCCATAGAGAATGCGCCGGTGCACGGGCTTGAGGCCATCGCGCACGTCGGGCAGGGCGCGGCCGACGATCACGCTCATGGCGTAGTCGAGATACGAGCGCCGCATCTCGTCTTCGATGTTGACGGGGATCATGTCCTTGCCTCCGCCGTCGCCACCAAGGGGGAGCTGCGCGGGCGGAGTCTGGGGCGGATCTTGGTCGGGCAAATGGGCTCCTGTAAAGGGGGTTCAGGACCATTTTACCATGCGGGCAGATCGGAACTCTATTTCGGCATGACGACTCTGCCGGGAGCTTCGACTAATGCTACCGGTCAGCGGCAAACGCAAGGCAAGCCTGGATATCCTCTTCGGTGAGGTAAGGAAAGTCGCTCAAGATCTGCTCGTGGGTCATCCCCGCGGCGAGGTATTCCAGGACGTCGTACACGGTGATGCGCAGCCCGCGGATACACGGCTTGCCGCCCCGCTTGCCGGGCTCGATCGTGATGATCTTGGAGTAGTCCACAGCTCCACGTTAAGGCAAGCCGTCGGATGCACGCAAGGTCACCAGACCGGTTGTACGCCCAGTTCGTGGCGATTCAGGGCCTTACGAAAGTTCTGGAAACCGCGAAAGCCCCGCTACTGACACGACCCACCATTTTCCCACACCATGTGCCTCTCAGGACGATCCGGCCGGAACAAACGCCAGGCTTCCTCTTGGCTCCCCGCCGGAAAGACCACGAGTCGGTAATCGCCGGTCATCTCTATGTTCAACCCACCACACTCGTCCACAGCTACTGAGGTGACCACCCATGCGTCGTGCACGTTCACGGTCGTCCGAGTACCCTCGTCATGAGCGCCAAACAGCCCTCGCAGAATGAATTCCTGACGATTCCCCCCATCCGATGGATTCCATAGGTCTATGTCATCTACGGTTCCCACTGGTATGTACCAGTCGTCGCGACCAGTCAGAATGGTCCGATGACATTCCAGCCTCCAGGGACATTGGACATGAAGCACCAACTCTCCTACGCACCTGCCCTCGGAATCAACAAAACTCCCGAAGTGAAAACCGCGCATATTGCCGGCAAACCGAGTGAGTGTCAGCTTAAGGCCGACGAGTGCTTTCACCGCTTCCCGAGCGTTGTGGAGCTGAGACATTCCTTCTGATTCATACTCATCGACCGGCCGCCATCAGCAACTCAAAATACAAACCTCAGCCCCACCTGCATCGTCCGGTTGCCGGCGGCGTTGGTGATTCGTCCGAACTGGGTGTTGGACAGATCGAGCGGAGGAAGGCTCCAGGTCTTGTGATTGAACAGGTCGAAGATCTCCCAGCGGAGCTCGCCTCGCGTGCGCTCCCGGATGCTGAAGCCACGGGTGGCGGCGATATTCTCGCGGATGATCGGGAAGGAGCGTACCGTGCCCAGGAGCCGTGGGGCGTTGCCAAATGGATCGATGCGCGGGTCCGTACGGCGCTGGAACGCCGTGCGATCGAGGAACAGATCGCGGCTGGGGTCGAATTGGTCCCCGCCTACGGCCGCGCGCCAGTCGTGCGTCAGCACGTTTGGACGCGGCGGGCCGCCCCGCAGGAAATTGTTGTAACCGTTATCGACCACGCCGATCGGGAAGCCGCTATTGACAAAGGTAAACGTGGCGAGGTTCCACTGGCCGGCAATCCACCGTCCCACGCCCCCGGTCAAGTACTTCTTGCCCTTGCCGAATGGCAGGTCGTAGCTGGCGGTCAGCTTGAACTGATGGGTCAGGTCCAGCGCGCTGTAGGATTTCTCCACGCGCTGGTTGTAATGATTCTGGGCGGCGCTGAAACCGATCCCGGCGCCGATGGCCACGTTGGGCAGCTCCATATCGGCGTCCGTCAGCGTTTTCGACCAGGTGTGGCTGGCCAGCAGGCTCAGCCCGTTCGAATACCGCTTGGTCACCTTGATGATCAGGGCATGGTAGGTGGAATTGCCGTTGTACTGCTGCCAGCTTCCGCCCCCCACATTGGTGTACTGGGGGAACATGCGCAGCGCCTGGCCCAGGCTGGCGTTGGTTCCCATGAGCTTCACGAAATCCGGGAAGGGCGGCCGGAACCCGAGCGCCGCTACAGATGGATCATCGATGCGCCGGTTCAACAAGCTTCCCAAGTAGGCGTACTTCGGATCGATCTGCATGTAGTTGTCGCGATTACTGCCCAGGTAGGTGCCCTTCGAACCCGTGTAGGTGAAATCCAGCACGACCGCGGACGGCAGCACGCGCGCGAGCGCCAGGTTCCAGGTGGTTGAGGTGGGCATCCGGGCAATGTCATCGACGTGGAACCAAGGTACGCTGGAGCCGGCATTGAAAGCCGGATCGATGGCCGGCGGCTGCTGCCAGACCGGCCAGCCGTTGTCCCAATAAAACGCCGGCGTCACGCCCTGATCCGTGGAGACGAACGTGGGCTGCGCGTAGAAACCGAGGTTGGCCCCCCACAGTTTGTAGTTCGAATAGAACATCCCGAAGCCCGCGCGCAGCACGGTCTTGGAGGTCACCTGGTAAGCCAGTCCGGCGCGTGGGCCGTAGCCCTTCTGTCCTGGATAGAACGAACGGCTGCCGGTGCGCCCCGGCCCGGACCCGACGAACTGCATCGCGCCAGGCAACCCGTTTGCCGAGGGATTCGCCAGCCTCGCGTCGAAGAAGCTCAGCCGGTCGTGCTTCTCATACACCGCCGGATTGAATTCAAAACGGAACCCGGCATTGGCCGTCAGCCGGGGAGTGATCTTCCAATCGTCCTGCAAGAAGAAGGCGTGGGAGGGATAGCGGAGCAGTTGGCCATAGCCTGTCGAGAAGGTGCCGTTGTCGACCGCGCCGAGCAGCAAGCTGGCAAACGAGCTGCCCGAGTTGCCGGAGTTATCCTCGGGCCGGGCGGTCTCCAAACGATGGAAGAACAGGTCACCCGCCTTCTGATTGTCGTTGCCGCGATGTACGTGGATGCGGCCGTACGTGTATCCGAACTTGAAGGTGTGCGACCCGCGAATCCAGGTGAGGTTCTCATCGACTCCGTACACGTTGTGATATTCATCGTAGGCCTTGGTGCTTTCCCACCCGTAGTAGTTGTCGGTCGAGAAGCGCACCGCCGGGAAATGCCAATTCCAACCGGGGTTGTTCTTAATGCCACCGAGGACCTCGCCCCAATTCTGGCCCTGCGGGTAGGCCGTCACGTCATGCTCCGGGTGGTAGAGCCGATGGTATCCCAGCGTGACATTGTTGATCAGCGTCGGCGTGATCATGTGGGTATCGGAGAACCGGTAGACCTGGCCCCAGTATTCGTCCACTCGCGTGTAGCGGCGCCCGGCCAACGGGAACGGCAGGCTGGTTCCCCAGTTGACCGCCGTCTGGCGGTCCGTGTTGTAGTTGGCGTTCCAGAACACGCCGTTCTTCGAGAACGTGAAGGCCAGCCGGTTCTTGGCGCCAATATTGTGGTCAAACTTGGTCATGAAGGCGTTCTCGATGCGCTTGGTGGCGCCGCCGGGCGGCGTCCGGTAGTTGCGCACCAGCGCGTCCGCCACGTTCGGATTCGGCATGTACCGCACGATGTTCCGGGAGACCGGGCTGATGCGGCTGCCCGGGATCCGGTTGTCCGGGAAGGGATCGCGGAGGAAGCCGCCCGCCGGGTTCGCCCGCGTGGTGGTCGGATCGTAAATCGGGATCACCGCGCCGTTGGCCAGACGCCAGCGGCTGAAGTCGCCGGTCTTCATTTCCGGGAGCGGAATGGTCAGCTCCGCGGCTCCGTAGGTGGAAGGGAACCGGTAGCCTTCGTAAGAGAAGAAAAAGTAGCTCTTGTTCTTGCCGTTGTAGACCTTCGGCAGATAGACGGGCCCGCCGACGGTGGCGCCGAAGTCGTTCCGGTGATAGACCGATTTTGGATTGCCCAGCCGGTTGTTGAGCCAGGTGTTGGCGTCCAAGCGCTGGGTCTGATAATGATCGAACAGGCTGCCGTGAAGCTGGTTGCCGCCTGACTTGGTCACCATCGAGATCATGCCGCCGCTGGCGTGGCTGTCCTCGGCCTTGAACGCCGCGGTTTCGATCCGGAATTCCTCGACCGAATCGATCGGCGGCGTGAGCCGGTTCATATAGCCGGGATGGTTGCGGAATCCGATCTCCACGGTCAGGCCGTCGACGCTGACGTTCCAGGCGAAGCCCTGCCCGCCGCCCACCACGAAATCGTCCCAGGCGCTTTGGCCGTCGTTCGACTTCACCTGGGGAAGCATCATCATGATGCTGAACGCGTTTCGCATGCCGCCTCCGATGCCGGCGATCGGGAGGGGCAGGTTCTGCACCAGCTCCCGCTCCATGGTGCTGGAGACCTCGGTGGACTCGGTCTTGAGAACGGGCGCGTCGGCCGATACGCTGACGCGCTCGGTCACCTGTCCTACTTCGAGCGTGATGTCGATGCGAAGGTTATCCCCGCTCGAGAGCGCGATTCCCGATCGCGTCCAGCCCTTGAAGCCCGGTACGGAGACGGTGATTTCATACGTGCCGACGGGCAGATTCGAGAGCACATAGTTGCCCGTGCTCGAGCTGGCGGTCTCACCCTGCGCGCCGGTCGCGACGTTGCGGGTGGTTACCTTGGCGTTCGGCACAACGGATCCGGTTGCGTCGGTAAGTAATCCGGTGATGGTGCCCAGGGACGATTGCGCCGCCGCGACGGATGCCAGCAGCAGCGTGGAAAGCCATACGGCCACGGTCTTGCGTGCCATAACAACCTCCTGAGGGATTCGAGCTTAGGCGAGATGATAGCACCGACGAACGGGCGTGGCAATCCCGTGAGCGTCATCCAGCCGCTTCCCGCCCTACGGTTTGAGTGAGCGGTCGCACCGTCGCCTTCACAAACTCGCGTAGAAGTCGGCCAGCCGGCGGCCATAGTGCGGGCGGGCCACTTCCAGCAAATCGTTGTGGCCCGCGTGCTCCACTGTCCAGAACCGCTTGGGCTCGTGCGCGGCCGCGAAGAGCTCGCGGCCGAGCGAGTAGTCGATCACCTCGTCCCGATCGCCGTGAATCACCAGGACCGGGCAGGCGACGCGCTGGATCTTGGATTTCGAATCGTAGCTCCAGACGAGTAGCGGGCCGATCAGAGGCAGCACGCGCGCGGCCACGGCCCGGGCGGAGCTGAAAGGGGCCTCCAGCACCAGGCCCGCGCACGGCTTCCGGGACGCCAGA
>JACOSH010000506.1 GCA_016178945.1 Acidobacteriota bacterium
AGCTCTGCTTCACGGGCAGGCCTTCCTGCCGGCAGATGCGATCCAGAAAATGGTCCACCAGAACCGGAATGTCCGAGATCCGGTCGCGCAGCCGCGGCATGTGCAACGGCGCCACGTTTAACCGGTACAGCAGATCCTGGCGGAAACGCTGCTTGCGAACGGCCTCTTCCAGGTCGATGTTGGAAGCGGCGATCACCCGGAAGTCCAGGCGGATGGTCTCGGAGGATCCGACGCGCTGAATCTCGCGCTCCTGCAGAACGCGCAGCAGCTTGGCTTGCAGCTCGAGCGGGATCTCGCCGATCTCGTCCAGAAAAATCGTGCCGCGGTGCGCCTGCTCGAAGCGCCCGATGCGCTGGGTCAAGGCGCCCGTAAAAGCGCCGCGGGCGTGTCCGAACAGCTCGGCTTCCAGCAGGCTGGCCGGCAGCGCCGCGCAGTTCACCGACACCATGGGAAGCGCTCCCCGGCCGCTGGCCATGTGGATCGCCCGGGCCGCCAGCTCCTTGCCGGTCCCGGTCTCCCCGGTGATCAGCACGGTCGCCTTCCGGGGACCCACCAGACGCACCAGTTGGATCACCTTCTGCATCGCCGGGCTGTTGCCCACCATCAGGTTCATCCAGGGCTCGCTGGCCTGGGTGTGGCTGGTCAGGATCCGGTCTAGGGCGCGGGGCTGGATTTCGTTCACCGAGCGTACGCCCAGGAAACGGCCGTCCAGCGCCAGGCCTGCCGCCGGCACGTCCGGGGAATGGAGGGCGATCGGTATGGACTCGCTGATCCGGCGAATCTCGGCCACCAACGAGGCGGTCTCCACATCCAGCCTGGGCCCCAGCACTACCAGGTCGTAGGTAGTCCGCTTCAGAGCACGAATCGCTTCAGCGCCGGTTTCGGCACAAATCGCTACATACTGACACTGTCGGAGTCGCTCCAAGCACTGACTGTCTGCAATATTCGGATCTACCCACAATAGCCTCTTCAGCATGCGCACTCCGCGGTTACGTACTAAGCACCTATAGGAATACGATACTCCCCCTCGGCGCTGGAGGCTGTAAGCAAGAAAAAGTATTTAGGGGAAAAAGGCACCTAAGGCATAAATTGGATTGCAGTACTCTGGTTCCAGTACTTAGTACCAGAACAACCCGCCTTTGCGGGCGTCGGTCCCGCCCGGCAAGTTTCCCTCGAAAAGGCCCGCCCGCTTGCGATACAGAGTACAAATCAGTATGTTTGCCGACATCCACAACCGCTACACAGAAGAGCGCATCCTGTCGGCGAGCCCCCTCGAGCTGATTCAGATCCTGTACGACCTGGCTCTGGACAGAGTGGAGGCGGCGCGCCTGTTCTTGATGCAGGGTAAAACCGAGGAGAGAGCTGGAGCGATTACCAAGATCCAGGATATCCTGTCCCAATTGATTCTTAGCCTGGATCAAGAGCAAGGGGGTAGCCGCAGCCGCGACTTGATGGCTATCTACAGCCGCTTGCAGACGCAGCTCCTCCAGGCCCATGCCGGGAAGTCGGACGAGGCCCTGGCCCAGATCGAGGAGACCTTTCGAGCCCTGGCGGACAACTGGCGGGGAGTCGGCCAACTGCTGATTCCGGAAAAGGTCGAGTCGCATGAGAAGGCGGTAGTGGCCACGGCGCCGGCGCCGTCGAGCCCCCTGGGCACCTACTTCGAGACGAAGTCCTTGGGCGCGGGCGCCGGCTACGAAGCTAGGAACTGGAGTCTGTAGGGCTCCTGCCCGGATCGAGTCCGGCTAGGGAGCGCGCCAGTCCGATGCCTCCCCGGGAGGCCAAGGCCTGAGCGAACTGCTCATGGGCCAGCTCCATCACGGCCCCTGAAGATTGGTCCTGGCCGTCCTCCTCACGCATGGACTTGAAGATCTGGCCCAGCAGCAAGGCCTCGAACTGCTCGGTGGCCTGGACGAACTTCTTGCTCTGGGGCGCGCTGGATTCCTGGGCGACGTTCAGCGGCGCGATTTTGTCGATCATCGGGAAACTCCTTCCGTTGTTCTCATACCACTTCCAGCTCGGCCTCCAGCGCGCCGGCGCTGCGCAGGCTTTGCAGAATGGCGATGACATCCCGGGGGGTCGACCCAATCGCCATCAGGGCGCGCACCAGCTCTTCCACCGTAGCCCCTTCCTTCAGCACAATATTGCGCGCCTTCTCCTCCTTCACTCCCACGCCGATCTGCGGAACCACCTGGGTGGTTCCCTGCGAGAGGGGGTTGGGTTGCGAGACGGCGAAGCTGGTCTCGATCTGGACGCTGAGGTTGCCGTGCATGATGGCCACCGGCGAGACCCGGACCTCCTTGCCCATCACGATGGTGCCGGTGCGCTCGTTGATCACCACGCGCGCCGGACGGTCCGCGTCCACTTGGACGCGCTCCAGCTCGGCGACAAACTCGATGGACCGGGCCGCGTACTCGGGTGGAACCGCGACCTGGATGACTACGGAGTTCTCGGCCTTGGCGATCGGACCGGCGGAGGGGAACTTCTTATTCACAGCCTCGGCGATGCGTGCGGCGGTGGTGAAATCGGCCTGGCGAAGCTGCAGGCGCAGGCGGCTGGAGGGGGCCACCGAGGGAGCGGGACGTTCCACGATCGCTCCGCCGGGCACCCGGCCCACGGTGGGATGGTTGAGGGTCTGGCTGGTGCCGCCTCGTCCGGCGATGAATCCGCCGGTCACCACCGGCCCCTGGGCCATGGCGTAAGGTTGGCCGTCGACGCCCTTCAGCGTGGTCATCACCAGAAGGCCGCCTTGCAGATTGGCGGCGTCGCCGATGGCCGCCGCCGTCACGTCGATGCGCGAGCCGGGCTGGGCGAAAGGCGGAAGCGTGCCCGTCACCATGACGGCCGCGGTGTTGCGCACCTGGATCGCGGTGGGCGGCACCGACACGCCCATCTGCTGCAGCATGTTGGTGAGGCTCTGCGCGGAGAAGACGGTCTGGCGCCGGTCTCCGGTGCCGTTCAGTCCCACCACCAGTCCGTAGCCGATCAACTGGTTGTCGCGCACGCCTTCCAGCGCGACCAGCTCTTTCAACCGGGTCGCCGCCGGCGCGCAGGCACCACCGGCGATCGACAGGGCCATCAAAAGGCAAGAGCGTCGCATGGGGCCTCAGAAGGGCAACAGGCCGAGCAGGATCCGGTAGAGAATGAAGGGCCGCCGCACGGCGTCGCCCACCAGTCCTTTCCCGTTCACGCGCACTTCCATCTGGCCGAGCCGTTCGGAACGGACCATGTTGGCGGTGCTCAGATCCACCGGCCGGACAATACCGCGCACCGTGATGAGCTGGTTCTCGGAGTTGACGGTCAGGTTCTTCACGCCTTCCACCACCAGGTTCCCGTTGGGCAAGACATGCGTGACGCGCGCGGTCAGCGTGGTGCTCAAGGTAGTCTCGCGGGTGGTGGCGCCTTCCCCATCCATCTGGGACTGCGTGGAAAGCTTGGCCAGGTTGGGCCAGGGTCCAGCTTTTTTAGTGACGCCCCCCAGCGCATCGATGCTGCTCTTGGCGCTGGAGGTCCTGGCGGCCTTGGCGCTGCCCTTGGCGACGGCGGAAGCGCGCTCCGCCACCAGAATCGTCACGATGTCGTCCACGCGGCTGGCGCGCAGGTCGGCCGACAGATCGGAGAAGCGCGCCGCCGGCGACCAGGTCGATCCGGAGGTGGACGGGTCCTGTCCGCGTGTCCGGCCCATGGCCTCTTCGATGTACTGGTCCAGAGGCGAGGAAGCCGGCCGGGCCGTATCCTTTTTCGCGTGCGCCGCCGGCCAAGACAGGGGCAACAACAGCAGAATTCGAAGCCGTTTGATCACTGGACACCTCCTGGACTCACTCCGAGGACGCTGACCCTCCCCGGTCCTTCCACCCGGGCGCGAAAATTCCTGCCGCTCGACAGGTTGCGCACCTGGATGATCTCGCCACGATGGCCGGATGACTCGGCGCGGCCCTCCATCTGGAAACGAACGGCGCCGTTCTTCACGTCCACCTTCACGCTCTCTCCCTTGGCGATCTCGCGGGCCGGCCCGAGCAGGTTCCGCTCGACGATGGATCCGGCGGCCAGGGTTCGCCGGGGGACCTTTCCGATAACTTCCGCGAGCGTTTCCGCGGCCTGGCTGTCGAACGCCGGCGCGTCCGTCGTTTCCAGCTTCACCAGATCCGCTCGAATGGGTTCGCCATTGCGGAGAAGTTGCGCCGCCACCACGCGCGTGGCCCTCGCGCTGATCCGCACCATGGCCCAAGTCTGCGCCCTCCGGTTTTCCGCGTACTGAACATAACCGCGCCACATCACGCCGTTCGACGTGAATGGCTGCGGGGCGAGGCTGGAACGCGGGAAGATCACCGGTCCTGGCGGCATCGGGTGGTGATCGTAATCCAGGATCTCGATCTTCGCTTCGGGTCTTTCGAGAGCCGTTCGCATCGCCTCCAAGAGCCGTTCGGGGGCGAGGCTCGCCAGGGGCCATTCGAAGCAGGCCTGGGCGCGTGGCGGAATGTTCACTCCATGAGGGCGCGCGATCCGCTCGAGCTCGGGAGCGCGCAGAATGCGCCGCAGACCGGGCGCCGGGGAATAGCCCACAAACAGATCGCCGGGCAGCGCGGCCAGCTCCGGAAGAGCCTGCGCCAGGTCGCTACCCAGCAGGCGCGGTCCGGACACGGGACGGCAATCGCCGGCCAGCGCCAGGAGCGGGAATACAGCCAGAGCCAGGGTCATCGCGACAGGTTGTTGACTTGCTGATACATCTCGTCGGCCGCCTTCACCACTTTGGAGTTGGCCTCGTAGGCCCGCTGGCTGACGATCAGGTTGATGAACTCCTCCACCACGCTCACGTTGGACTGCTCGGTGTAGCCCTGCAACAACGATCCGATTCCCTCCTGGCCGCCGGGATTGCCGACGATAGGCTCGCCGGAAGCATCGGTGGGCATGTACAGATTGCGTCCGATGCTGGTCAGGCCGGCGGGGTTCTGGAAGTTGGCGAGCTGGATCTGGCCGGCGAGCTGGGAGTTGGTCTGGTTGGGCTGGCGGAAGCTGACCGTCCCATCCGTGGCGATGGTGATCGCCTGGGCGTCCTGCGGGATCGTGATCTGGGGCTCCAGCGCTTCGCCGTCCGAGGTCACCAGGTTGCCGTCGCGATCCAGATGAAACGAGCCGGCGCGCGTGTAGGCGATTTCCCCGGAGGGCCGGCGGACCTGAAAGAATCCCCGCCCCTGAATCACCATGTCGAGCGGGTTCTCGGTCTGCGAGAAGTTGCCCTGGGAGAAAATGATCTCGTTGGAAGCGGCGCGAGTGCCCAGACCCAACTGGAGACCGGTCGGAACCACGGTCTGCTGCCCGGCCGAAGCGCCGGGCTGCACCAGGTTCTGATAGAGCAGGTCCTGGAACTGGGCGCGCCGGGTCTTGAACCCGGCGGTATTGGCGTTGGCCAGGTTGTGGGCGATATTGTCGACGTTCATCTGTTGCGCCGTCATCCCGCTGGCGGCGCTGAAAAGGGCTCGAATCATGGTTGTCCTCCAACTCCCTTACGGATTCACCTTGGCGACTTCCTCGACGGCCCGGCGATTCATTTCTCCGGCCAGGGAAATCGCTTTCTGCAACATCTCGAATTGACGCATCACACTCACCAGGCGCACGGCCGACTCCGCCGTCGCCACGTTCGAGTTCTCAATCTTGCCCTGCTGCACCTGCGGCGTGGCGGGCTGCGCGGCCGCGCCGTCCGGGATGCGGAAGTAGCTGTTGCCGTGTTTGGCAAGGGCCGACAGGTCCTTGACGTCGCGGATCTCCAGGCGATTGATCTCCTCGCCGCCCTGCCGCAGGACGCCGTCGACGCCCACTTCCAGTGGCATGGAAGGCTGCGTCTTGATGGGTTTACCTTCCGCGCCCCGCACCGGGTAACCCTCGGTGGTCACCAGCGTGCCATCGGCGGAGGTTTGGAAGCTTCCGTTACGCGTCAGCATCGGACCCGAAGGTCCGGTGACGGAGAAAAAGCCTCGGCCCGACAGCGCCAGGTCGAGCGGATTGCCGGTGGGCTGCAAGAGTCCCTGGGAAAAATCCGTCCATTGCCGCTCGATGACGGGCAGCGTCGAGAGCGATCCGGCCTGGGACGCCTCGGCCGAGGCATACAGGCTGTAGAACTCGCGGTCCACCTTGTATCCGCTGGTGGAGGCGTTGGCGAGATTGTTGGCCAGCAGGTCGAGCGACTCCATGCGGGACCGTAACCCACTGGCGGCGGCGATCGAGATCGGGTCCATAGCGGGAGAAATGGTGCAAGACGAGGACCAATTGGTCGGCCTTGCAGGAATTCGTTAGAGAACCAACGAGTTTCCTCGACAAGAGGGACAGGAGATATCCGCTCGATTCCGTCGAAGCCAAGACGGAGCCAGTCGAAAGCTCGACGGGCCCGCCTGCTAACTCGCTGAGAAATCGTGTGACCGGCTTTGGCGTCCGAGGTGCATCATGCGGTGCGAATGCAGATCGCCGCACCCGTCGCTGGTTGCACCGGATGTAGCGGAGCCGCGCCCCCCAGTGCGGAGCCGGCCCAAGCTCAGCCCGCGCCGGCCGAAGGGTTTCACTCGGTCCTGCGGAACGTCTCGCAACACAGCGATGGCGATTCCGGCGACGGCGATTCCGGGAAGGACGCGCAACCGCCCTCGGATGACTCGCAGAACGTCGTGCTGGCGCTCATGGCTCTGGCCGTGACGCCCCAACCGCAGCAGGCGCCTCTCGCGTTGACGATCGGCTTGCCGGCTGAGCCTGTCGCGGAAGACCCGTCCGGGGCTACGGAAGCCAGCCCGCTGGAGCTGACGCCGCGGGCCGATCCGATGGGGATGGAGACGGAACAACCTCCAGCGCCGGTCGCTCCGAAACAACCCCTCGTTGCGGAGGAGCCGGAAGCCGCCAGTCCCATGCCGGCCGAGCGGGAATTCGCTTTTGACGCGAAAATCTTCGACGACGAAAGCGCGGGAGCGCCGGTCTCCACGCCCTCGTCACCGCGCGCCGAAAAAGAGCAGGCGGCGCCGCAGCATCCTCGAACGATCGCGCTGGCGAAGCCCGGCGAGCAACCGCACGGAAACTCCAACGGCCCCGCGCCGGATAAAGGCGGCGAGACCGCGGTCGCCAAGACACTGCTGTTTCCTCACAGTTTCGCTTCGGCGGCGGCGGACGCAAGACCGGCGGCCTCGCCGGTTGCCGATTTCGAGGCTCGGGTCGGAGTGGCCCGTCAGGTGGAGGCCGTGCGAGCCGTGGAAGACTTGCGCTCCGCGAGCCCTGTCCGCGACATCTCTCTGCGGCTGGCGGGCGAGAGCCAGTCGAGCGCTCACGTCCGGATGGTCGACCGGGGAGGAGAAGTGCAGGTTTCGGTCCGCGCCGCGAGCCCCGACCTCGCCCAGAACCTGCGCGGCAACCTGAACGAGCTCATGCACCGCCTGGAGGGCGCCGGCATGCGCGCGGAAGTGTGGGGATCGGTCAAGACCGCGGAGGCCGGCCTGAGCGATACCGGCCAGGAGGAGAAGTCCGCCTCCGATTCTCAGCAGGGCCGGGACACCGGCAGGAACCACGGAAGAAGACACACCCAGGACCCGCGCCAGTGGGTCGAGGAGATGGAGGACGCATGGACAGCATAAACATGATTGGAGCCGCCGCCGCGCAGCCCGCGGCTTCCGGCAACGCCCCGGCCGGCAATACCGACAAGCTCGCCAACCAGGAAGTCTTTCTTCAGTTGCTGGTGGCGCAGATCAAGAATCAGGATCCGCTCAAGCCCACCGACGGAGTCCAGTATCTGACCCAGCTTGCCCAGTTCAGCTCCTTGGAGCAGCTCATCGGGATTCGGGCCGAGTTGAAGAACATCTCACAGGCGCCGCCAGTGGCCGATCCGGCCGGCGACGTAACAGGGAACTAGACCGACCAAACAGGAGGACCGTCTCATGCCGCTCTCATTTTCCACCGCGCTTTCCGCTCTGCGCGCTCACGCCACGGCTCTGGACGTGGTGGGCAACAACCTGGCCAACATGAATACCAGCGGGTTCAAGGCCAGCTCCGCCGCGTTTCGCGACATGGTCTCAAACTCGATCGGCCTCGCAGCGGGCTCCGAAGAGGGAGCCGGCGTGAACGGCCCGCTGACGACCCGCAACTTCACCCAAGGCGCGATCCAGCTCACCTCCGGCGCGCTCGACGCGGCCATTCAAGGCGATGGCTTCTTCATAGTGAAGGACAAAGCGGGCAATCAGTTCTACACGCGGAACGGCGGCTTCCGGCTGGATTCGGCGGGCAACGTCATCACCGGAACCGGCGAGCGGGTGCAAGGCTGGTCGGCCGCGGGCGGCGTGGTCAACACCTCGGGCGCCACCGGCAACATCGTGATCTCCGCGACGGGAATACGCGCGCCGGTTACTACCACCGCATTCAGCGCCAACGTGAATCTCAACGCGGCGGGCGTGGTGGGCCAGGCCACCGGCAGCTTCTCCACGCCGGTCGATGTCGTGGATTCGCTCGGCGCCAAGCACACCTTGACTCTGAACTTCACCAAGACCGGACCGAACGCCTGGGGCTACACCGTGACCATCCCCGGCCAGGATCTCACCTCCGGTACTCCCGGCACGCCCAGCCAGGTGGCCACCGGCACCCTGACCTTCAACGCGCAGGGCGTCCTGACGGCG
Source organism: Acidobacteriota bacterium (assembly GCA_016178945.1). Lineage (GTDB taxonomy): Bacteria > Acidobacteriota > Terriglobia > Bryobacterales > Bryobacteraceae > JACOSH01. Next base: position 8,637 of record JACOSH010000506.1, read on the forward strand.
CCGGCCGCGCCCGGCCTTGTGCCGGTCAACATTCAGGGCTTTGCCAACGGCGCGGCGAACCAGACCGTGAACTGGTCGCTCTATGACGCGAACAACCGCCCTCGCCTGACCCAGTTCAGCCAGGCGTCGGCGACCTCCGCTGTCGATCAGGACGGCAGCACCGCCGCCGAGCTGGTCAAGATCTCGATGGCCGACGGCGGGCGAATTGTGGGCCAGTACTCCAACGGCAAGGAGGAGCTGCTGGCGGTGGTGGCGCTGGCGGCGATTCGCAACCCGGAATCGCTGGTCGGCGTTGGAGACAACAACTACCGCACCTCGACGGACACCGCCACGCCGGTGATCGGGCTGGCCGACTCCGGCGGACGCGGCAAGATCGCCGGCGGTGCACTGGAGTCTTCCACGGTGGACATCGCGCGCGAGTTCACCAACCTGATCGTGTATCAGCGCGGGTATCAGGCCAATTCCCGCGTGGTCACCACGATCGATGAGTTGAACCAGGAAACGCTCAATCTCAAGCGGTAGACGATGAACAGCCTCGGCTTGGTTGAGAACTACCAGGAGGTCAATGTCACGATCGAAGCGGAGCTGGATCGCCGCAAGATGACGCTGCGGCAGATTCTGGCGCTGGGCGTTGGCAGCGTGATTGCCACCTCGCGGCCGGCCGGCGAAGATCTGGCGATTTACGCCGGTGGGGCTTTGCTCGGCTATGGCGAGGTCGTGACCCTGGACAAATCCATGGGCATTCGGATCACGGAATTCCGGGAGGCGCAGTAGCGGGCCATGCACTGGACCGAACAAGTGCTCATGACCTTCGCCGTCCTGGGCTTGCTGTGCGCCGCGATCTGGATCTTGCGCCGCAAGGGATACGCGCGGATCCATATGAGCGCCGGGCGCGGCGGGCGGAAGCGCAGCCTGGAAGCGGTCGAGCGATTGCCGTTGACCCCGCAGCATTCGCTGCACCTGGTGCGCGTGGCTGGCCGCCTGATCCTGGTCGGCGTGTCGCCGGCCGGATGCAATCTGCTCCAGACAACCGGGCTGGACTTGAGCGACGGCTCGAACCGCGCCGGCGGGGAGCCAGTGTGAAGCGGCTCCTCCTGATTGGCTTGTTCTTCTTTGCTAGCGGCGCCCCCGCCGCGGCGCAGTCCCTGGGACTGCTGAGCACGGGCGGAAAGGGCGGGCCAACGCTGAGCGCGCCGATGCAGATCGCTGTCGGCCTCACCCTGCTGACGCTGCTGCCGGCCGTGGTGATGTCGATCACGCCCTTCCTCCGGATTGTGGTGGTGTTGCACTTCTTGCGGCAGGCGTTGGGCACCCAGTCGACGCCCTCCAACCAGGTGATGCTGGGCCTTGCGATGTTCCTGACCATCCTGATCATGCAGCCCATCGCCCAGGAGATCTACCATGCCGGGTGGGAGCCGGTGACCGACGGACGCCTGACCCCCGCGCAGGGGTTCGAAGAAGGCGTCAAGCCGCTGAAGGGCTTCCTGGTTCGTTTCGCCCGCGAGAAGGACATCCGGCTTTTTGTGGAGCTGTCCAAGGCGCCTGCGCCCCGCACGCCCGCCGACCTGGGCATCCAGGTCTTGATCCCGGCCTACATTCTGTCGGAGCTTAAGACCGGTTTTCAGATCGGCGCCGTGCTGTTCCTTCCGTTTCTGGTGATCGACCTGGTGGTGGCTTCGGTCACCCTTTCCATCGGCATGGTGCAACTGCCGCCGGTGATGCTTTCGGCGCCGTTCAAGATCCTGCTGTTTGTGCTGGTGGACGGCTGGACCCTGGTGGTCGGATCGCTGATGAAGAGCTTCTACCAGTAGCCCACGGAGAAAAGAGATGACCCCGGAATTCGTCGTCCAAATCATCGGCCAGGCCCTCATGGCGGCGTTCTGGCTTTGCGCCCCGCTTCTGCTGATCGGATTTGCCGTCGGCATCCTCACCAACCTGTTGCAGATCGTTACGTCGCTGCAGGATGCCGGGTTCAGCACCATCCCCCGGCTGGCCGCCTTCTTCGCCAGCTTCCTGCTCCTGCTGCCCTACATGCTGAGCAAGATGACCACTTACGCCGTCGCCATTTTCGGAGACCTGGGCAGGTATGCGCGATGAACTCGCGGTGCCGATTCCGCTCCTGTACGGATTTCTCCTGACCCTCGCCCGAGTGGGCGGAGCGCTTGTGTTCGTGCCGCTTCCCGGGATTCGCAGCGGGCCGGAGAGCGTGCGGGCGGTCCTGGCCGTGGGAATGACCTTGGCGCTGTTTTCCCGCTGGTCCGCGCCGCCGATTGCCAACCCCGGTATCGGCGAGCTGGCCGGCTGGCTGCTGACCGAGGCGGCGATCGGTCTGGCCATTGGCCTGGCCGTTTCCTTCATCACGGAAGGCTTTCTTCTCGCGGCCCAGATCCTCAGCCTCCAGGCGGGATTCAGCTATGCCTCGACGGTCGATCCCACCACGAAGGCCGATTCGACGGTGCTGGTGGTGATCGCGCAGTTGCTGGCGGGTCTGTTGTTTCTGGCCACCGATCTGGACCGCCAGGTCTTCCTGGCCTTTGCCCGCAGCCTGGAGACCTTCCCGCCCGGCTCGGCGCTAGCTTCACCCGCGCTGGCCGACAAGCTGATTCCCTTGGGCGCCGGAATCTTCTCAACCGGACTCCGCCTGGTCCTCCCGGTGGTGATTCTCCTGGTCATGGTGGACATAGCGCTGGCGCTGCTGGGCCGGCTCAACGCGCATCTCCAGCTCCTGACCCTGGCCTTCCCGATCAAAATACTGGCGGGCCTGGGTCTGCTGGCCTGGATCCTGGTCCTGTTCCCGCGAGTGTTCAACCAGTCGGCGGAGCACACTCTGGCCGGACTCCATATCCTGATCGCGCCCTGAAGGGCCGGCCATGGCGAGGCAGCACAATCAGACCGAACCAGCCACACCACGACGCCTGGAGAAGGCGCGCCGCGAAGGCCAGTACCTCACCTCTCGTGAGCTGGTCGCCAGCCTCCAGTTCCTGACCTTTGTTCTCATGCTCAGCGTCTGGGGCGCGGATTGGTTTGGAGAGGTCCGGCGGGCGGCGCGATTTTGTGTTGGAGCGCGCCTTTCAGGCTTCCTTTGGCCCCGATCAAGCCATCCAGTTCGCCGGTGTGCTGTTCACCCGCGTGCTGTTGCCGTTGGGCATGGCGGGCGGCCTGCTGGTGGCGGTCACCTTGGGCGCGCAGCTCGCGATCACGCGCGGCGGCTTCAGCGCCAAGAGACTGCGGCCCACCCTGGGCCATTTCAATCCCATGAACAAGCTCCGTGAGATTCCACGGCAGAATCTGGCGACCTTGATCCAATCGGTGGTGCTGCTGGCAGCCTTCGGCGGCATCATCTACCTGGTGGCGAAGGAGAACGTCGAGAGGTTCTTCTCGCTGCCGCTGGCGCCGCTGCAAAAGGGACTGACTTTGTTCCACGAGTCTCTCTCCGATCTGCTGTGGAAGGCGGCGGGCGTTTTTCTGGTGTTCGGAGCGGTGGACCTGTTTCGGCAGTATCGCCGCTACCGCAAAGACATGCGGATGAGCAAGCAGGACATCCGGGAAGAAATCAAGGAGTCGGAGGGCAATCCTCACACCAAAGCGCGCATTCGCAGGTTGCAGCGCGACATGCGCCGCCGCCGGATGATGCAGGAGATCGCCACCGCCACCGCCGTGGTGGTCAACCCCACCCATTACGCAGTGGCCATCCGCTATGTCCAGGATTCCATGGCCGCGCCGCTGGTGGTGGCCAAAGGGAAGAACTATCTGGCGCTGCGCATCCGCCAGCGGGCCATCGAGCACCAGGTGCCGCTGGTCGAGAACCCGCCGCTGGCGCAAGCCTTGTACAAGTCCGTGGACCTGGGCCAGGAGATCCCGCCGAATCTGTATCGGGCCGTGGCGGAGGTCTTGGCGTACATCCATCGGATGCTTCACGGCCAGGCCCGCTGAGCCGCGCGCGCGGCTCGTGAAAAATATCGGCAACCGCTCCCTCACGGTCGCGGCTCTGAACCTTGCTCGTATCCGGCACAGAGCCGCGCGCGTAAGCAAGCGGTCCGGTTCCCGTGAAACCGTCACACATCCGCCGCGCGGCATTCTTCACCGCTCGACCCGGTTTCGCGCTAAACTCCAAGCTGAGAGCCAACCATGCCAGAAGCCGTCCTCATCGACTGTCTCCGCACGCCCGTGGGCAAAGCTCCGCGCGGATCGCTGCGCAACTCGCGGCCCGACGACCTGGCCGCCGCGTGCATCAAAGCCCTCCTGGGCCGTTATCCACAAGTGCGGCCCGAGGATGTCGAGGACGTGATCCTGGGCTGCGCCATGCCGGAGGCCGAATCGGGCAACAACATGGCGCGCGTGGCCGCGCTGCGGGCCGGATTGCCCGACACGGTCACCGGTGTCACCATCAATCGCTTTTGCTCCTCCGGACTCCAGGCCATCGCCATGGCCGGCGACCGCATCCGTGCCGGCGGAGCCGGGATCCTCATCGCCGGCGGCAGCGAGTCCATGAGCCTGATTCCGCGCGGCGGCAACAAGCTGGCCCCCAATCCCTGGTTTGTCGACCACATGCCCCAGGTCTACATGAACATGGGGCTCACCGCCGAGGAGCTGCAGCGCAAGCACAACATCTCCCGCGAGGAGGCCGACGGCTTCTCCTTTCGCAGCCATCAGAGCGCGCTGCGCGCTCAAGCCGCGGGCAAGTTCGACGACGAGCTGGCGCCGATCGACATCGAAACCAACACGGTCTCGGAAGGCAAGCCGCGGACCACGAAAACCGTGTTTGCCAAGGACGAAGGTCCCCGCGCCGACACAACGCTGGAGGCCCTGGCCAAGCTGAAGCCGGTCTTTCACACCAGCGGCACGGTCACGGCGGGCAATTCGTCCCAGACCAGCGATGGCGCGGCGGCGGCTCTGGTGATGTCCGAAACGAAGGCGCGCGAGCTGGGGTTGAAGCCCAAAGCGCGCTACGTCAGCTTCGCAACCGGCGGCGTGCCGCCCGAGATCATGGGGATCGGCCCGGTGGTGGCGATCCCGCGGGCCCTGGCGCTGGCCGGCTTGAAGCTGGAAGACATCGAGGTGATCGAGCTCAACGAGGCGTTCGCGGTTCAGGCCCTGGCCGTGATCCGCGTGGCGGGACTCGACCTGGACCGCGTCAATGTCAACGGGGGGGCGATCGCGCTGGGCCATCCCCTGGGCTGCACCGGAGCAAAGCTCACCGCGACCATCCTGCGCGAGATGGAGCGCCGTCAGGCCAGATACGGCATGGTCACGATGTGCGTCGGCGGCGGGCAAGGCGCCGCCGGGATTTTTGAGAGGATGTAAGGCAGAGATACCGATATGGCAACCGCGATACTAACGATTCCGAAAACCAAAGGCGGCGCGTTCCTGATCGAGGACCGCGCGTCCCACGAGATCTTCACGGCCGAGGATCTCACCGAAGAGCATCAGGCCATCGGCCGCACGGCCGACGAGTTCTGGAAGAAGGAGGTCGAGCCGAACCTGGAAGAGATCGGCCACGGAAATCACGACCTGGCGGTCAAAGTCCTCAAGAAGTCGGGGGAGCTGGGCCTCACCGCCATCCTGACGCCGGAGCGCTACGGCGGCATGGAGCTGGACCTGGTGTCGGCCATGGTGGCGGCCGAGCACATGTCGCTCGACGGCTCCTACTCGGGCTGGCACGGCGCGCATTCCGGCATCGGCACCACGCCGCTGCTGCTGTTCGGCAGCGACGAGCAGAAGCGGAAGTATCTGCCCAAGCTGTCGAGCGCCGAGATGATCGGGGCCTACTGTCTGAGCGAGCCGCACGCCGGCTCCGACGCCCTGGCCGCCAAGACCCGCGCCGATCTCTCGCCCGACGGCCGCCACTACGTCCTCAACGGCCAGAAGATGTGGATCACCAACGGCGGCAAGGCCGACCTGTTCACCATCTTCGCCAAGGTGGGCGGCGAAAAGTTCACGGCCTTCCTGGTCGAGAAAGCGTTTGCGGGCGTTTCTTGCGGCGCGGAAGAGAAGAAGATGGGGATCAAGGGCAGCTCCACTTGCGCCATCTATCTGGACAACGTGCACGTGCCGGTGGAGAACGTGCTCGGCGAGATCGGGCGCGGCCATATCATCGCCTTCAACATCCTCAACCTGGGCCGCCTGAAGCTGGGCCCGTTCGCGGTGGGTGGATCGAAGAACGTGCTGGCGATTTCGGCCAAGTACGCCAAGGAGCGCAAGGCCTTCGGCACGACCATCTCCGAGTTCGGCATGATCCAGCACAAGCTGGCCGAGATGGCCATCCGGATCTTCGCCGCCGAGACCATGAGCTGGCGCGTGGTCGGCCTGATCGAAGCCCAGCTTGAAGGCTTCAGCTTCAACTGGTCGCAGCCGGATGCCGCCCACACCTACATGAAGGCGGTCGAGGAGTTCGCCGCCGAGTGCTCCATCATCAAGGTGTACGCGTCGGAGGTGCTCGACTACGTGGTCGATGAAGGGGTCCAGATCCACGGCGGCTACGGCTTCCACCAGGATTACCGGGTCGAGCGCGCCTACCGCGATTCGCGCATCAATCGCATCTTTGAGGGGACCAACGAAATCAACCGCCTGTTGACCACGGGCCTGCTGCTGAAACGCGCCCAGAAGGGGCAATTGGGATTGGTGCAGGCGGCGCAGGGCGTGATGGCCGAGATCCTGGGCGGTCCGAGCCTGGCCGACTCCGGTGTGGATGAGGAAACCAGGCTGATGCGCAACGCCAAGAAGATCGCCCTGATGCTGATGGGCGTGGCGTACCAGAAGCACCTTGCGGCGCTCGAAAAGCAGCAGGAGGTGATCGCCGGCATGACCGACGTCGTGATGGACGTGTTCGCCATGGAGTCGGTGCTGCTGCGCGCGCGGAGGCTGGCCGAGATGGGCAAGAAGGATCAGGCCGGCGATATCTGTTCCGTTTTCCTGCGCGATGCCCTGGCCCACATCGAGGTGACTGCGCGCACGGTGCTCGCCTCCTGCTCGGAGGGCGACACGCTGCGCGGTCACATGGCCGTGCTGCGGCGCTTCGCCAAGTACGAGCCGGTGGATGCCATCGCGGCCCGGCGTCGCATCGCCCGCCGCATCCTGGATGCCGAACGCTACGTCATCTAGGCCGCGCCTCATCCTGATGGTCGGCTTGCCCGGCTCCGGCAAGTCGACCTGGCTGGAAAAACTCGGTGTCAGCGCCATCTCCTCCGACTCGATCCGCCAGCTTCTGGCCGACGATCCCACCGATCAGACGCTCCATGCCCGTGTCTTTGCTACCATGCGCTACCTGGTTCGGCATCGGCTGGCGCTGGGCCGTCCGGCGACCTATGTCGACGCAACCCACCTGACACCCGAAGAGCGCGCCCCGTACCTGAAGCTGGCCGCGGTCTACGGCTGCCCGGTCGAGGCGGTCTTCTTCCACGTTTCGGTCGAGGAGTGCCTGGAGCGCAACCGGCGCCGCGACCGCAACGTGCCGGAGGAGGCCATCCGGGCGATGCAGTCGAAGCTGGTCCCGCCCGCCCCGGAGGAGGGGTTTGATAGGATTACTGTCGTGGCCGACTGTGTTCCTTCTGGAGAGCCAGGTTGAACGGCCGGGGTATCGCATACCTCTTGCACCTGGCGCTCCCGCTGGCCATCCTGGCCGACCGCCTGGTGGCAAGAGTCAACGGATTCCATCACGCGTTGAACAGCGCCGCCATCGCCGGCGCGGGATTGTGGCTCGCGGCCGGCGCCGGCTTCTGGGTTTGGGCGCGAACCCGTCCGGAGGTGATGCGACGCGTCACAACGCCGCTGCTCACACTCTACACGCTGCTGGTGTGCCTGATCGTCGGCGAGCTTGGCCTGTGGGTAGTGTTCGGAGGCAGCGTCTTTAGCCGCCAGAAATATGTGTATCCTCCCGGCAGCCGCCACCTGGCGGAGCCGGATGCGAAGGAGATGCCGGGGGTGAGCGGGAAGTCGGCGTTTTCGGTCAACGAGGCGGGGCTGCGCGGTCCACCGATGCCGCGCGAGGGCGTCTATCGCATCGTGACGATCGGAGGCAGCACCACCGAATGCCTCTCCCTGGACGATTCGGAAGAATGGCCGGGACTGGTGATGCGGTATGTGAATGCGGCAAGCCCGGCGCGCCGGGTCTGGGTCGGCAACGCGGGCGTGGCCGGCTATACGGCCGTTCATCATCTGCGGTTCGCGCGGGAGCTGGCGTCGATCCGGCAGGCGGACCTTTGGATCTTTCTGCCCGGCGTGAACGACCTGGCGCTCGCGCTCGCCGCCGGCGGCGCCCCCACGGACGTGAACCTGGAGCGGGCGGCCGAACAGGTGATCCACGCGCGGTTCGTCCAGGGACACCTGTTCACGCACTTCGCCTGGCTGGATCGTCTCCTGGTGTGGCAGCTTGGCCGACTGGCCGCCGGAAGGCCGCCCGGACCGCTCCTGCGGCACGATTTCCGCGGCTTTCACGGGCAGTTGCGCAAGGGGCGCGCGCGGGCCCGGAGAGCGGCGCTGCCTTCGCTCGAAGCGGCCAACGCCGAATACGCCGGGCGGATCGCGAAACTATGCGCGGAATGCAGGCAGAGCGGCAAGCGGTGCCTGTTCCTCACGCAACCCACCATCTGGCGTAGCGATCTGCCGCCGGAGGCGGAAGCGCTGCTGTGGTTCGGATACACCAGGGATGCCGGCGGCGTGGGCTATCTAAGCCCTGGAGACCTGGCCCAAGCCATGGCCGGTTATAACGAGGCGCTGCTCCGGGTATCGAGACAGAACGGGATGGAAAGCCTGGACCTGGCTGCGAGCATCCCCAAGGACACTTCGGCCTTTTTCGACGACTGCCACTTTAACGAGAATGGGGCGCGCATGGTGGCGCTGGCCATCGCGCAGTATCTGGCCGGCAAGCCGCAGTGAGATACTGAGATTGTTGTGTTGGTCAACACCTTCTACGAGGCCAAAGTGGAACAGCTATTTGAGGTCGTCGCCCGACTTCATACCGCGCTGGCTGGAGCCGGTATTGAATACCGCATCATCGGTGGGATGGCGGTTTATATGCACGTAAACGCAGTGGACCCGATCGCGGCGCGCTTGACCCGCGACGTGGACGCCGCGGTTGCTCGAAGGGATCTGGCCGCCATCGTTGCCGCCGTTGCCCCGTATGGCCTGAAGTACCGGCATGTCGCCGGCATCGACATGCTGGTCGATGCTCGGGAACCGAAAGCGCGAAGTGCGGTACATCTGGTGTTCGTTCAGGAAAGAGTCCGCCCCACGGATCCGCAGCCAGTGCCTGGATTCTCCACACCCGCGTGTTACCAATCCGGGATCACCGTGGTCCCAGTCCCCGAGCTCCTGCAAATGAAGCTGACCAGCTTCCGGCTAAAGGATCAGGTGCACATCCAGGACATGGACAAGGTCGGGCTGATTACCCCGGAGATTGAAGCCCTACTTTCTGAGGTCCTGGCCGAGCGGCTTCGCCAGGTGCGCGCGGCCCTCTAGAACCCGCTGGTGGAGATCCAGAAGCTCTCGCGCCACTTGCCGCCGGGAGGCACGCTCTGCAAGTCCTTGTACACTCCCGCGTGCGCGAGATTGAAGGCGTTGGTCACCGCCGACATCGGCTCGAAGCAGATGAACCCGCGCCCGGGCGGCGCGTAGATCACGGCCACCGTGTACTTCGGCCCGTAAGTCACCGACACCTTTTCATTCTTTCCCCGCACCCAAAACTCCGCCCGCCCGTCGGATCCGCGCACCAGGCCGCTGAACACGTCGTCGAGCTGGTTGCCGTCGAGCGACACGGGATCGGGCAGCGACACCGGGCTGCGCTCGCCGGTGGGAATCAACTGCGCCGACAGCTTCAAGTGCTCGCGCGCGGCGACGTGCACCGTCCACTGATCCCGAGGCGCGTCGTGCACCTGAAAATACGGATGGTAGCCGACCGCCACGGGCATCGGCTGCGTGGAGTGATTCTCCAGCGAGGTCTCCACCTCCAGCTTGCCGTCCGCCAGCCGGTAGGTCATCTCCAGGGTGTGGGCA
>JACOSH010000507.1 GCA_016178945.1 Acidobacteriota bacterium
CCAACGATGGCGCTAGCCATCGAGGTCGCCGCCGCCATCGCCGCCGCCGCCAGCACAAAGCCCGTGATCGCCACCCCGCGGCGCGCCAGCTTGAGGTTGCCCGAGCGGTGCGCCCAGGTGTCCGAGATCCAGCCCCCCAGCAGGTCCCCCGCCGTGCCGGCCAGCAGCGGGAGGCTGGAATAGAATCCCATTTCCGTCAGGTTGAATCCGCGGTGCTCCTTCAGGTAGCTGGGGAACCAGTCCAGATAGACCGAGATACAGTAGGCGTAGCAGAAATAAGGCACGCACAGATTCCACAGGGCTCGGATGGATAGGATCGTGCGCCACGGCACGGAAGCGCTGGTCCTCGAGCGCTCGCCGCCCAGCGTATTCTGGATCAGCGCCAGCTCCGCCGCGTTCACCCCGCGGTGCTCCCCGGGCGTGTCGCGATAGTACCAGAACCACGCGAGCGCCCACGCCAGGCCCAGCGCACCGAAGACCACAAAGGTCCGCCGCCACCCGTAAGCGGTCATCAGAGCCACTACCAGGGGCGGCGTCAGAGCCGCTCCCAGCCGCGATCCGGCGTGAGTCAGCCCTTGGGCAAAGCCGCGCTCGGCCGGCAGCATCCATCGCGACAGCGAGCGGGTGGCGATCGGACACGCGCCCGCCTCTCCTATCCCGAACAGGAAGCGGAACACCGCCATCGACGCCGCGTTCCAGGCCAGCCCGGTGATCGAAGTGAACAACGACCACCAGGCGACGATCAGGGTCAGGGCGCGGCGCGGCCCGAAGCGGTCACCCAGCCAGCCCCCGGGGATCTGGAACAGCGCGTACCCCCAGCGGAAGGCGCTCAGGATCGCCCCCATCGTCGCCAGGTCCAACCCCATTTCCTGCCGGATCACCGGAACCGCCGAGGAGATCACGACACGGTCCATGTATGTGATCATGTAGGCGGCCACGGTAAGCCACAGGACCACGTGCCGGATCCGGGTGGGGCGCATGAGGGTGTCGTAAGATCATAACATCGTGAATCTCGGCCCGCCCGCCTCCCTGCCTTCTCGCAAGCGCCCCAGCGCCTTCCGGAATGCCGGCGCCGCCGTCGCCAGCAGCGCCGCGGAGAGCGCCAACGACTTGGCGGTGATGCCCGCCGCTGTCAAGTCGATCGAGGCCGTCCACTCCCCCGGCGTGTACTGGTAGGCCAAGAACAGCCCCAGCGCGGTGTACAGCAGAATCCGCCGCAGCAGGCTTCGAGCCGCCTCCGCCGAAGTCGCATCCAGGGCCACCACCGTGCCCCAGGCCGCCACCCACACGGCCGCCGACAGGCTTACCACGGCCGCGTCGATCAGGATCACGCCATCCGGCAGCAGCAGCGATCCGTGCCAATTCCGGGCGTTGACCACTCCCAGGGCCGCGGCCAAACCCAGCGCGCCCAGACCCCAGCCCTTAAGCGCCGCCCGTCCCGCCTTGCCGGCCAGCATCCGCTCCTGGGACCCGCCGGACAGCCCCTCCAGGGCCGCCGCTCCATGGAAGGCGTCAACCGCGCGACCGGCAGCGACCAGACCGGCGAACAAACTGGCGTAGGGAATCACTACCAGCGCGTCGAGGAAGCTCAGCCCCGTCCACCACGGCACGACGGCCGCCGCGACCGCGCCGGCCAGCGCGCCTCGCCAGTCACGCCGCCCAGGGCGCATGGGCGGGCCTCTCCAACTCCAGCAGCAGGCGGACCAACAGGGCCAGCCGGTTCCCCTCCGCAGTGGCGCACATTTCTTGCGCCTCCTCCACCCGCGCCTGAGCCTGCAAGTAACTTCCCGTCGCAGCCAGCCGCCGGGCCTCCTCGCGCAGTGCGTGCGCCCGCGCCGCCAGCCTCATCAGCGGCTCCAGATCGGCCCCGCAGCGCGGGCACTGGAGGGCGCTCCGAAAGCGCGCCCGGCATACCGGGCACATCAGTTGCCCTCCACGAAAAACAGCAGCTCCTTCAGCGCCTCGGTGGCCTGCTTCAGATCCCGCTGGTCCTGGACCGCGATCGCCGCCTCGATCCGCTCGTGCAGCGAGATGGCCTCTTCGACGTCGTCCCCATGCATGCGCTCGAACAGCCCGCGCGACCGCTCGATCAGCCGCCGCGCCGCCACGTGCGCGGGATGCGAAGCGATGGGCACCACCTTGCTGATGGCCTCCCCGCTTTGCTCCGCTTCCGGGGCCTCCTCCTCCTCGCCTTCCTCCTCGCCGAAGAGATCGTCGCCCATCGCCCGCGAGGCGAACATCTCCTGAAGGCGCGCCCGCGCGGCGGCGATGTCCGCCTCGCTCTTGGCCTGAAGCGCGTTGGCGATGGTGATGTGCTTGGACTTGCCCGTGTCCTTCTCGATCGCGGTCACGTGCAGGATCCCGTCCACGTCCAGGCTCATCCGGCAGAGCACCTCGTTCGGCCCCGCCATCGCGCGCAGCCCCTCGACGCGGAAATCGCCTACCAGAACGTTCTTCAGCGCGTCTTCGTCTTCGCCCTGAAAGATCTTGATTTCCACGATGGTCTGGTTCGGCACGGAGGTCATGTAGCGCTCCGTCCGGGTGACCGGCAGCGGCGTGTTCCGGTGAATGATGGGTTGGTAGCAGTAGGGATACGAGAATCCGCCGCGCTCTCCCAGATACGACGGCCCAAACGAGTACGGCGACACATCCACCAGCACGCGTTCCACGTCGCGGCCGGCCAGCCGCGTCGCCAGCACGCCCGCGCCCAGCGCCACGCACAGGTCCGGATGCACATCCTGCCGAGGCTCCAGCCCGGCGCGCTCCACCAGCAGGCGCGACACCAGCGGCGTGCGCGTCGAGCCGCCCACCAGCAGGATCGCGTCCAGATCGCCGGGCGCCTTGCCCGCGTCACGCAGGGCATGCGACACGCTGTCCAGGGTCGCTTCCACCAGCGGCCGGATCATCTCTTCGTATTCGTCGCGCGACACCTCCAGGTCCAGGTGCAGCGGCTGGCCGTTCCGGACCGCCAGCGCTTCCTCCCGCACCCGGGCGTAGGGCTCGAAGCTTAGTTTCTTTTTGGCTTCCTCGGCCGCCCACCACAGCCGGGCCCGCGCCACCGGATAGCCTTGACGAATGTCGATGCCGTGCTCTTTCTGGAAGCTCCGCGCCAGGCGTTCCAGCAGCAGGTCGTCGAAGTCGTCGCCCCCCAGATGGTTGTTCCCGTGGCTCGACAGCACCTCGGTCACATCGCCCTCCACCGTGACGATCGACACATCGAAGGTCCCGCCGCCCAGGTCGTAGACCATCGCCGTGTGGCGCCTTCCTTCCGCGAAGCCGTACGCCAGGCTGGCCGCGGTCGGCTCATTCAGGATCCGCACCACCTCCAGTCCCGCCAGCATCCCCGCCTCCCGCGTGGCGTTGCGCTGCGCGTCCGAGAAATAGGCCGGCACCGTGATCACGGCTTTCCTGGCGGGTTGCCCGAGCTGCCGCCGCGCCCATTCGGCCAGCTCCCGCAGAATCAGCGCGGAAATCTCCTGCGGCGTGAACTTCTTCTCGCCCAGCGACACCGTCTCCGCTTGGCCCATCTTGCGCTTGATGCTGCGCACCGTGAGCTCCGGATAGAGCGCCTGCTGATTGCGGGCCGCCTGCCCTACCAGCAGCTCGCCCGAGGGCGAGAATCCCACGCAGGAGGGCAGGATCTTCGAGCTGGCCGGGCCCAGCACCCGCACCTGCCCGTCGGCGAACGCGGCGATTTCCGAATTCGTCGTCCCCAGATCGATCCCCACTACCAACTCATCCATTTCCGTTCTCCGCGCGCGGCCGCCGCGCCACCTTCACTTGCGCGGCGCGGTACACCTCGCCCTTCCACTCGTAGCCTGTCCGGTACACTTCCAGCACCACGCCCTCCGGCACGCGTTCGCTCTCTTCAGCGTCCACGGCGCTCATCGACCGCGGATCGAAGGGCTGGTTCCGGCACTCGATCTCGCGCACGTGCAGTCCCTGCAGCATCTCGTCCAGCCGCTCCAGACCCAGCTCATAGCCCCGGGCCAGCGCCGACACCGCCTCGGCCGCCCGGCGCGCCTTCCGGTCGCTTCCCGTGAGCCGCTCCAGCCAGGTTCCCTGGGCTGCCGCCTTCAGCTCCGCGGCGCTGGCTCGCGCCGGTTCCAGTCCCCGGCTCAACCGATCGCGCAGATCCAGCAGCCCATCCAGGACTTCCCGCCAGGCGCGCGCCTCGGCTTGGCTCCGCAGCTCCTCGAACGACTGCCCGTGCGCCTCCAGGACCGCCTCCACCTGTGGGCTCAGGGCCGCCACTGGAGTCAGCGTGGCGCTCAGCTCCTTGAAACTCCGGCCTTGCAGCTTCACTTCCTGCGCCAGCGTGGTCATCGCCTCCCAGAGCCGGTACAGGTCGAAGCGCTTCCCCTCGGGCGGCGCCTCGCCGTCCAGAGCCGCCAGCACTTCCGCCGCCAGGCCTTGGGGCGGATATTCCTGCCGCAGCACCTCATCGAGCCAAGCTTCGAAACGGAGCGCCATTTGCTCCCGGTCCACTGGAAGGTCGCTCATCTCAGCGTTCCCTCAAAGCCGCCAGCCAGGGTCCCGGGCCCACGAAGCGCCTTTTGGCCGCGCCCTCCCTGGCCAGCGACACGAACGGAGCGTCCGGATCCATGCACAGCAGGATCTGCTGGGCCCGCCGCCGCGGATCGCGCAGGAGCTCGTAGGCGTCGCGCACGCGCTCGAATTCGGCCGGCGACCGGTCGGGCGGATGTTCCTTCACCTTGCGCAGATAGGCCGCCCGGATCTCTTCGTCTCCGGCTTGCGGGGTCACTCCCAGAATCTCGCGCGGGTCTTCGCGGTTCGCTCCTACCGGGTCTGTCATCGTCTTCCCAACCTGCGGTTTCTCTTCTTGCGGCCCGTCACTCCGATTACGTCCAGCAGCTCGTCAAACACTTCTTCCAGCGTCGCAGGCCTTGCGCCGGCGTCCTCGATGTGGGCCTCCTCGTAGCTGATCTCCCCGCGCTCCAGCCGGCAGGCGGGACAGTAGCACAGCGACGCGCCTCGCGGCGGATACTCCAGCGCCGCTTTCTCCCGCTTCAGCACCCCTTCGATCTGGCGGGCGCTCAGGGACGCCTCGGCGGCCCCCATCGAGTGGATCCACCCCAGCCAGTCCGGCTTCGGACCGCGCAGCAAATCCAAGGCCTCGTCGACCAGCGCCATGTCCCGCTGCCGCCGCGCCAACTCCACCGCCACGTGGATACATTCGTTCCGCCGCTCCACGTCGTGGCCCGGCAGCGATCGCGCCCGCAGCAGCAGGAATCGGGCCTCGCCGGCGCCGCCCTGCCCCAACCCCGCCGCCGAGCAGGCGTAGGCCAGCTCCCGGAGATTCGTCACCAGCGCCGTTTCTCCCAGGATCCTGAGCTGCTCGGGCGGCGTCGAGCTCCCCTGCCTCCCCAATTCCTCCTGGAGGGGCGGAGCCCAATTGTCGGGCAGCGCGAGCGCGAATCCCAAATCCAGGCACCACGCGCAGGCTCTCGACACCGCGCCGGCCAGCGATTCCTTCGCGGCCAGCCTCAACTCCGATGGCAGATACCGCTCTCGGGTCTGCCAATCGATTCCGCCCTGGCCGGCCAGCTCTCCGAAAGCCAGCACGGCGGCCACCTCGCTGCTCATCAGATCCCGGGCTTCGGCGACGTAGCGGGCGGCCTCCGCGGGGTCGTTCCACAAAACCGCGCAGGCCCACGCCAGCGCCAGCAGGAACACCGGCCGGTCCTTTTCCCTGGCTTGGGGCAAGGACTGCAATTCGCTCAGGTCCTGTTGCAACAACTGAACCTTCCCCTGCTTCAGGTGCCGGATCGCGCTCGACACCAGCAGGCGCAGCCGGGCCCGCCGCACCTCCGGATTCACCGCGTCCAGGGATTCGGCCTCCTCCAGGTATTTCATCGCTTTTTTCAGCGCCGCTCTCCGCTCCGCCGATTCCATCAGCACAAGCAGCGGACGGCTGTCGGCGGGAAGGGCCTTGCACCACGCCTCGGCCACCTCGTCAATCGCCTTCGAGTCCCGGCTCCGGCCCGCCCAGCGCAGCCATCGCTCAAATGTCTCCGGGTGCGGGTCGATCCGGCAGGCGCGCGCATACAGGTTGTCCGGGAACAGGAAGTACCAGTCCAACACGCCCTCGCGGGCTGCCGTCCGGATCTCGGGCGGCTGATCGTCATAGTAGTGTTGAAACCCCGCGAATTCCCGCGCAAACTGGGTGCGGGCCCCTTCGAAGTCCTCCTTCGGGAGCCGTTCCAGCAGGCCCGCCATATGCCGGTACAAGGCGGCGGCCTCGGGGCTGTCGTTGGAGAACCACTCTTCCCGCACGGCCTGCTTCCGGAACTCCTCCCACGAGGCGCACGCTTCGAAGACTCGCGTTCGCTTCGGGTCCGCGGCCCAGCTCGCGAACAACCGCCAGAACCTGGCGTTCTTCAGCGCTGGCCCGCCCATGCCAGATTTCACCGCGTTCGTTTTCAAGCCCAGCGCCTTCGCCTGGATCGTGATCTTCTGGCGGAGTAGTTCCTCCAGATCCGGGCACGTCTTGCGGCACAGACCTGTCGTGATCTGGATCTGTCTCAGGATGGGGGTCTTGTGTTGGCTGATGAAAGCTGCGTCCAGCCCATGCAGGGCGTCGCGCAACTCCTCAAGACCACCCCCGGCCTGCTCACAGAGCGACCGCGCCGCCGGCTTCAGCTTGCGGGCCCCCTTTCCGGTCAGCATCGCCCGCAGCGCGGGAACCAGGCGCGCCGGCGCGGAATCCGCGTCGATGCCCTGGAGGCAGCGTTCGCACGCATCATCCTCCCGGCGGTAGTAGCAGGCGATCGCCCGGATCAGCATCTTCCACGGCGCCAGCGGATCGCGCCGGGAGATCTCCGCCAGCGCCGCCTCCTCGACAGGACCGCTCGACACCGCCGCGAGCGCCCTCCGCAGCGCCTCCGCACTTCGGCGCAGGGGATGTTCCGTGGGAAGCGCCGCGCACTCGGCCAGCGCGTTCAAATCCACCACGTCGCGCCGGACGGCCGATTCGATCGCCGTCCGCCGTTCGGGCGCCAGCGCCAGGTCCGCCAGCGGCGTCACCAGTGCCTCGACCGAAGCCTCCCGTGGCGCGCTCCCGATATCCTTGATCCGCCCGGACGACCCTGGATAGCGCTCGCGCACCATCTCCCGCAAGGCCCGGCCCTCCGCCGGACGCCCGCTGTCAAACAGCGCCCGCACCCGGGCCCCATAGGCCTCCACCAGCAGAGTTTCCGAGTGCGCCGACTTCAGCCGCTTGTGTATTTCCTTGGCGGCCTCCACCGCGCCCCTGGCGTCGCCGCCGGCCAGCAGTGCGCTCACGCGCGCCGCCTCGGCGGCGGTGGGTACACCGGCACTGCTCGGGCTCTGTGGCGACATCGGTTTCGATCAGTGTCGCACACCCGCACGCGGCCAGTCTATCGGCGCCGCTGCCTTCTCATGGCGAAAGCAGACTGTAGACCACGAGGCCGAACCGAATGGTCACGTACGCCCGCCCGTTGGCAACCAGCGGTGTGTTGTTAAATCCGCTCTTGTAGCGTTCCAGCCGGCCCCGTTCGCTTGCCTGATCGCTGTTCCCGCGCAATACCCTCAGCCCCGCCGGGCCGCCGGTCAGCGCCCAGACGATTCGTTCCCTCCGGCTCACCGAGAGTCCCAGGGCAGCTCCCGGGTATCGGGTATATCGTCCGCATCGAACCCTGGGCGACCGGCGTAGTCTGAAAACTGTCCCCACGCCAGTGGTATGACTTGAGGACGTCGTTCCAACCCCAAACGAATAGTAGAGCCTGGATCCGGCCGCTGCCAGAACACTAACTGATTTATTCCGGCGAATTCTTCCGGTTTTGTGCATCCGGGGCAGGGCCGCGTGGCCGGAAAGACCTGGTGACTTCTAGTCGCTGCCCAGCCACGACGTGAACATTCCCACTGTCACCGAATATCACTGAATCGCTCATAGGAATCGGCAGCGGTCGATCCGACGTCCCACGCATCCGGATTCTGCCCATTGTTTGGGGGGGTGAACCACCCGGCGACAGCGCCGCGCGGCGACAACCGGATCAGGGTGTTGCCGAAGCAAGTGATAGGAAATTGATTTCGACGTGGCCCGGTCGAGGGGAGAAAAACGACCGGCTAAGAGAGAGAAGATCCCGGCGGGTTACAGGTAGGGGCTAGTGGAGGGAGCTGAGGAAGCGGATGAGGTAGGCGTTGTTGAGGGCGGCGGCGAGGATGAGGGCGGCCAGGAGGAGACGCGGCACGGGAGTTGCCGCGCGTGACGATCCCTCGTAGAGGATCAACAGCCACACCAGGAGCACGGGCAGGCTATAAAGGAAACTCTCGGCGGGATTGAAGAACGTGAAGAAGGTCCAGTGAAGTCCGAGGAGGATGGCGAGGGAAGCCACCCACGGGCGTGAGGCATTGCGGAGTCCCCGTAGAGCGGACGCGACGAGGAGTCCGTACAAGATAGCGGCTGCAAGCCATAGGAAGGAAGCCATGGTCTTGAGCGCCGGCGCAAAGGGTCCGTTGAGCTGAGTGTAGAGCTTTGGCTCCATGGAGGGACCGACGACGGAATAGAGGAGAAAGTTCTTCGCGACAACCACGTAGCAGTTGGGGTCGGCCAGCCGCGTGACGCGTCCGTAGATGCCCAGATAGACCGGCGCAAACTTCCAGCCAAAGTTCAGCATTTTGGTCAGGACAAAGTAAGGAGCCGCGAAGCCAAGAATCAGGAGTGCACCGAAACGAGCGGACTGTCGAATCCAGGCCCAACCGAACCCCTTGTCGGCGAGCCAGAGAGTGCAGGGGATGACGGCGAGCGAAATCTGTGTGGGTGAGGCGTAGGCGGCGGCACAAGTAGCCACGACCAGGAGCCGGAACCGAGGGCCGGTCGAATTGGGACCCGGGGCAAGGATCCATAAGACGAAAGTGGTGGCAAGTGCGGTGAGCACATAGCTCTCGGGAAAGCTGGAAAAGATCCACGCGGATGCGCTGCAGCCGTAGAGCAGGGTGAATGAGACAGCGTACGGCCTGTCTGGACAGCGTCGAAGGAAGACCAAGTATGCCAGGCACACGCTGGTTGCGCCGAACAGGGCGACGGGAAACTCAGAACCAGATTTTGGCCGAGGGTACCGGACACGGGGGACAAGATGAGCTTTCCGACCTGGTACACGGGGACAGAGACAATGAGAAAGAGCGGGTGTTTGACGGCCAGGATTGAGTGCGTGCGTCCCAGATAGAGGTCTTCCATGCTGTCCATTCCGAAGGTGTCGAAAGCTATGGGATGGAGGGCCTGGGAGAAGAGATAGAGGGCGAAGAACGCGAAAAAGAGGGAGAGCAGGATGTGGCGGTCGGTCATGGGAGCGGAGAGGTGAACAAGGTCCGCCAACCACGCTCGACGCGCGGCCGCACGAGTTGCCGGCGCACTGACTGTCTGACAATAACCACCCACACCCATCACCCGATCGAGCGATGATACACCTATTTATGAAATTCAAGCAAGTTTTTTTGGGTAATTGATGGGTAAGGCTTAAGCTCGGCCAGTATAGCCGGTACAGTAGTACTCCATGACCTTCCAAATGGTAGGGCGGTGTCCGATCAGGGTCGCACTACTATCCGTGCCGCTGCCCCAACACCCGTTCCAGGAGATCGTCGACATGCAGATGCGCCGCCCAACGCCGCAGATAGTCGCGATCCAGCGCCGCGCCCTTGACCTCCACGACGCCGCGAGCATCGTTCCACTGCTGGTCCGAAACCTCGCGGCCCCGGCGGAACCAGACCAGCTTGGCGAGCAGCGTGTCCTCCGCCGAGGCCGCAAAGAATTCGAGCGGCTCCGGTCCGAACTGGCGCGTTGCTTGCGGCGTGCGCCGGCTGAACTCCATCCGGCTGTATGCATCGTTGGACAACGGGAAAATGTCGAACTTGTAACTGCTCGCCAGGTGGATCAGGTTGAAGGACCGGCCCGCGCGTAGACTCGACAGGATCATCTCCGCGTCGATGTAGAAGTCGCCACTCAGCTCTTCCACCAGCGCGCCGGCGTGCTCTTCCTTCAGGTCCGCGACCAGGTCCACGTCTCGAGTCGACCGGATGATTCCGTGGGCCGAGCTGGCTACCGACCCGCACACCATGTACTGGATTTCCAGCCGGTCCAGGGCTTCGAGCAGCCGCGCGAACCCTGCGCTGGGACTGGTCACTCCGGATCCCAGCCGTAGGCCCGCACCATGGTCTCGCGGTCCAGGTGACGCGCGGCCATGCGCAGGAAGACCTCGCGCTCGCCGGCCTCCGGATACATGCGGCGCACATCGTCCTCGGCCAGCCGCATCAGCATCTCGCTCATCTCGAGCGCGGCCGCGACCTTGTCCCCCGGCGCCATCTCCCGCTGGACCCGCACGAAGACCTCGAAGGCCTTGCTGTCCGTGTCCGCGTAAAACTCGAAGTCCGCCATCCGCGACGTTAGCCGGCCGCTCGCAGCCGGAAGTCGAACGACGCCATCCTCGCGCCCTTGGCCCCCTCCTGCGGATTGATGGTCAGCGACTTCCGCCACGCCCGGTCCACCTTGTTGAACTTATCGCCTTCAAAGTAGAGCTGCGTGGTCAGGACCGGCGTCCCCGGCAAACCCGGCGCGCTCACCTTCAGGTGCAGATGCGCCGGACGCGAGCTGGTCTCGCTGACCTTGTACGGCGGCGGCTGGATGGTACGGATCTGGTATCGCCCGTTCTTATCCGCCTGGATCTTGCCGCGCAGCGTATAGCCCTTGTTGTCGTACACGCCGTCGGCGTCGCACTGCCACACATCCAGGATCGCGTAGGGCAGCGCTTGGCAGCGGGTATTCAACACCCGGCCCGTCACCACCAGGGGCGTCCCCTTTATCCCCGGCTCCCACAGCGCCTCGCGCTCCGGCGCGCCCGGAGAGTAGAACGGGCCCTCGATGTTGTCCTCGGTCTCATCGCACTCCGGCGTGGCACCGAAGGCGTGCGACCACACCAGCGCGGTCGCCCCGCTGGCGCCCACGCGAAGAAAACTGCGGCGGAGAACTGGCTTTTCCATGCTCCCGATGGTAGCACGGCCCAGTCTACAATGGGAGTTCATGACGCAACTGTTCCCCCTGGCCTCCATCACCGACGAGTTCTCGCCCGACCTGGAAGTCGCCGCCCGCTCCATGGCCGCCGTGCCCATGACCGGCGCCGAGCTGCGCGTGCTGTTCGGCAAGAACGTCATCGATCTCTCCGACGATGAGATCGACCAGGCCCGCCGCATCTGCGCCGCGCACGGCTTGGAGATCGTCTCCATCGCCTCTCCCCTGCTCAAATGCGTGCTCCCCAACGCGCCCGAGGTCGACGCCCGCTTCCAACAGGACATGTTCGCCGCCAAGTACGGACTTGAGGATCAGGACCGCCTGGCCGCCCGCGCCTTCCAGATCGCCCGCCGCACCGGCGCCAGCATTGTGCGGGTCTTCTCCTTCTGGCGCACCATCCGGCCCGAGGAGTGTTTCGACCGGGTCGTCGAGGCCCTGCGCAAGCTGGCCGTCCAGGCCGCCCGGGAGGACCTCATCATCGGTCTCGAGAACGAGCATGCCTGCAACCTGGCCACCGCTTCGGAGGCCGCGCGCGCTCTGGCCACCCTCGATCACCCCAGTCTGAAGCTGGTCTGGGATCCGGCCAACGCTTATGTCTCCGGCGAGAATCCGTTCCCCGCTGGCTACCGCCTTCTCCCCGTCGAGCGCATCGCCCACGTCCACGCCAAGGATTGCTTCCTCGAAGGGCACAAGCCGGCCTGGGGACCATTGGGCGCCTGCGGCATCGACTGGAAGGGACAGATCGCGGCCCTGGCCGCCGATGGCTATCGCGGCTGGATCAGCCTGGAAACCCATTGGCCCGGCCCAGGCCACGATAAGCACTTGGCCAGCATCATCTGTGGCCAGAACCTCCGGGCGCTGGTCCAGCGCGTCTGATCAACCGCGCAGTTTCTCCAGCAGCGCGACCCCCATCCGCATGTCCCGCAGCCGCTCCTGATGATCGGGCGTTTCCCGCTCAATGTTCATCGGCGCCGTGTAGCCGATCGCCTTCAGCTTGTCCACGAAGCGCTCGATCCCCACCGATCCCTGCCCCAGCGGACGCTCCGTGCCCAAAGCCTCCGACTGGTCTTTGGGCGGCCAGTCTCCGTCCTTGGCATGC
>JACOSH010000535.1 GCA_016178945.1 Acidobacteriota bacterium
TTGGTCAAGGTCTTCGGAAGACTCGTCCATCGTCTTCTCAGCGACAAATCGGAGCATCGCCGCCTGCTGTTTGGCGCGTTGAAACACCTTGGCCGCCAGGATCTTCCCCAACTGCTTCTCGTTCTCCGGCGTCCGTCTGATAGGGGTGCTCATTGCTCCGGTGTGGCGCATTGCTGGGACATTGTAACATTACAGTCCGATGAATGCGCAACATTACCAGTGGCATTACGGGCCGGATTCGCTCGAAAGGACGTTACACTCCTCCCGGTAGCGTTCGGTGGAAGGCCTGGAACCGACACCTATCTTGCGGAGAAATGCGCCTCTAGGCAATCCTGGACACTAGGAGGCCGCGTTGAGGAGCGTGGGGACTACCGGAGTGTCACTTTATCGCGGCGAACTGCGCCGCCGGTGCAACGCACCGTGGCTCAGTTCCTTTACATCAGCCGACGATGTCCTGCCGGTAGTCCAACCCCAGACTCTGACGCCCATCAACAACAAGAGGGCCAGGGCCGCGGCAACTGGAAGAATCCAAGCCAGGAGAATGAGTATGCCGGGACTGTCCGACCGAATCTGTTCGAACGCCTTTTCCCACCCGTCCTGCCGCCAGATGATTGCGTATAGCAGGAGCTTGAGAGTCGCCAGCAGCGACGCCAGCACCACGAAAACCCGGCCAACATACCCTGCCAGCGTTGGCGCGTCTTTCCAGGTCATCTGCTCACATCATACCCCGGTTTGCAGGCAGGCTCCAAGCTTTGGTTCTACTGGGCTCAGGTTTCAGTTCTCCTTAGTAGTAGTGCGGGATCGCGCGGGGGGTGACGCGTGAGGCCGTGGTTTGGATCGGATTCCTCGGCTCCCTTATCGGAATCCCGGCGATGGCCCTCTTCGTGCTCTCGCTGCAGTTCGAACCTCCCAACGGTCCGCTGACGGTTCACCTCTTCGCGCCACTGGGGACGCGCTGCGCGACTTGGGACGACATCCAGGCCCCGAAGAGTTTCCGGCACAAGCTTCCGCTTCAAGTTCTGCCCTGCGTTGTGGCCGACCCAATCTCGGATCTGCCGAGGTACATCAAGCCAGGCGAGGTTGCCGCCGCGCTCGATCCCAACCTTTCGACTTCGGGCTCCACCAGCGAGTACCGAATCGCCGGTAATCGCTACTTCCTGGTGAGGATCAATCCCGAGACGTTCAACAGCCTTACCTGGAGACACGAGATAGGCGGTCACTTGCTTGCTGGACACACGGCCGCCAAAGTCCTTCTTCCGTTGAGATTCCCCGCCAACGCTCTACTCGATCTGGCCTGTGTAGATCCGTATCTTATTCTCGGGGACTACTGGCGCATCTGCATGGGAGCACTGGTCATGCTGTTGGGCGCGGTCGTTTGGTTCTGGTTCCGGTCCCGGTAACCTGCGGCCTTCAGCGATAGCCCACGCCGCTGGGTAGCTTCCACCCTCGATTTTGCAGATCCGGCGGCTCGGGGACGGCAACTGCCTGGCGGAGGCGGAAGGTGAGGCGAGTCTCGCTGGGGATCGTCACCGGCTTGCCGCGGGTGACCACCACGCCGCCCGCGCCGGCCGCTCCGCCCAGCATAGCGCCCGTGGCGGCGCCGTCACCGCCGCCCGCGATGGCTCCCAGGACCGCTCCAAGCGCCGCGACGCCGGCGATCCTGGCCGCATCGGCCGCTTTGGAGCCGGGTCCCGACTGGACCAGCGGCTCGGTGGCGATTTCCACTCTCCGGCCCTCAGGGGTGACCATCTGGGTCAGTACCAGGGTGAGGGCCGAGAGTCCATGCACCCGGCCGGCGAGCCGGGTGGCGTAGACCCGGCCTTCCACTCGCGCGCCACGCCCGGCGATCACCATGTTGTCCACCACCACTTCTTCGTCCAGCGAGGCCAGGAAGGTGTCTCCGGACCGGTTGCGATCGCTGGACAAAGTGGTAGTCAGGCGAACCGGCAGCCGCGTACCCGCCGCGAGGAGCACATGGGCCTCGGGAGCGGGAGGGAGGGCCGCTCGCGCCGGACGATCCGGCGTCAGGAGGCCCAGTGGATCGGCCGGCTCGGCGGGCCGAGCCCGAAGAATAGAGGGCTGCGATTGTCCGAAGGCGAGAATATCCACTTCGTCCGGCTCGCCGGAGTCGTCGTCGTCCTCGTCTTCGGACTCTTCGGCGGGCGGCGCATCTTCGCCTTCGCGGACGATCTCCAGCTTGCGGGGCCCCAGTTTCTGCAGCCTGGCGGCCAACTTGGCCAACGGCGTTTCCGCCGGCGCCGGAGCCTCGATGATCTTCTCCGGGGCTGCCGGCGCGGCCGGTTCTGAGGGAGTCGCGGGGGCCGGCTCAGCGGCAGGAGCAGGAGCCGCCGGCGGCAGAGTCAGCGTCACGGGCGGCCCAAAGCTGGAAGGTACCCAACCTTCCCAGCTCGTCAGGGCCAGGGTTCCCAACACGCCCAATACCGCCAGCAGGCCGAGGATCGGCTTCATCACGTGCGCTCTTCTCCCGAGTCGCGAAACCACCGGTTTCACGCCCTAAGACAAGTTATCGTGAGGCGGGCCGGTTTGTTGCCTGGACATCTACGGCCAGAGATTCAGAAACCCCAGAAGCAAGTCTCCGGCTAGCCCCCGGGGACTGGCCAGCGCAGTCGGGGCGGGTTTCCAGGGTGGCAGCTCGCGGCGTCCTGACCCGGAACCGTCCCCTACCAGGCTTTCGCCCGGTGGCTTCAACGTCAGGCCCCAGGCCAGATAGCAGCCGGCGGACAACAACAGGGTCGCCACGTTGACCACTGGCAGCGTCTCGCGCCAGCCGGCCATCACGAGCTGGCCGGCGGCCAGCATCACGAAATAGACGGCGGCGATCCCCCGGTGTGTCCGGAGATTGGGCGTGGCCAAGGCCGCGCTTCCCTTCGAGTAGACGATCACGCTCACCAGGCAGACGGCCAGCACACACCACAGGCACCATCTTCCCAGCAGGATCGTCCATTGCGTCCGATACCAGCCGGATTCAGACGGCGCCACAAAATACACCCCCAGCAGCGTCACGCTGATCCCCACCGCGACGCCGATCACCAGCAGCAGCGGGCGATCCTCCGCGGCCCTCCGGTAACGGGTGCTCTGGAGGAAGATCTCCGCGGCCATGGCCGCCTGGACCAGCATCAGCAGGGGCTCGGTGTAGAGCCAGATCCAGGTATAGAGCGGGTCGCGGCCTGGATTCAGCGGCAACAGCGCGGCGGACCGCGCCACTCCGCAGAGCAGAAACGCAAACAGCAATCCGTGCGCCCGCCACAGACGCCAGCGAAGCAGGCTGATGGCCGCCAGGACCTGGCTGGACGCAGAGAGCCACCAGGCGATTTGTTGCAGATCCCTCATGCCCGGCAGCGGAAAGGATGGTCCTTGCCGCCGCCGAGCATTCTATCACCTTACGCCTTCGGGCAGAAAGGCGGGCAGGGAGGGTCCGGGACAGGGTCGTCCCACCGGGTCGTGGAGGAAGCGGTGAGAGCAAGCGCCGCCGCGGCGAGAAGCAGAAGGCTGACGATTCGTTTCATAGGTGTTGATCCTTTTCTGCCGGCGATTCCGGCCACATCTATTGTCTCCAAAGTTGCGGGCTGAGTCTGTCGTATCCTGGACGTGTGAAACCGTACTTGGTACTGGCAATGTCCGGCATGTTGGCCGCGGCGGCCGAGCTGGCGCGCTGGGACGCCGCCGATCCGGCGCGCGCCGGCGGTTTGCGAGTGGTTCACCAGCCGGAGAACGACTACTACCGGCGATCGGCGTACCTGGTCCACGCCGGCCGTCCCGTGAAGGGGCCGGTCTGGCTCATCGTGGAGTACGCCGACCGGGGCTACGCCTGGATTACCGCCAGCCCCGGCGTGCCGATGCAGAATCAGCATGGGGTCGTGCGCCTCGACACGGGCCGGAACCGCCGCGCGGTCTTTCGCTACGATCAGGCCGTCTTTCCCTCCGCAATTCGCATCGAGGGGGCGGGCCAGGTGCGCTCGGTCTCTTTGTCCGATGCGGCGCCCTCGCTCGATCCGGTTCCCGAGGTCAAGCCGGCTCTTGAGTTCCGAACGCCCTCGCAGCGGGTGATCAGCGCGGCGGACATCCATCGGCCCGAAGACCTGCCCGAAGCGCTGGCCACCCTGCGCAACCTGTTGCCGCTGGCCCGCGCGCTGGGCTTCAACGCCATCGAATTCTATGTGCGCTGGGGACTGGCCGAGCGCGCCAGGGGCGTCTACGACTGGAGTCTCTACGATGCCCTGGTCGCGGAGATCGAACGGCAGGGCCTGCAATTCTTCCCTCTGCTGATCGGCGGCTCCGGATACGCCCTGCCCAAGTGGTTCCACGATTCCCCGGAGAACGTGGGGTTCGAGTGCCTGGAGCACCGCGTCCGGCACGACGTGCAATCCATCTTCTGCGAGAATCAGACGCCCTACGTGCGGCGCTTTCTGGCCGAGTTCGGAAAACACTACGGCTCGCGGAAGGCCCTGCAGGGCGTGCGGCTGGGTCCCAGCGGCGATTACGGCGAAGCGCAGTATCCGGCGCGCGGCCCGGGCTACCAGTTTCGCGCCGGCCACACCCATATCGGCTATTGGGCCGCCGACCCCTTCGCGCAGTTGTCATTGCGGGCCTTCCTGCGCGGGCGCTATCCGGATGTCGCCTCGCTCAACAACGCCTGGAGCGGCGATTACCGGACCCATGAGGACGTCTCCACCTTCCTGCCCGTCACCTCGGCCTCGCCGCGCAAGCGGATCGACTTCGGCGAGTGGTACATGGGGGCGATGAGCGATTGGTGCGAGAAGTGGGCCGTGTGGACCCGCCAGGCGATGCCTAACACCGTGATTCACCAGTCGTCCGGCGGCTGGGGGCCTGTCGAGATCGGGACCGACTACAGCTTTCAGGCGCGCAGCATGGCCAAGGTCAAGGGCGGGGTCCGGCTCACCAACGAGAGCGACAACTACGCCGACAATTTCACCATCACCCGCATGGCCTCTTCGGCGGCGCGCTTCTACGGCGCCGGCCTGGGCTACGAGCCGGGCGGATTCGGCAGCGCGCGCGGCGTGATGGCGCGGCTCTACAACGCCGTCACCAACGGCGCGGAGCACCTGTTCTACTACCACTCCAACCTGTACTCCAACGATCAGGCCATCGACCGCTGGCTCGCGCACGCTCATTTGCTGGATCGCCGCGCCAAGCCGGTGATCGATGTCGCGGTCTTCTATCCGGACACCGCCATCAAGCTCGACGACGACGTGCTGCGCTACCGCTGGGCCTCGGCCTTCCTGACCAAGGCCCAGGCGCTGCGCTCCGAGATGGACTACGACTACCTGAGCGAGCAGATGATCGAAGACGGCGCGCTGGACCGGTTCAAGGCGCTGGTGTGGCTGTGGGGCACGGTGACCGAGAAGCGCATCCTGGAGCGCATGGACCGCTGGGTGCGGGCCGGCGGCGCGGTGATCTATCCGGCCATGCCGCGCGGCCTGCCGGTGACGGTGGAAGGCGACGGCTCGATCGCGGCCAACTGGCAGCGGGGCGAGACGGGCAAGGGCCGCGCGGTGGCCTTCCACGGCGATACGCTGCCGGGCCAGCAGTACGCGCGCTTCATCCGGCGCGAAGTCTTGAAGCTGGATGGCCTCGCGCCGGCCTATCGCAGCGCCCTGGCCATGCGCAAACCGCCCTCGGTCTACTGGAGCACGCTCGCCAATGGCCTGCTGGTGCTGCTCAACTTCGACGACGAAGAAGCGGAGGTGCGCCTGGAGGGCGGCAAGAGCGTGTCCATCGCGCCATATTCGATCGCCGCGATGTGATCTTGGCGCTCGCAACACCCGGGCCGCTTCCCTCGATAACTTCAACGAGGGAAGAAAATGAGAATCAACAGGCAAAACGCCAGTATGGAAGTCAATTGGGGTGCATACCATCAAAAACTCCAAGCCAAGGCCCCGGCTCGCGCCGCCGCCAAGCCCAACTTCGCCAAGACGGTAGCCACGAACTGGAAGTCCATCGCTGGCCGGAACGATAAGGCTGAAACTGTCCGGAAGGACCTCGATGGCAAGATGAAGAACCTGGAAGCCCAGGACAGACTCGGCAACTTCGAGATCCAGAGTCTCATGAGCGCGTACAACCAGGCGGAGACTCTGTCGTCCAATATTCAAAAGAAATCGTCCGACACCGTCAACGGCGCTATCGGCAAGATCGGCTGAGCCGCGGGACGCGCACCGAGGCCTGATCCCAGTAGATGTGTTCGTGCGCCAGCTTGCCCTCGCGGAAGTGCACGATCACCACCAGCGGGATCTCCACGCGCCGGTGAGTGGCGGCACGCCCGGCAGCATCCAGGGCATCTCCTGGGTGTGCGTGAAGGAGAAGATGATCTCATCGACGAGCTGGTTTTCGCCCACGGTGCGGGAGACGGGAGTCAGCGTGGTGTCGGGCGGCATGCACGGAATAAAATCGCGCGAGTAGAATTCCCTCAGCTCGTCCTTGCCGCGGCCGCCGGTCATGACCGGGACGTGGTTCACGTAGGCGTCCTCGACCATGGTGTTCAGCGTGGCTTCGGTGTCGCGGGTGGAGAATTCGTGGGCCGTGTGTTCTTCCCAGAGTTGGGACAGCGGTGACATCGCGTCTCCTCAACGCCGCGTTCCGGCGATTTTGGTCCGTACTTTGAACAGGGTCTTGCCCGCGGTGGCGTACAAGGTCTTCATGTCCGGGCCGCCGAACGCGCAATTCGCGATGGTGTCCTCGGGGATGGGGATGAAGTCGATGCGCTTGCCCCGCGGCGAGATCACGTGGATACCGCACTGGGTGTCCAGCGTCTCGCTGGTGCCGCGCCGGCGGTGCAATCCGGCGGCGGCGTAGATATTGCCCTCCACGTCGACGGTCATGCCGTCGGCGCTGCGCCCGGGATAGAAA
>JACOSH010000536.1 GCA_016178945.1 Acidobacteriota bacterium
AGCCCTCCGCGAGCGGGCGGCTGGCGGCTGGCGGGGCCTGTTTCCCCTCCCGCAGGTGTTGATCACCTTGGCCGCGCGCTTCCCACGGATCGCCTGGAAGTATGAAGGCATGGGCTACCGTACCGTTCTGCTCGACGCCGGGGCCGCCTTGCAGACCATGTACCTGGTGGCCACAGCCATGGATCTGGCCCCCTGTGCGATCGGCAACTGAGACCCGGATCTGTTCGCCGCCGCGGCGGGTGTGGATGCTTTCAGTGAGACGTCGGTGGCGGAGTTCGCCCTGAGCGCCCGCGGGTTGGAGGCCGGCCCCACAGCAGCACCACCACCAGCGCCATGATGCCGGGGATTTGCAGCGGAAAGTCGACCAGGCTGTGAACGCCCACCGCGTAAACGCCCCAGCACCAGGGGGAGTTTCGGGGGGAGGGCGGGCCCAACGCGACCGTGGCCAGCAGAATCGCCAGGAAGGGCAGGCCGCCCTCGGCGGTCCATTCCAGCCAGTCGTTGTGGGCATGGTCGACGCGTTCGCCTGTGTCGAAACGGGCGTAGGCGGGGTAGACCGTTTCGAACGTGCCCAGCCCGAAGCCGGTCCAGGGGCGGTCGCGAATCATCTCCAGCGCCGCGAGGGCCATCTCGCGGCGGTAGCGCAACGGATCGCGCAATTGGAAGCGAGCCCAAAGAGGCTGCCAGCCGACGATCAGCGCCGCCGCCAGGGCGGCTAGCGCCGGCAGGGCGGCCTTCCGCCCGCGAACCAGAATCGGAATCAGAACCACCTCGGCCGTGGCCAGAACCGCGCCGGCGCGCGACCCGCTGGCGATCACCGAAGCGTAGAACAGCCCCGTGATGCCCAGACCGGCCAGCCTGCGGCCGCGCGCGGCCTCGACCAGGGCCAGCGGCAGCAGCAACTCCATGAATGCCGCGTAGTGATCCGGATTCACGAAAGGACCGAAAGAGCGCTCCGAGCGGGTCGGAAAGAGCCAGTAGATCCTGCCGGCGGCGGTGAAATGCTGCAGCAGGGCTTCGAGCGCGATGGCCGCGCCGGCCCACAGCACGCCCTGCAGGAAGGCGCGGTGTGCGCGCTCCTCGGAGAGCAGGTCTCGCGCCACCGCGGCCAGCGCCAGCCAGGCACTCCATAGCAGCACGGCATTCACCGTCACCCAGCGGTATTCCGTCAGACCGGCGGCCAGTTGCCCCAAGCCCCACAGCACCGGCCCGAGGAGAAGGGGGAGGCCCAGGCGGCGGCAGCGCAGGATCCCCAGTATGAAGATCGCGATCTGGGTGGCCGACAGCGCCCAAGGCTCGGTGGCGCCGAAGGCCAGCACGGCGAACAGCAGCACCAGGCCGAGGGCGATCCGCGTCACGGTAGTTTCTCCAGGACCAGGGGGCGGCAGGGGAAGGATCCTTCCGCGCGGACCGTGCCCGGTTGCCGCCGGTAGTGCAGGGCCAGCTTGTACCGGCCGTCTCTGGGGGGCCGGTCCACCAATTCCCACTGCAGGCCCTCGGCGTCGCAACCGCCGCGCAGGCGGTAGCGCGCGCCTCCCAGCAGCGGGACCCACTGATGCAGAATCTCGACAGACTCCGGCTGCTTACCGGACAAGTGGATGGCCGGCGCGCCGCCAAACGAGAAACTAATCTCGAGGTGGGGTGTGACGCGCCAGTCGAAACCCTTTCCGAGTGGAGGATGAGCGAAATCGCCGTTGGTGAGGGAGTGGCCGGATGGGGGGTCCAGGGGGGGTAGGGGATCAAACAACGGCGGGAGAGGGTGTTCCAGATTGTAAGGGCGACGGCCAGGCCGGGGACCTGCCCCACGGCGTCGAACAGCAGGTCGCGGTCTTCCGGCGTGGCTTCGACCGCCAGGGCGGAGGCGATGGGGCCTAGGGCCTCGACACGCTGTTCGTGCAGCAGAAAGGCCAGGTAGCGACGGCGAACCGCTGGCAGGACCACGCGGGCGGCGATCTCCGCCGGGTCGTTGGAGGCGCGCCAGGCAAGCTGGAACACCGGCGTCGGATCGGAAAACGGAATGCCGGCCGTCCGCCGCGCCCATTCCCAGAAGCGCCCGTAGTCGGCGCGCCGCAGGTAGTAGTTGGCCAAGGTCCAGGCCGGCAACGTGGTCCGGTCGATGGCCGCCGCCCGCAGCAGACTGGATTCGGCGGTGCGAAGGTCTCCGGCCAGCTCCGCGCCAAGACCTCGCTGGATCCATCCCCTCGTGAATCGCGGGTTGAGCGACAGGGCGGCCTCGAGTCGGCCCGCCGCCAGATGGTACCGGGCATCGCCGGGTGATATCCCCACGGCCAAGTGTGCCGATCGCCATAGGCCGGCGGCGCACAAGACTACCCAGAAGAGAGAACCGAGAGTCCTCATCAATATCACTAGTGGGCGTAGGCAAGAATATTCTCTAGTGATTTTTTCGGAACGGCCGATCAGAAGACAAGTAGCACATCGCTACAGTGGAGAAACCTACCGTGCATCGAATATCGGTACAGTCGCTCATGGCGCTGAATCTGGTTGGTGTTTTGACCCTGGCAATGGCGGCCCCGCCGGCAACCGGGCCCGTACTGGGCATGGTGACGGCCAACGGCAGCTTTACCCTCGACAGTTCCCGGGTCCAGGGCAACGCCACGTTGTTCGAAGGAAACATCCTTGAAACCGGGAAGGCGTCTTCCCAGCTTCATTGGACCAATGGAGGACGGATGCAACTGGCGGCCGAGTCCAGGGGCATCGTATACCGGGACCGTCTGGTTCTGGAACGGGGCGAGAACCTGGGGAACTACCAGGTCGAAGCCCGAACCCTGCGGATTCGACCCGAGGGGAGCGAAGCCCAGGCGCGGGTGTCGCTGAAGGGACCGGACCGGGTCCTGGTGGCCGCGCTGAGTGGGACGGTGCGCGTGGCCAGCGCGGGCGGCGTGCTGGTGGCCAACCTGGAGGCCGGGCACGCCCTGGAATTAGAGCCGGACCAGGGTCCCGCCGCCGGGTCGTCCACGGTGACCGGCTGCCTGGAGAGCGACAGCGGCAAGTACGTCTTACAGGATGAGGCTTCCGCCGTGCGTTTCGTGCTCCAGGGCGGCGGCGTAGCCCAGCATGTCGGCAACCGTGTGCAGGTAACGGGCACGGCGACGCCCTCCTCGGAATGGGCCAATCTTCTTCAGGTAACCAGCCTGAAGGTGCTGGCCCGCAAGTGCGGCAAGGGCGCCGGCGCCAAACCCGGTGCGGCGGGCGGCGCGGCTGGCATGGCGGCCGGGACCAAGGCCATCATCGCCGGAGTCATCGTGGCCGGAGCGGCCACCGGCGGTGCGATTGCCGCCGTCTCGGGCGACGACGGCGGGCCGACCATCAGCCCCTCCAGCCGGTAGCGTAGATTCGTTGTAAAGACGCCGCGGGTTGGGCCGGGCCTTTGTCCGGTCGCCCGCGGTTGAGTGCTATCGAGGTAATACTACTTCCGGTCGTAGGTCTCATTCCCTCTTTCCCCGCAACTTCCGTTGGGCTATAGTGTTTCATAGCGGCAAAAGGAGAATCCATGACGGGGATTCGATGGGGTGGGGCCTGCCTGTATATGGTGGGATTTTCGGCGCTGACTGGCTGGGCGATTCGCGCCTCTGAACAGAAGACTGTCGGGATCGCCGACTGCGCGTTTGTGTCCGATCCGGACCGGTTTCAGCGCAAGGAAGTCAAGATCCGGGGCGAGGTCTTCGAGCGCGCCGGCAAGCTGAATGGCCGGTGGTCGCGCTCCGCCGTAGAGGCTACGGTCCCGGCGGCCGCGCTTCCGGTACGGAACTTCATCGACCAGGAGATCTTCGATTCGCTCACCCGGGCCAAGGTCCCGGCGGCGCGGGTGTCGAGCGACGAGGAGTTTCTCCGCCGCATCTCGCTGGATTTGACCGGGCGGATTCCCTCGGCCGACGAGGTGCGTGCGTTTCTGGCCGACAAGTCCGGCGACAGACGCGACCTGCTGATCGAGAGGCTGCTCTATTCGCCGGAGTTCACCGATCGTTGGACCATGTGGGCCGGCGACTGGCTGCAGAACACACCCACCGTCTCGACCGCCGCCATCCAGCGCGGCATCAACGGACGCAACGCATTCTTTACCTGGATTCAGGACGCCATCTACAGCGAGAAATCCTTCAAGGACATCGCCTATGAAGCGGTGACCGCGGCGGGTAACAACTTTGATCCGCCGGCCGGCGCGTCGAATTTTCCCATGTCCGCCAGCACCACCATGGGCCCGGCCGAGGACAATTACGACATGATGCTGTCCCGGACCGCGTCCACCTTCTTGGGGATGAGCCAGTACGACTGTATCCTCTGCCACAACGGGCGCGGCCACCTCGATGCGTTGAGCGCCTGGGGCGTACGGGCCACCCGCACCGAGGCGCAGCGCATGGCGGCCTTCTTTTCGCGGATGCGTTTTGATCCCTTCCGCTTCCAGCAGATGCCCGGCCAGCCGCAGCCCTTCTATGCGGGCAGCTTCAACGTCAACGATGTGACCACGGGCGCGTACAACCTGGGCAGCACGTTCGGCAACCGCCCCACTCGCGCCCTGGTAGGCACCGCCCGTACCCTGACTCCGGAGTACCGGCTGGGCGGCTCGCCGTCAGGCAACAACTGGCGCGGCGATTTTGCCGAGAACCTGGTGCGCGACCCGATGTTCGCGCGCAACCTCGTGAACCGCCTGTGGAAGCAGATGTTCACCCTGGGCCTGGTGGAGCCGGTGGAAGGCCTGGACGCCGCGCGGCTCGATCCGGCCAATCGGCCCACGGCGATCAATCCCAACACGGGTGAGGCCTGGACTCTGCAGGCCACGCACCCGGCCCTGCTGGATCGGCTGGCGCGCGAGTTTGTTGACATGAACTACCAGTTGCGCCCGTTCCTGCGGCTGCTGGCGCAGTCGACCGCCTACCAGCTCAGCTCGCGTTACGACGACGCCTGGAATCCCAGTTACGTGCCCTTGTTCGCGCGTCATTACGCGCGCCGGCTGGAGGGCGAGGAGATCCATGACGCCATCGTCAAGGCCACCGAAGTGCTCCCCAGCTACACCGTGGGGGGATGGTCCGACAAGGTGTCCTGGGCCATGAAGCTGCCCGACCCGCTGGAGCCGCGAGGCAACGAGGGCAATGGCAACGTCTTCATGAACTACTTCTTCCGGGGCAATCGGGACGCGCAGCAACGCCAGTACTCGGGGTCCATCCAGCAGCAACTGGCGCTCATGAACGATGGTTTCGTCAACAACCGGCTGCTCGTGGGAAACTCGCCCCGGCTGCGAACCATTGCGCAAATGACCAAGAACGAAGACATCCTAAACGAGGTGTACCTGACCTTCCTCTCGCGCTATCCCACCGGATATGAGAAGGAGCGCGGCCTGGCGTTCCTGGTGCGAAAGAACACCACCGCGGCCCTCAAGAACGAGGCCGTCGAGGACCTGGCCTGGGCGTCGATCAACAAGGTGGAGTACCTGTTCAGCTACTAGGAGGAAGGACATGAAAGACCGATTCGGATTCGACTCCAGCCAGGTACGGGGAACGGCCTTCTGGGCCCGGCCGCAGCTTGGACGCCGCATGTTCTTCCGTCACGTGGCCTCGGCCGTGGGGGGCTATTTCCTGATGCCCTCGCGCCCCATGGAGACCGTGGCCAGGGCCGCAGGCACGCCGATCGGCCGCGCCAAGAACTGCATCTTCCTCCTGCTGACAGGGGCGCCCAGTCACGTCGACACCTTCGACCTCAAAGAAGGGCCGTGGCTGCCGGCCCGTTTCAATCCCACCAGCTACGGCGACGGTGTGCGCTTCCCGCAAGGCCTGATGCCGAAGGTCGCCGCCGAGCTGGGCAACGGGACCATCGGGTTTGTGCGCAGCGTGAGGGCCTGGGCCGGGGTTCACGGGTTGTCGCAACAGTGGGTGCAGATCGGGCGCAATCCTACCTCGCCCTCGGCCCGCATCAGTCCGCATATCGGCTCGGTGGTGTCGCTCGAACTGAGCCCGCCCAGGGGACAAGATGTCGCCTTGCCCGCTTTTATGGCGATCAATGCGGGGCAGATCCCCGGGGAAGGCTACCTGCCCGCCCAATACGCGCCGTTCCTGCTGGCCGGCGGCGCCGCTCTGCCCAATACCGCGCACCCGCGCGGCCCGGCGCGGCTGGACCAGCGCTACGGGCTGCTGCAGGAACTGGACGCCGAGACCCGGTCCAGCTTCGACATCGGAGAGGGCGCCGAGGAGATGGCCAACTGGAACGCGCGGGCGCGGATGCTGATGTACAACAGCGCCGTCGACAACGTCTTCCGGTTCGACAACAACGAGCGGACCCGCTATGGCAACAGCGCCTTCGGGAACGGCTGTCTGACGGCGCGCAACCTGCTGCGGGCCCGGATGGGGACGCGTTTCGTCCAGATCAATTTCGGAAGCTGGGACCACCACAGCAATATCTACGCCCCGAACGCCCAATTGACCCCGATGGCCACCCAGTTCGACAACGGCCTGGGCAATCTGATCGCCGACCTGCGCGGCGATGGCCTGCTCGACGATACCCTGATCGTGGCGATGGGCGAGTTTGGACGCACCGTGGGACCGGTCAACGCCAACAGCGGCCGCGATCACTTCCTGCAGCAGTCGGCGCTGTTCGCGGGCGCGGGCATCCGCGGCGGCCGGGCCATCGGCAAGACCGACGACACCGGATCGCGAACCGTGGAACCCGGCTGGTCGCGCGACCGCGACGTGCGCAACGAGGACATCGAAGCCACCCTGTACTCGGCGCTGGGAATCGACTGGACCACCATCCGCCGCGACGATCCGCTCGGGCGGGGCTTTGAGTACGTACCCAACTCCCGCGAGGACCTGTACGGGCCCATTCACGAGTTGTGGAGCTAGCTAGTGGGCGCCGGCTTTGGCGGCGTCCAGCCGGGCCTGCGCGCGATGCAGGGCGGAGAGCGCGCGGGCGACGTCCAGCCCGATGTTGGGGTTGGTCAGGCGCTCCTGGGCGCGTTTCAGCGACGCTTCCGCCCGCTGAACGTCGATCTCCTCGGCTTTTTCGGCGGTGTCGGCCAGGACCCGGACGTGGTCGGGCAGCACCTCGATGAAGCCGCCGTTGACGGCCATGTAGTATCGGCGGCCCGCGCTGGTGTAGCACACGTACCCGCTGGCCATCTCCGACAGCAGCGGGGCGTGGCCCGGCAACACGCCGATGTAGCCGTCGCGGGCGGGAAGCTGGACCTCGCTCACCTTCTCGCGCAGCACCAGCCGCTCGGGCGTCGCCAGCTCGAATTCGAACAATTCGTCGGCCATTACGGACTTCCTTAGACGCTGGTCTTTAGTTGCTCGGAGCGAGCCAGCACGTCGTCAATGGTGCCCTGCATGTAAAACGCCTGCTCGGGAACCCCGTCGTGCTTGCCTTCGCAGATCTCCTGGAAGCCGCGGATGGTGTCCTTCAGCTCCACGTACCTGCCCTTGGCGCCGGTGAACTGCTCGGCGACGTGGAACGGCTGGGAGAGGAACCTCTGAATCTTGCGGGCGCGGGCGACGGTCAGCTTGTCCTCGTCGGACAGCTCGTCGATCCCGAGGATGGCGATGATGTCCTGGAGATCCTTGTAGCGCTGCAGGATTCCCTTCACCTGCTGGGCGGTGTTGTAATGCTCCTCGCCGATGATGCGCGGATCGAGGATGCGCGAGGAGGAGGCCAGCGGGTCCACCGCCGGGTAGATGCCCAATTCGGAGATGGCGCGCGACAGATTGGTGGTGGCGTCGAGATGGGCGAA
Source organism: Acidobacteriota bacterium (assembly GCA_016178945.1). Taxonomy (GTDB): domain Bacteria; phylum Acidobacteriota; class Terriglobia; order Bryobacterales; family Bryobacteraceae; genus JACOSH01. The sequence continues at coordinate 7,733 of JACOSH010000536.1, forward strand.
GGCGGTTGCCGGAGCCGGGTCAGTGTAGTCGTCGGCGGGCACGTAGATCGCCTGCACCGAAGTGATGGATCCCTTCTTGGTGGAGGTGATGCGCTCCTGCAGCTCGCCCATTTCAGAAGCCAGATTAGGCTGGTAGCCGACCGCGGAGGGCATGCGGCCCAGCAGAGCCGACACTTCCGAGCCGGCCTGGGTGAAGCGGAAAATGTTGTCGATGAACAGGAGCACGTCCTGGCCCTCTTCGTCGCGGAAATACTCGGCGACGGTGAGGCCGGTGAGGCCGACGCGCAGGCGCGCCCCGGGGGGCTCGGTCATCTGACCGTACACCAGGGCCACTTTCGACTTGGTGTAGTCGGTCGGGTCGAGCACCTTGGACTCCTGCATTTCGAGCCAGAGGTCGTTGCCTTCGCGAGTGCGCTCGCCCACGCCGGCGAAGACCGAGACGCCGCCATGCTTGAGAGCGATGTTGTTGATCAGCTCCATGATCACGACGGTCTTGCCGACGCCGGCGCCGCCGAACAGTCCGATCTTGCCGCCGCGCAGGTAGGGCTCCAGCAGGTCGATGACTTTGATGCCGGTCTCGAACATCTCCAGTTGTGTGGACTGATCCTCGAAGGCGGGCGCCGGCCGGTGAATGGGATCAAACCGGGTGGCGTTGACCGGACCCATGTTGTCGACCGGCTGGCCGATGACGTTGAGGATGCGGCCGAGCGTTTGCTTGCCCACCGGCACGGTGACCGGTCCGCCCAGGCTCTCCGCCTTCATGCCGCGGACCAGGCCTTCGGTGGGCTGGAGCGCGACGGTGCGCACACGGCCCTCGCCGATGTGCTGCTGCGCTTCGCAAATGATGTCGATGGGTTGAGGGACGGTGAATCCTTCGCTGGTGATGCGGATGGCGGTGTGGACCAGGGGAATCTGCCCCTCGGGAAACTCACAATCCACCGCCGGCCCGGCGACCTGCACTACTTTTCCGATAACGCCCATTGTGTCCTCACTGTGTTCTTCACTCCGCCGCCGCCGCGCCGCTGACCACTTCGATGATCTCCTTGGTGATGCTGGCCTGACGGACACGGTTCATGTACAACGTCAGGTTGTCGATCATCTCGGCGGCATTCGAGGTGGCCGCGTCCATGGCCGTCATGCGCGCCGCGTGCTCGGCGGCGGCCGATTCGAGCATGGCGCGATAGATCTCCACTTCCAGGTAGCGCGGCAGCAGCCGTCCCAGGATCTGGTCCGGGGCCTGCTCGAAAATGTACTCGGTGGGGGACTGGCCGGCGGGCAGTTCCACGGGCAGCACGCGCGAAACCGTCAGTTTCTGGGACGCCGCGCTGCGAAACTCGTTGTACAGCACGTAGACGGCGTCGATCTCCTCCTGGGCGAAGCGCTCGGCTGCCTCCCTGGCGATGCCGGCGGCGTCCGCGTACAGGACTTTGTTCATGATGCCCGTATGCTCGCCGCGAATGGCGGCATTTCGCTTGCGGTAGAAGTCGCGGCCCTTGCGGCCCAGCAGCACAAACTCCAGAGAGGCGCCGGCGCGCTCTTCGGCGAACCGCAGCGAGGCCTTGATCGCATTGGAATTGAACGCTCCGGCCAGACCTTTCTCGCCGGTTATGAGAATAAGCTGGATGCGCCTTTCCTCGCGCGCGGACAGGAGCGGGTTGACCCCGGCGCTCTCGCTGGAGACCACCGCGCCGGCGACGTTGGCCAGCATTTTCCGCAGCAGTCCGGCATACGGACGCGCCGCGATCACGCGTTCCTGCGCCCTTCGCAGCTTTGCCGCCGAGACCATCTTCATGGCCTTGGTGATCTGCTGCGTATTCTTGACCGAGCGGATGCGCCGCCGGATGTCAATCAGGCTCGGCATGGAAGACTACTTTCCCAGCCCCGCCACGAAGCGCTCCTTGAACTCCCGGACTACGCCGGCCAGCTCGCCCTTCAGCGCGTCGTCGAGAATCTTCTTTTCCCGGATCTTGGCCAGCAGGGACGGATGGGCGTTGTCGACGAAGCGGTTGAGCTCCTCTTCGAACTTGCGGCACTGCTCGACGGCGATGTCATCGAGCATCCCGCTGGTGCCCGCGAAAATGATCAGGACCTGCCGCTCTACCGGCAGCGGCTGGTATTGGCCCTGCTTGAGGATCTCGACCAGGCGCTTGCCGCGGTTGAGCTGCGCCTGGGAGGCCTTATCGAGGTCGGAGCCGAACTGCGCGAAAGCGGCCAGCTCCCGGTACTGCGCCAGGTCCAGGCGGAGGCTGCCGGCGATCTGCCGCATGGCGCGGATCTGGGCGCTGCCGCCGACGCGGCTCACCGAGATGCCGACGTTGATGGCGGGGCGGACGCCATTGTTGAACAGGTCGGCTTCCAGGAAGATCTGGCCGTCGGTGATGGAAATCACGTTGGTCGGGATGTAGGCGGAGACGTCGCCGGCCTGGGTTTCAATGAACGGCAGCGCGGTGAGCGACCCGCCGCCCTTGGCGGCATTGAGTTTCGCGGCGCGCTCGAGCAGGCGGCTGTGCAGGTAAAAGACGTCGCCTGGGAAGGCTTCGCGTCCCGGCGGGCGGCGCAGCAGCAGCGAGATCTCGCGATACGAGGCGGCGTGCTTGGAGAGGTCGTCGTAGATGCACAGGGCGTGGCGGCCGGAATCGCGGAAATACTCGCCCATGGCGCAGCCGGCGTAGGGAGCGATGTACTGCATCGGCGCCGGGTCCGACGCCGAGGCCGAAACCACGATGGTGTATTCCATGGCGCCGAAGCTCTCCAGCGTCTTGACGACCTGCGCCACGGTGGAGCGCTTCTGCCCGATGGCGACGTAGATGCAAATCATGTCGCCGCCCTTCTGGTTGATGATGGTGTCCAGGGCGATGGCGGTCTTGCCGGTCTGCCGGTCGCCGATGATCAGCTCGCGCTGGCCGCGCCCGATGGGGATCATGGCGTCAATGGCCTTGATGCCGGTCTGGAGGGGCTGGTTCACCGGTTCCCTGGTGATGACGCCGGGGGCCACCTTTTCGATGCGGTCCGTTTTTTCGGCCTTGACAGGCCCCTTGCCGTCAATGGGCTGGCCCAGGGTGTTAACGAC
>JACOSH010000516.1 GCA_016178945.1 Acidobacteriota bacterium
GCGAACGGCAGCAGGCCCTCGGCCAGGGCCAACATCTTCAGGACGGTTGGCTCGGACTGGTCGCGAACAGTGAATGCGCCCGGCTTCTTCACGTTGCCGACGACGTAGATCTTGCTCGCTTCCGGGACCCGGATCTCCTCGCCTCCCGAGAGCCTCAGATTGAACTGCGGCTCGGCGGCGTCGATCAGGCCCTTCACCGGAACGCGGCGGATCAGGTCCTTGCCCGCCGTCGAGACCAGGATCTCGGGGCCGGCCTCCTGGGTCAGGCCCTCGGCGCGGGCGATGGCCTCGAGCAGCGTGGTCGGGCCGACGGACTGGAAGGTCAGCGGCTTCTTCACCGCGCCGGCCACGCTGATCGGGCGGCTGAAGTACTCGACGATCGTCACCTTGACTATCGGCTCCACCAGGATCTGCTCGGCCTTCAGGGCCGCGGCGATCGAGCCTTCCAGGTCGCGGGGCAGCAGGCCTTCGGCTTTGATGGTGCGCTTGAGGAGAGGGAGGGAGATGGTCCCGTCGGCGTCGACGCGGAGCGTGCGGGTCATCTCGGGCGCGTCGTAGACGGAAACGGCGACCAGGTCGCTGACGCCGAGTTTCTGCACCGGCAGATTGGTCTTACCGACCTCTTCCATGGTGGGGGGGCGGTTTTGGGCGTAGGCGGCGAACACCAGCAAAGACACGGCCAAGGTGTGTGTCATGCGGACTCCTTTGGGCGGCTGGCGATCTTTTCGAGAATCTGAGTCATGCGCCGGATCGAGGACTGAAGACTGGAGAGTTGCTGGGAAAGCCCCGGGCGGCGATCGCGGTCAAGCGCCAAGAGCAATTCCGAGCGGGCGAACGAGGAGATACTCGGCGCGCGGCGCGCGGCACAAACCGCTTTCAAACCTTCGTACTCATCTTGCGAGAGCCGGAAAACTACAATCCGGTCACGGCGTTTCAGGGCCACGCAGGGTCAGTCCGCCTTTGAGGAAGCTACCAGGCCGCCGAATGAGTTTGGGCAGACTTGCGCCACGGCTCCGCGGTCGATTTCCACGGCCACCGAACGCTGCAAGATTTCGACGTTCACCACCACCCGCCACTCGTCTTTTTCACGGACGAGGGTCCCGCACAAGCCTTCCAGGCAGCCCTCTTCGATGCGCACGCGATCGCCGGCCCGCAGATAGGGCCAGGGCTCGACGCGGCGTCCGGACCTCAACATGGCTTGGATTGCCGTGACTTCCAGGTCCGGCACGGGCGCTGGCGTTTTCGCGAAGCCGACGATGGATGTGATTCCAGGCGTGCCCAAGACCTGCAAGCGTTCTTCGTAGGAGAACCGGGAGAAGATATAACCGGGGAACAGGTGCATTTCCACGTCTTGGAAGCGGTCGGACCAGCGGCGCCGGACGCGGTAGACGGGTGCAAATTCCTCCAGCCCTTTGTTCCGGAGGTATTGGGAGGCGGTCCTCTCGTGCCGCGGCCTGACGGTCAGGGCATACCAGCAGTGGGGGGACATCTACACTCTTTGGGACAACGCTTCCGCTCGGTGAGTCCCAAGGACTCTCCCAAGAGCACTAAGTGGGTTTGCACAATAGTATACGATCCGCTTACAAAGTCAAGCGTTTTTTTTAGGCTGCCATGCGGCTTCCATAACCCCAAGAAAAACCGAGGCCTGCCAACCGGCAGGACGGGGCTAAACATCCCAGTGACCCCGCGACTCCTTTTCGCGGACCACATCCTGGGCGCGAGTCCAGGAGGTGGTGTTCAGTGCCTTCCGGTACATCACTCCGCTCAGGTGCCCCTCGGCGTGGACGGGACACTGGCGACGCCGGTACTTGCGCCCTGGATCTTGCCCACCGTGGCGGTTGAGGCACTCCTGGGTGTGGCGCCCAGCGGCGCGAGGATTTCGTACGGTCCGAGTTTGCACCCAGCGGACAGAGCCATGTCGTTCAGGTCCGCTTGGACCTCCCGCCTTCCACCACCTTCCGCGCCGTCTCCACCCCCCTCACCGGCAGCCCCGGATCGGTGAGCAGGCCGATCTGCTTGAGCACCGAGGCCTGATCCCAGTAGATGTGTTCGTGCGCCAGCTTGCCCTCGCGGAAGTGCACGATCACCACCAGCGGGATCTCGACGCGCCGGTGAGTGGGCGGCACGCCCGGCAGCATCCAGGGCATCTCCTGGGTGTGCGTGAAGGAAAAGATGATCTCGTCGACGAGCTGGTCCTCGCCCACGGTGCGGGAGACGGGAGTCAGCGTGGTGTCGGGCGGCATGCAGGGGATAAAATCGCGCGAGTAGAATTCCCTCAGCTCCGGCTTGCCGCGGCCGCCGGTCATCACCGGGACGTGGTTCACGTAGGCGTCCTCGGCCATGGTGTTCAGGGTGGCTTCGGTGTCGCGGGTGGAGAATTCGTGGGCAGTGTGTTCTTCCCAGAGTTGGGCCAGCGGTGACATCGCGCCTCCTAGCGCCGCGTTCCGGCGATCTTGGTCCGTACTTTGAACAGGGTCTTGCCCGCGGTGACGTACAAGGTCTTCATGTCCGGGCCGCCGAATGCGCAATTGGTGATGGTGTCCTCGGGGATGGGGATGAAGTGGATGCGTTTTCCCCGCGGCGAGATCACGTGGATACCGCACTGGGTGTCCAGCGTCTCGCTGGTGCCGCGCCGGCGGTGCAATCCGGCGGCGGCGTAGATATTGCCCTCCACGTCGACGGTCATGCCGTCGGCGCTGCGCCCGGGATAGAAAGTTGCTCTCGATCAGGTATAGCGTCCGGCCGTCCGGCGAGACCACGATGCCGTTGGGCCGCTGGATCTCGGGGCGCGCCAGCAGGCGCGTGACCTTGCCGTCCGGGTCGATGCGGCAGACGCCTTCGGGACCGTTGCGGCGCTCCGCCCGACGCACCAAGGGACAAAAGGCCAATCGCAAGAAGATGGCCACGGTCGCCGCCGTGTTCACTCGCGCACCCTGGGTGCGGACACCCCAACAAGTGGTGGAAAGCCTATTCGGCACCAACCCCAAGAAGGTAACGAAGAACTGCTCGACCTCTTCCTTCGTGCACACCGGCAGGAACACGCGCAGCACCCGCGGGTCGTAAAACCGGAAGTAGTAGTCTTTGCCGTCTTCGGTTTTCACCATCAGGAAATGGCGGAAGTGCTTGCGCACTTCCGCGAACGGGGCCGCCGAGGTCAGGTAGACGCCCCAGCTCTTGCCCCAGCATTCCTTCACCAGCGCCTCCAGCAGACGCGAGCGCTTCGGCAGCCGGACCAGGTAGGGCGCCGCTTCGGCCAGCGCCTCGCTCTCCTCGCCCTCATACAGCGACTGGTGCTCGTCGTCGCGCTCCCGCAGCAACTCCAGCACGCGCGGGTCGCGCGCCGCGTCCAGCAGCGCGTAGAGCGGCTGCTCCTGGCCGCGCAGCACCTCGATCAGGTCGCGCGCCGCCGCCATCCGCACCACGAAGTCGGTCGACCCGGCGCGGATCCGGTCGCCGTCGCGCAGCCGCGCCTCGGCCGTCCGCTTGCCATTCACGAACGTGCCGTTGCTGCTGCGAAGGTCCCGCAGCCGGCAGCCGCGCGCGTCGCACTCGATCACGAAGTGCAGGCTCGAAAGCGCCGGATCGTCCGGGACGGCGACATCGGCGCGCGGCGAGCGCCCCACGCGGCAGGTCTTACCCGCCTCCATCTCCAGGGTGATGGGCCTCGAACCGAGGCCCCCCTCTACTGGTTTCACGGCTCGCACAGCGGACGGCCCGTGGCGGACGCCGTGCGCAGCGCCACGATCTGCGCGGCATGGTGCGCGGCTGGCGCCGTCTTCTTCGGCCCGGTCCGCGCGTCCGCCCGCGCCGCGCCGCCCGCGGCCCCCACCTCCCGCGAGAAGTCCCGGCTGCGGAAATGAATCCGCCCGTCCGGCGCGCTGAAAAACATATCGCCGTTGGCCGAATGCAGCAGGATCATCGAGCGCCCGGTCTCGCCGGCCTTCTCCAGCAGCGCGATCTTCAGATGATTCGGCGTCGCGACGACGATCGACTCCTTGCCGTCCTTGTCGGAGAACTGGATGCGATGGCCGCTCTTCGTGACGATGCGCTTGACGTCGTTGGGATCGACATCCTCGCCCCAGAACTCCTGGCGCGGCGCCTGATCGACGCCGTTCCACAGGCTCCCCAGGATGTAGGGGCGCTCCGCGTCGCCGTGCTCGAAGGCCACCAGCACCTCGTCGCCCTTCTCGGGCAGAAACAGAAAGCCGCGACCGGCCCCGGCGTGCGGCGTCACCATGCGCGCCCAGGCGGTTTCGCCGCCCTCCTGCCAGTCGTATTGCACCTTGAGGCGGCCCATCTTGCGCGGATCGTGGTGGTCCACCACGCGCGCCGGAACCACGCCCGGCATCTCGCGCGGTTGCGGCGCCGCGAGGCTGAGGTACCGCTTGGACGGCGTGCACCAGAAGTCGTTCTGGTAGCCGTCCTTGGTCCAGCGGTGGACGACCTTGGTGAGGCCGTAGGTTCCCGCGGCGTCGAGCACGCCTTCGATCTCCACCTTGTCGCCGGGGAGCAGCGCCTCGGTGCGGCTCGACCCGCGCGCGACGATGTGGCCGCCGATGGAGCGCACGCTCTCGCGCTCGAGCAGCTCCTGGTACTCGCCGGGCGTGGCGGCGCGGCTGTCGAGATGCACGTGGCCGGGGGGCAGCCGCGACTTCGACTCGCGCTTCACGGCCGCGACCATCGGGCCGCTCGCTCCGAAGAACTCGGTGTCTTTGGCGGCCTTGGTGAAGCCCTTGCTCTGCATGGTGCGGGCGTCATAATGCGTGCCGTTGAAGGCGGGCTGCGCGAGCTCGCCCCGCACGTTGAAGCCCAGCAAGCCGTCGGCGTCGCGCCACTGGAGCTTGGCGCCGGGCTGGAACTCGTCGCGAATCTGGATGCCCTGCGCCGTGGGACGGAGCCAGGCGCCGTGATCGTCGGCGAGGCGGAGCAGGAACTGGAAGCCGGTCTCGCCCCACTGGACGTAGTTCTTGGCCGGGCGGGTCTTGCACTCGACTTGGGCCTTCAGGCCGTCGGCGCCGGCGAGCGCGTCGGCGATGGCGGGGAGCTGCTGCTTGCGGAAGTAGGCTTCGCGCGGGCTGAGGTCGAACTTGTAGGAGCGGCTGACGGCGGTGAGGACGGCGGTGTAGCTGCCGAAGACCTCATACCGCAGCCGCGCCCGCAGGACGAAGCCGTCGAACAGGACGTGCTCGACCTGGTCCTGATCGTAGGTGACGATCTGGAGATCTTTGCCGAGGCAGTCCTCGGCGGGAAAGCGCAAGTCGCGCGTCTTCCGGCACTCGACGACACACCAGGTGTGGCGGTTCAACTCCTGGGTGACCTCGACGAGCGAGAGGATCGCGTCGCGGAAGAGCTCACCGGCGATCTTGAGGAAGCTGGCGGCCACGGGTCAGGACTCGGAATCGAGCCGCAAGTGTGCCCGAAGCACCGGATCGAGCGGCGGATTGGGTTCGTCTGGTAATTTAGCGAGTTTCAGAGCGCGCTCCACGCTCATTTCTCCGTTGGTGACCGGGCCGTCCCAACGGATCCCACCTTATCCCGCTCCCCGTTCGTCCTCCGCATCCAGAGTTCCCGCTCACCCCTGGCTAAATAACTGAGACAAGACATCAATGGCCTCCTGACAATCCATCGTACTCCAGGGGATTTTCAGCCCTGCCTTCGCGCTCTCTGCAACTCGTTGATTTTGAATGAGAACCGAGACAGGACAAGCTTGTGACGACTTGATCTGCCGCTCCACGACCTGGCCTTCCGTACCACAGTGATGTCCCTCGCCCGTCGGTCAACGCTGCTGGCTCAGCAGTTCAGACCGGGGAGCGGCGCTCCCATGGTCTGGTCTGAGTTCAAAAAGCTTCGACGCCAGAGGGCCTCGGACCGCGTCGGCGTATAACGAAGTGAAAAGCGACCGCCGGAGGGGCTCGATCTCTCTCCCCAGGGTGACTTCGTCGCCCTCAGGCAGGGGAATGCGCACGTGCCAGGAAACGTTGCGACGAATGGACCTGGGTTCCTCGAAGTCCCAGCCGAGCAGGCGGGCGCTTACATCGCTGAATCCAAACCTGTGAGACTGCTCGCGGAGGGTGCACCAACAGTCTTCCAGAGTTCGCACCTCGGCGATGGCGCGCTCCAGGCGTTCGATTCGGATCTCAGCGTTCATGAGGTCCCGAAAGGAGCCGCCCCAGAGGACGCGGCCGGCGGCGCGGAACTCGACGTAGCTGAGCGAGTGAACACCGATCCACACGAAGGTGCAGAACAGCACAATGACGAGTCCTGCGAAGTGGTTGTACAGCACCAGCAGCGAGAATACCGCGCCTACGCCCGCCATGGCATAGAGCAGCAGGACCACCTTGCGCGGGGAAATGCCGCGAGCCAGAAGCTGGTGGTGGATGTGGCCGTGATCGGCGAGAAAGATGGGCTGACCGCTGAGGAAGCGCCGGCCAATCGAGAGGCACATTTCGACCAGGGGGAGAGCGAAGGCCATCAGGGGCGCCGTCATGCCGAGGATCGTGGCGCTCTTCTGGCTCCAGATGACGCCGTAGCAGCCGAGGAGGAAGCCGATGAGGAGACTGCCGGAATCGCCCAAGAAAATCGAGGCGGGCGCTGAGTTGTACCGGAGGAAGGCTAGCAGGCAGCCGCCAAGGGGAGCCGTGGCGAGAGCCAGGGCCACGTTGCCATGCAGGAGCGACGCGATCAGGGCGGTGACAGAGGCAAACAGGCCGATCCCGGCCGCCAGACCATCGACGCCGTCGATGAGGTTGAAGGCATTCGTACAGGCGATCAGCCAGAGGAGCGTGAGGGCAAAGCTCCAGGCAGGATCGACCCGGAAGCCGCCGATCGCATGAATGCGGACGCCGCCGGCGAAGGCGAGCGCGGCCCCGGCGGTCTGGCCAACCAGCTTTTGCCAAGGCTTGAGGCCGCGGAGGTCGTCGATGAGGCCGGTGGCGAAGACCAGCCCAGCCACGGGTAGTAGATTGAAAATCAGAGGCAGGTGCTGCTCAATGATTAGTTTGGCTTTGAAAGGAAGCAGAAGCAAAAGGACGTAACAAGCGAGATACGAGGCGGCAATCGCGACGCCGCCGATGCGGGGGACGGGCCGCCGGTGTGCCTTGCGGTTGCCATCCGGCCGGTCAACGAGGCCGTGGTGGAGGGCCAGACGGCGGACGAGCGGGGTCAGAAAAAAGCAGAAGAGACCGCCGGCGACTGTGATCAGGAGGAGGGAGTACATGGCGGGGTGTGCTCATCGAGCGCTTTCCCGGGCGTTGCAGGCTGAATCCCGCGTCCGCCAGCGCCGCGGCAAAATCTTCCGGGTGCGGCTCGGCCAGGATGGCGTTGTCATAGCAGCGAAGACCATAAGCGCGCCGCTCCGGCCCCGCCACCATATCCACGACTCCTCCGGCAGGGGTGGACACGAACGGACGCCCCGCGGCCATGCCTTGAATCAGGGCGATCGGCGTCCCCTCATTGCGGGAGGTCTGAAGGAGAAGGTGGCAGGCGGCAATCACCGGCCGGACATCGCGCTGCCAGCCGAGCAGGCGGCACCGAACCGGGCCCATCTCCCTCACCAGTGCTTCGACCGTCGGCCTTTCCGGCCCGTCGCCCGCGATCAGAAAACGGATATCGAAGCGAGCGTTGGCCACGGCGCGCACGATCCGGCACAGCAGCGGAAGGTCTTTGACAGGCACAAAGCGCCCCAGCCATCCCACAACCAGCGGGCCGTCAGCCGGCGGAGGCAGCGTTCGAAACGGCTCAAGGTCCATCCCCAGCGGGATCACGTGGATCTTCTCCGGCGGGGCGATCCGGTAGCCGTCCGCCAGTTCGCTCGCCTGTTGTTCGGAGAGTGCGCAGATAGCGTCCGTCATCCTTGCCAGAAGTCGTTCCAGGCAGCGGATGCCCAAACTCGCGGGAGGGGAGAAGTAATGCGCCAGCACGTTGCCGTGAAATGTGTGCACCACGGCCGGCACTCCAGCCAGACGCGCCGCGACGCGTCCAAGCACGCCAGCCTTGGCGGTGTGGGTGTGGACGACATCGGGCTTCGCTTGGCGCAGGAACCTGTAGATCCGCACCAGCGCCTTCAGGTCCTGCCACGGCGACACGTTGCGCGACATCTCTTCGACCCAGTACACCGGGTCGGTGGGCAGCAGGAGGTAAGACATGTCCAGGTCCTGGGCGGCGCACCGTCCGGTGACCAAAACCGTGGGGAACCCCTGGTGCGCCATCTCGCGCGTGAGCAGAACGGCATGAATCGGCGGTCCTCCGGCGCCCAGACGAGTCAGCACGTGAGCGATTGTGGGTCTCACTGGTACACCGCGAGGGCGGCCGGGACCGCCCAGCTCCGCCGCGCCTCCTCCAGCCAGGACTCAAACATCAGAACGTTCCACAGATCGTGCTGCCAGTTGCGGCCTCCTTCCAAATGGCCGGACCACTTGCGGCGGATGGGCTCGGGACGAAAGAAGCCTTCCTCCCGCAGCCGGCGCTCCGCCAGCAGTTCTTCGGCCCAGGGCCGGAGCTCGCCGCGCAACCACGCCCCGATCGGGATCGCAAACCCCGTCTTCGGCCGATCGATCAGGGCGCGCGGAACGTGACGGTACAGAACTTGGCGCAGGATCCACTTCCCCTCGCCCCGGCGGATCAGGAACCGCGTGGGCAGCGACGCGGCGAACTCGATGAGACGGTGATCGAGCAGCGGCACACGCGCCTCCAGGCTGACGGCCATGCTAGCTCGGTCCAGCTTCACGAGGATGTCGTCCGGCAAATAGGTGTTGGCGTCGATGTACATCATCTGGCGCTCGAAATCGAGCGGGCGCAGCCACTGGTGCGGATCGGTAAGCGGCGTCGACAGCTCTTCCGCTCGTTCAACCATCCCGGCCGGCTCCCTCCACTGTGAAACCAGTCCCAGGTAAAGCGACTGCCTGGTCGAAGCGCCCAGCACGCCGGCGAGCTTGTGAATCTTGTCGCCCGGGTTGCGCTGCCGCAAGACTGCTGGGAGCAGCGGGGTTATCGGGCCGAGAAGGTCATCCCAGGATGGGACGGAAACTGCGGTCAGAAGCCGGGCCGCCAGCCTGCGCAGAACCGGCGGAACACGATGCGACCGCCGCCAGATACCAGTCGCCCACGAATAGCGCGTGTACCCGCCGAACAACTCGTCGCCGGCGTCGCCCGAAAGCGCCACCGTAACGCGCCGCCGCGCCAGTTCCGAGACCAGGAAGGTCGGGATTTGCGACGAATCCGCGAAGGGCTCGTCGTAGATGGCCGGAAGGCGCGGGATCACGGCCCTGGCGTCGGCGGGCGTTACATACAGCTCAGTGTGGTCGGCGCCCAGATGCCGCGCAACCGCGCTGGCCTGCCGGGCTTCATTGTAACCCTCATCGCACGAGCCGATCGTGAACGTACGCACGGGCCGGGAGCTGAGCGTTTGCATCAGGGCCACGACTGTGGACGAGTCGATGCCTCCCGACAGAAACGCACCCACGGGAACATCCGCGGCCATCCTCAAACGGACTGCGTCTGTGAGCAGCCGCTCCAGCTCGCTGGCGGCCTCCTGTTCTCCGCCTGGGAACGGGCGCTCCAAGCCGGCCGCGACCACCTGATCGAGGGACCAGTAGGGCCGCGGAGCGTTGTCCTCCTTCGGCTCCCGCACGGTAAGGATCGTACCCGCCGGCAGTTTGAACACACCACGGTAGATCGAGTAGGGCGCGGGCACATATCCGTGCCGCAGGTACAGGGCTAACGCGTCGCGGTCGATCTCGGCGTCGAACGAGGGATGCGCGCGCAGCGCCTTGATCTCGGAGCCGAACAAAAACAGGTCTCGGCAGCGGGTGTAGTAGAGCGGTTTTTCGCCCGCGCGGTCGCGAGCCAGGTGCAAACGGCGCTCCTTCCGATCCCAGACCGCCGCCGCGAACATCCCGTTGAAGCGGCCGATAGCCTCCTCCACGCCCCACTCCGCAAGGGCCGCCAGCATCGTCTCGGTGTCAGACCCGCCGCGGAACCCGTGGCCGAGCCGATCCAGAACCTCCCGCAGCGTCTGGTGATTGTAGATTTCACCATTGAATACGATCACAAACCGCCCACAGGCCGACGCCATCGGCTGATGCCCCAGCGGAGAAAGATCCAGGACCGACAGGCGCCGGTGGCCGAGCGCGATTCCGGCCGCCGGGTCGCACCAAACCCCGCCATCGTTCGGGCCGCGATGCAGCAGAGAGCCGCAGAGATGGCGTGCCAAACGCTCCATGCCGGCGGGGGCTCTCCTGGGCGCGCCCCAGAAACCGGCTAGGCCACACATCGCCGTTCTCCTTTGCGGCGCTCCGCCAGCAGGTCCACGTAGAGGGCTTCATAACGCGCGGTTACCGACTCGAGGGCGAACTTCTGGAGGATGCGCTGGCGCGCCGCCTGGCCCAGCGCACGCCGGGCCCCGGCGCCCCTGCCGATCAGGTCCAGCATGGCCCCGGCGAGCGCCTCGGGATTGCGCGGTGGGACCTGCAAGCCTGTATCGTCCACCAGGAATCCGGAGTCGCCGACATCGGTTACCACGCACGGCACTCCGCACGCCATGGCCTCGCCGACCGACGTCGGAAAACTCTCCGACCAAGAAGCGGAGCAGGCAATGTCCAGGGCGGCGTCGATCCGGGCGATATCCCCGCGCTCGCCCAAGCCGAAGACACAAGCGTCTAGGCCGAGCCGCGAAACCAGACGGGACACCGGGCCAGCGGGATCGTCGACGCAACGGCCAGTCATCAGGAACCGGATGCACGGGACGCTTCGATAGACGATAGCCGCCGCGCGCAAGAAGTTGTCGTGGTCTTTCATCGGGTGATAGCGCGATATCAGCCCCACGAGCAATGCATCCGGCGGCAGCCGCAGCTCCTGCCGAACCGATCGCCGGGACTCGGCCGACGGAGCGAACCGCTCCGTGTCAAAGCCGTTGGGGATGATCTCCCAGCGCCGGCAGCGGTAGCCGAAACACTCCCGGTGCAGCCGGGCCCCTTCCATCGAGTTCACGATGATGGCGCTGGCGCGCCGGGAGAGTTTTCCACCCAGCCGAATAACCGCGCCGGTGAGCGGCTTCTCCTGGCGGAGGTCCGGATTGGCGCCGCGCAGATTCCACAAGACCGGCGCACCAGGCGCCGCCAGCGCCCCGGCGGCCAGCGCGGCGAGGTTGCCATGATACATCCAGGCCTGCAGAAGATGGGGCTTCGCACTGCGCACGAGGCTCAGCAGCCGCAGCGTGGAAGCCAGGCCGGGCGCCCCGCGGCGCATCCCGCACACGTGCACGGGAACACCGAGGCCCGCGATGCGGTCCGCCACCGGGCCTTGATCGTCGGAAAGCGCGATGACCAGCGGTGCGAACCTCCGCCGGTCCGTGAGTGAGAGCAGGTTGGCCAGCATCGTCTCAGCGCCGCCCGTGCCGAGCGAGGGAATCAGGTGCGCGATGCGGATCACGACAGCCGCTCCGCCGCCGCGGTCCGCCCGGCGCCGGCGGCCTGATGCGCACAACCCAGCAGCAGGCCCGCCAGCTTGGGCGCCAGCACGCGCAGGCTGTAGTGTTGGACCACGACTTCACGCCCCCGACGTCCGGTTTGCCGCGCCGCGTTCCGCTGGGTCAAGTAGAAGCCGATGGCGTCCACCCATTCGTCGCGATGGCGCGCCATCACCCCGCCGCCGTGCGCCAGCACCTCCGGGTTCATCCCTACGGGCGAAGCTACCACGGGTATCCCGCAGCTCATGTAGGTCAGCAATTTGAAGGAGCACTTCCCGCGCGCCCAGGGCGTGTCATCGAGCGGCATCAGCCCCACCGACAGGTCCGCCAGCGCGCTGGCTTCGCAATCCGGCGACCACCGGACGTAGTCGAGGCGCTCGCCCGGTAGGCCCGCCAGTACCGGCCGCCGGTCGGCAATCACCCGCAGCCGCGCCCGAGGATGCCGCTCCAGCACCGGGGCCAGCGCGGCGGCGAGAGCTTCCAAGTAGACAAACCCGCTCGAACTACCCGACCAGCCGATGAGCGGCGTGTCGCCTGTCGGCTTGCTTGACGGCAGGAAACGGTCCGTGTCAACCGCAGTCGGCAGAACCGCCACGTTGGGGTTCCAGCGGCAATAATGATCGGCGAGAAATCTGTTTCCGCAGATGACCAGCTCGAACAGTTGCGCCCAACGCTCCACGAACCGTTCGTTGCGGTTTAGAAAGATCGCATCGTCGACGTCGAGTACCCGGGGCCGGCGTGTCAGCGGCTCGGCGGTAACCAGTGTGGAAAGCATCTCGCGCTGTAACAACGTGATCTCCGCCGAGTGCGATCGCAGGGCGTCGACCAGACGTTCGCCCAGCGCGCCCGCGCTCCAGAACGGCCGCAGCCAGCCTAGCCGCGGCGGATAGCTCGAGAACCACGGGCAGTACTCCCGCATCTCAACTCCCATCTCGCGCAAAACAGGCGTATACTGGCGGACGCGGAAGCGCGCGCTCGGCACCAGGAGCCCCTGCGTGTAGGCGGCCACTCTAAGCATGTGGCCTGCCAGCGATGGCGTCGCGGCCCACGCCATTGAGGTAGATCACGACGAACGGCAGGAAAAAGAGGGTTCGCATGTAGTTCAGGTTCGAGTAGCCGATCTCGAATGCCAGATACGCCAGAAAAAGAAAGTGGGCCTCCTTGCTGGATCTGAGGTTGCGGCGCAGAAACAAATAGAACCCGCCGTAGATGGCCAGCACCAGGGGAAAGGAGCCGCGCGTCATGTGCTCGATGGGTCCCGAGTCCCCGTAGAACAGCCGGTTGGAAAAACCCATGCCGATCGGCGAGAACGGATTCTCTGCAATGAAATTCAAGTTGGCCGCCATCGCGCCGCTCGAGGAGTAGCGTCCGACGAAGCCGTTATTGTCTGACTTCATGACCTCTTCCAGGCTGACGGCCAGGGGCGCAATCCAATCCGCTTGAACCGCAAACATGGTTCCAACGGCCAGGAGTATCAGGCTGGCCGTTATTGCGGTCAGCATCGAGCGGTGCAATTGGAAGTGCAGGATCAACTGCAGACTCGCCACCGCTGCCGCGACATAGGCGGTGAAGGAAGTCAGGCACAGCAGCAGCCCGATGTAGAAGAGGGCTATCGCCAGATGCCGCCTTCCGCGCCCGCTGCGGTAGGCCTGGAAGTTCAGGTGAGAGAAAAGGTAGAAGAAGAACCCGGCGATCGAGTGACTCCCGAACGTCAGCACCGGCTTGGCCTCATTGAGCATGTAGGGCACCAGCTCCGGATAGGCAGTTGAGTAATGAGCAATGAGGAATTCGAGAGCTACCGGTGTCCTGAGCACCACCAGGACCCCCGCCGCCAGGTTGACCACACTAACGGCAGTGAACAGCCCGTCGCCCAGTCCCGTCAACGGGATATCATCCAGCCGCACAGTGAGCAACAGCGCCAGCAACAGATAGGGCATTGCCGCGCCGTAGGTAATCTCGGTGAACGGTGAAAACAGCGTCGCCGCAAGCAGCACCACGATGCTGGAAACAGAAGCCACCAGCGACACCCCGCCCAAAGCGCCCCGGCGGCGCGCCAGCAGGGCGACCAAGGTGAGAAGCAGCAGCGCTCCGGCAGCGCCCACCAGATCGATCAGGATACGCTTCTGATAAGAAGTCGGGTAGTACAGACACACGCCGAGAAACACCACGGCCAGCGCCGTGGCCAGCCTAGGGGGAAACCCGCGTCGGGGCGGCATTCGCCATCTCCCATGACCCGGCCGGCGGCGCGCGGAGTCCGCGCTCAGCCAGCGGACCCGCATCCAGGCACACGCGCAACGTCCAGGCCAACGTCAAGACTCCCAAGCGGTCCGCTCCACCAGCGCCGGGGGTGCCGCCGCGGCCACTGCTAGCGGGCTCGCCAGTCCGGCCAGGTTCCACGCGGCGTTTCGAGCCATGCCGGGCATCTCGCTTCACTATGCTTCCGCGCCGCGACGGTGGTAATACTTGCCGTAGTGCCCGTAGTAGTAGTAGCTGTCGCTCAACTCTCTGTGGACTTCGTTGAGCACCAGGCCCACGACGTTGGCTCGCAAACGCGTCAGCGTGGTCAGGACCGACGCGACCGCTTTGCGACTGGTTTGCCCCGCTCTGCCGACTACGATGACGCCGTCCACCGCACGCGCCATGTGCAGCGGCTCAGCGAAACCGAGCAGTGGCGGCGCATCCAGAATCACCAGGTCGTAGTCCGTGGAGGCCTCCTCCAGAATGTGCAGCAGACTGCTTTCGAGCAGCTCCGACGTGCGGCGGGAAACTGCGCCCGCCGTCAGAATGTCCAGGTCCGGCAAAAGGTCCACCTTCACGAGCACATCGCGCCACGGCGTTCCGCCCAATACAACGTTCGAGAGGCCCGGCGCCGCCGCAATCCCCAGCTTGCGATGGATGCTCGGCCGGCGCAGATCGCCGTCGATCACCAGCGTTCGCCGATGTTGCTGGGCGTGGGCGATCGCCAGCCGCACTGCAATCGTCGACTTACCCTCTCCCGGCGACGCGCTAGTGATCAGCAGTGATCGCAAGCGCCCCTCGAAATCCGACAACAAGATCGAGTTGCGCAGCGTGCGGATCGCTTCGTCATAGCCGGAGGCGTCCGAGTCCGAGATCTCGCCTGGTCCAAGCAGCGCTCCGCCCGCGGCCGGCAGCGCGTTCCGCCAGTTCTTGACCACCGGCAGCGTCCCAACCACCTGCGCGGCCAAGGTGCGCGCCACCTGTTCCGGATCCCTGAGCGTGTTGTCCAGCAGATCGCTCAGTTTCCCCACCGCCAGCGCCACCAGCAACGAGGCGACGAGCGCCAGGAGCACATTGAGCTTGACATTTGGAAACACCGGCTTCAGCCCGGGCCTGGCCAGATCCGCTATTCGGATCGAGCTATTCTGAAAGCTCGAGTTGATCCCCGCCTCTTTGATCTTCCTTACCAGCTCCTCGTACAGCTTTTTGTCCGCCTCGGCCTCGCGCTTCAGGGTTTGGTACTCAAACGACCGTGCGTTCAACCGATCAAACTCGGCCTTGGTCTCGACGACCGCCCTCTGGAGCATCAACTCGCGGTCCAGCGCCTCGCGATACTCAATCTCGACGCGCTGGCCGATGCTGTCTTTGGTCTTCTGTAGCAGGCGCTGGGTTTCTTCCACTTGCGCCGACGCCCGCTTGTATTCCGGATGGTTGACCCCGTACCGCGTGCGGGCGTCGGCAAATTTCTGCTGGGCCTCGTTCCAACTCTCGGTCAACCTCTTTAGCGCTTCGCCCTGCGTCGAGACGTGGGCGGCTTCCATGGTGCCGCCTTTCACCGAGGTGTAGGCCGCTTCCTTCTTCACGCGGTCGCCTTGGGCGTTGGTGTACTCGGTGTTAAGCTGCAACAGACGTGCCGAGAGAATGTTGGTCTTCTCCTCCGGGTTAATGACGTTGAGCTCCCGCTCGAACTGGACCAGCGCGGCGCTTGAGCGCTCCATCTTAGCCCTCAGCTCCTCAAGTTGTTTCTCCATGAACTGCGACAGACCCGCCGACGCGCGATACCGGATGTTGTAAGTGTGCTCCAAATACGATTGCGCGATGCCATTAGCCACCTCAGCCGCAAGGTTCTTGTCTGGCGAGCGATAGCTGATCAGCAGCAAATACGTGTTGGGCGGGCGCGTGACCCTGAGCTTTTTCAGGATAACGGGCGTGTCTTCGGCTTCGGGATGTTTGAGCGCATCCCTGTCCCAGCCGCCGTTCTCCAGCTCCCGCAGCTTGTTCTTGAGCGCAACAGGCCGCAGCACGGAGTCGGACTGGATCAGCCTGACCTGTGTTGCCAGGAACTGGTCGGCGTCATTGGTCGCCGATTGCAGCGCCTCCTGCCCCAGAATGCCGGTGGGCATTTTTCGGTCGATGTCGATAGTGGCCGTCGACTCAAATACCGGCGTCAAGCGGTACGAGATAACCAATGCGGCCAGGACACAGAAGCCGACGAACCCGAGGATGCGCCACCGGTGGCGGCGTAGTATCCACAGGTATTGCGCGAGGGGAACCACCGGCTCCTCCGCCTCGGGGTCCAACGGGCCAGGCGCCTGCTGCCAGGAAGACCGGTACGGCGCGGCGATGACCGCGGGAGGGTTTAGTCCGTTTCGCTCTTCCGGCATGATCAGCGCACCACCTGTCCGTAGACCAGGGCCGTGGCGCCGGCGGTGGCGCCAAACAGGAGCACCCTCTCCAAGGCCGCCAGGCCGAGCCGGCGGCCGGAGTTGTCCGGGATATACAGGATGTCGTCCACGCGCATCTGGACGTCCTCGGTCTTGCGCTTAAGCAGTTTGTCCAGCTCCACGGGAATCTCGCGCCTCGGCGCGCGGTCCGATTCGGGCCGGTAAATGAAGGCCTGTTTGGCGGCGAACGGCAGCAGGCCCTCGGCCAGGGCCAACATCTTCAGGACGGTTGGCTCGGACTGGTCGCGAACAGTGAATGCGCCCGGCTTCTTCACGTTGCCGACGACGTAGATCTTGCTCGCCTCCGGGACCCGGATCTCCTCGCCGCCCGAGAGCTTCAGATTGAACCGCGGCTCGGCGGCGTCGATCAGGCCTTTGACCGGAATGCGGCGGATCAGGTCTTTGCCCGCTGTCGAGACCAGGATCTCGGGGCCGGCTTCCTGCGTCAGGCCCGCGGCGCGGGCGATGGCCTCGAGCAGCGTGGTCGGGCCGACGGACTGGAAGGTCAGCGGCTTCTTCACCGCGCC
>JACOSH010000517.1 GCA_016178945.1 Acidobacteriota bacterium
CGGACCGGAAGTTGCCGCTGTCGCGCCGCCGGCGCCAGCGCCGTGGATTCCCGGCCCGCTGCCACTGGAAAAGCCGGCGGCGCCCGCCGCCGAAGGGCTGATCTGGCGCGGAGAGCCAGCCTCGGAAGAGGCGATGCTCGACGCCGCCCTGGCGCCCTATCGTTCCGGCGACTATCCCGATGCGATCCGGCGGCTGGAGCGTTTCGTGGGCCAACATCCTCGCTCGGCGGAGGGTCACTTTTATTTGGGCGTGAGCCTGCTGTTTGCCGGCCGCAACCCGGAGGCGGCCGCCGCGCTGGAGAGGGCGAAGGCACTGGCGGGCAAAACGCTGGCGCGCGAGGCGGCTTGGTATTTGGCGCTCGCCTGGCAGCGGCAAGGTCTAATCGGACCCGCGCTGGCGGAACTGCGCCGGCTCTGCGACGAGCCGGGCGAGCATCAGTCCGCGGCCTGCGAGGCCTTGCGGGAGCCGCCGCGGAGGTGAGCCATGTTCCGGAAATGGATCCTCCTGCTTCCGGTCTGGTTTGGGCTCGGCCTCGGCGCGGACCAGGATCCGGCAGCGGCCCTTAAAGAACAGCTTCGCGCCGCCTTCCAAAGCTATTACCGCGGCGATCTGGATGCCGCGCAGCAGCAGGTCCGTCGGGTTCTGGTTTCGGCGAAGGAGCAGAATCAGGGGCTCATTGAAGGCGAATGCCATCGCCTGCTGGGACAGCTTTTCAACGGCAAGGCGCAGTACCCGGCCGCTCGGGTCGAGCTGGAGACGGCATTGGCCCAGTTTCAGAAGCTGTCCCACCGGCTCGGCATCGGCATGACGTACGACGACCTGGGCTTCACGGCCTGGGGCATGGGCGACCGCCCGCAAGCAGCGGCGTACTACCGCCAGGCGCTCGGAGAGTATGGGGCTCTGGGAAGGATTCGGGACCAGGCCAGCGCGCTGTTCAACTTGGCCTTCGTGACTCCCGCGACGGCGGAAGCCGAGAACCTGGAGGGCCAAGCGCTGGATCTGGCGATTCAAGCCGGCGACCGGAACTTGCAGGCCAAGATCTGGCAGTCCCGAGGGGACCGCGCCTTCGGCCAGGGTGATTTCTCCAGCGCGGCGGAACGCCTCGAGAAGGCCGCGGCGCTTCTCGAAGACGGCGGGCGAAAGCCTACGCTGGCCCTGGTCTTGACTAGTCTGGGACGCCTCCAGCGGGCTCATGGTCATCCCGATCGCGCCCTGGAGTTCTACCAGCGCGCTCTCAAGATCCAGGAAGAGTTCGGCGACGCTTTGGGCATGATCCAGAGCGTGAACATGATCGGAGCCGCCTATCAGTCGATGGGGAAGCGCGAGCAAGCCCTGGATTACTTCCAGCGCGCGGTGGCCATGTCCCGAAAAACGGGCTCACCGGGTTTGGTGAGCAATCACCTAATGAACGTGGCCAACGCCTACCTGGAGATGGGAGAATTTGCGCGCGCGGCTTCCCTGCTGGAGGAACAGATTGGCGCCGAGTTCAACTGGAAGCCATTGGCCTACACCAACCTGAGTAGTGCTTACACCGCCCTGGGGCGCCACCAGTCCGCCTTGGACATGGCCGACAAAGCCGTGCAGCTCACCACGGATCGCGAGAAATTGATTCTGGCGCTCCGGACGCGGGCTCAAGCCCGGCAGAACTTGAAACAGAGCGACCAGGCGCTGGCGGATATCCGCGAGGCCCTACGCCTGGTCGAACAGATTCGCGCCCGTCTGGTGCCCAGCGATCTGATGAAGCGCGGTTTTTCAGAACAGCACCAGGAACTGTATGCGTCGGCCATCGAACTGCTGCACCAGTCCGGACGGCAAGCGGAAGCTCTGGAGGCCGCGGAGCAAGCACGGGGCCGGGCTTTTCTCGACCTGCTGGCCACGCGCCAGGAGACCGGGTTCTCCCTCCAGCCGGCGCGCGAAGACCGCGCGGAATCCCCCGCGGAGGCGTTCCCGTTTACCCTGCGAGGCGGCAGCGCGAAGGTGGCGCCGCTAGCATCTCCGGACGTGGAGTTGAGGAGCGCTGCTTCGACCCCCGCGACATCGTCCGCCCGGATCGCGGCCACCGCGGCCCGGCTGGGCTCGACACTGCTGGAGTATTGGGTGGACAAGGAAAGGACCTTCCTTTGGGTGGTGCAGCCGGATGGCGAGATCCATGGTGAGCGAATCGAGGCGGGTGCGGACCGTCTCCGCCGGTTGATTGGCGGGACTTGGGCGGGCTTGTTCGCCAAATCGAAGCGCGGAGAACAGGAGCCGGACGACGAGATCGAGCTGCCGGTCCGAGGGGAAGACATGCCGGCGTTCGACCCAAACCAGAAACAAGCCTGGCGGGAGCTTTACCGGCTGCTGGTGCAACCGGTCCGGCAGTATCTGCCCATGACGCCGGGAGCGCGCTTGACCATCGTGCCTCACGGCCCGTTGTTCCACCTCTCGTTCGCCGCGCTGCTCGACGAGAAGGGCCGCTACCTGGTGGAGAGCTACAGCCTGCACTACGCGCCGGCCGCCGCCTTGCTGGAGTTTACCGCCAACCGGCCGCGCTATTCCCCGCGTCAGGCGGGCCGGGTCCTGATCGTGGCCGATCCGGCGGGTGCAGCCCCGCTGCCGGGCTCGCGCCGTGAAGCGGCTGCGATCGCCCGCCTGTGGCCCGCGGGGGCTACGACGGTCCTGATGGGCGCCCGGGCCCGGGAGGCGGAGGTTCGCCCGCTGCTGGAAGACAAGACGGTCATCCACTTCGCCACTCACGGCATCGTGCGCGCCGAGCGGCCGTTCGATTCCTTTCTTGCTTTGGGCGGGGGATCGAAGGAAGCCTCCGGCGACGGGCGCCTGACGGCGCGGGAGATCTACGATCTCAACCTGACAGCCAACCTGGTGACGCTCAGCGCCTGCCGAAGCGGCCTGGGGAAGATTTCCGGCGATGGCGTCACTGGGCTGACTCGCGGGTTTTTCTCCGCGGGAGTGCCCTCGGTAATCGCCACGCTGTGGGACATTGCCGATGAACCGACGGTGCTGCTGGTGTCGGAGTTCTACCGGTCGTGGCGCAAACTCGACGACAAGAGCCGCGCCCTTCGCGCCGCGCAGCTTCGCCTGCTACGCGCGCTGCGAGCCGGTGAAGTCAAGGCGACGACCCCCTCGGGTACGCGCGTCTTGGCCGAGCACCCGATCTTTTGGGCCGGTTTTGTCCTGCAAGGCGAGCCCCTGTAGAATTCGTTCCCGCCTATTTCTGCTCGCCGCTCGCGGGGCGCTGGCCGGTTTCCACCCATTTCACCAGGTCCTGAAAGGCATGCAGCGTCTCGTCCGGATTGATGCTGCAGTGGCCCGGGCGGGTGACGAACCGTTGCACGAACCGCTCGCCCGTGCCTTCCTTGCGAACCAGATCGGCATAAGGGTTAGACGCCCAGGTGGGGACGATGGGGTCGTAGACGGTGTGGACCGCCAGGATCGGGCGCGCCGGACGGCCCTTGGGGGTGTAGTAAATTCTGAGGTATTCGGTGGCGCGCGGGTCGGCGGTGTAGCGCTTGACGCCGCGATTGATGGCCGTGTCGTCTTCGCCGCCGAAGTACACGGTGTCGCGGTTGTCGAAGGGATTGCCGCCCGCGCGCTCGATCAGCTCCTTCATGATGTTGGCGAAAAAGCCGATCCCCACGCCCAGCTCCATCTCGCTCGCGAATCCCGCGTACTTCTGGATGGCGGCGCGCTTCTGGGGGTCGGCGTCCATCTCCTTCTTGAGCTGGGTCGCGTATTCGGGAGACATCTTGACGTTGTCGGCCAGCTTGACCGGAGAACCGATGACGCCGGGGTAGTAGTAGTCGAAGACAACCAGCAGGTCGAAGACGCGGCGCTGCAGCACTTCCAGGCTGGCGCCGAGCGGCCCGCAGAGCGGCAAGGCGCCATCATAGGATTCCGGAAACTTCTCCATGATGGCCAGCGTGACGATGCCGCCCATGGAGTGACCCATCACATAGGTCCGCTTGGGCTTGCCGTACTTGCGCGCGAAGTGGCGGCGCAGCGCCTCGGTGTCCTCCACGCCTTCCTTGACCGCCCATCCCACGCCCGAGTAGCCGGCCTGGACCAGGGCGTATCCCGCCTCAGCCAGCACCTGCACCTGCTTGGGCAGCGGCTTCTGGTCGTACTTGACGTTTCCGCCGTAGCCATGGCAGTAGAGGATCACCGAGCCGTTGTAGTTGTCCGGCATGTCGATGCGGAACTGCGAGCCGTTGATCTCGCCGGTTTCGACCGCGCCAAAGAGCGGGGCGCCGCAAGCGAGCAGGATCGGGAGGAGGCGAAGCTTCATCGCTCCATGATACTGCCGCCGCTACTCCGGAACCCAGGCCAGGGCGACGAACTGTACCGTGATGTTGGTCTTCTTCAGGCGCACCGTAAGGGTTTCGAACGACTCCGCGGCCGGGTCCACTTTAGCCGCTAGTTCCGCCAGGTCGGCTTGAAACTGGGCTTCCAGCTCGTCGATCTGCTGCTGGAGGGCCTCGACGTTTTCCGCCGCTCGCTCGACGTCCGCGGATTCCTTCCGGTTGCGAGTCAGCGACCGGGCGGCGGTCGTGACCCGGCCGATATTGGCCACACTCAAAGTCTTGCGTCCCAGGAACGCGCCCAGCAGTCCTGCCCCCACCGACAGGGCCGTCTGGAGCTTTTGCGCCTGCTCCTGCTGGGCCTCCCGCTCGACGGCTTGCGCGACGCGCCGCTTCCGCTCCTCGAGAGCCGCCTTCCTGGGCGCGTAGCGGCGTCGCAGCTCTTCGGTGCGGCGGTCGCGCTCCTCGCGCGCCGCCTGCTGGAGACGGATGCGGAAATCGCGCTCGGATTCGCCGGGCTTCGACGTCTCCCCCAGGCTGGGGCTGCGGTAGAGGGCCAGGTTCTGGCCACGGAACAGCCAGGTCGCGAACGTCTTGCTCCAGGCCGCGTAGTTCTTGACCTTAGCGGCCGCAGCAGGCAGCTCCGCGAAAGCGGCTCCTTCCGCCGGGGCGTTTTCCAAGTCGGAGGCCGCCGCGTCGGCCTCCTCCGCCCGGTCCCAGCTCGCCCCAACCGGATCCTCGGTGAAGGGCGCCAGGAACAGCGCCTCGCGCAGCAGGTCGACACCGGTTTTGGCGTCGAGGAAGTGCATCTGCGCGGCGCCCGCCAGCACGGGCCGGTAGGTTGCCTGAGCCGTTGACCCCCGCAACGGCACGAAGTATTGCGGGATCTCAGGGGGCAGCGCCGGAGGAACCGTTGCGGCCGGGGCAGGACGCTGGGCGGCGCTGGGCGCGGCCTGCCCATCATCGGGCGCCAAGCGCCGGATCTGATCCCGCGTCAGCGGCCCCCGCAAGTAAGACATCGTCCAGCGCGTCTGAAACAGGACCGGCGCATCCTCATGGACGTTGTGCATGAGAAACACCCGGTTTCCCAGACTCGCCAGTTTCCGCTCCATGGCCGCGCGATCAAAACGCGAGCCGGCCTCCGCCGAGGCGCCCTCCAAGCCCTCCAGTACGCGCGCCTTGTCCCGCTCGGTTTGCAGGCGTCCCAGAAACCACGTACCGGCGTTCGCCAGCCCTTTGTAATCCAGGTCGACCGGATTCTGGGTCGCCAGCACCACGCCCAGCCCGAAGGCGCGCGCCTGCTTGAGCAGCGCCAGCAGCGGGCGCTTGGAGGGAGGATTGGCTACCGGCGGGAAGTACCCGAAGATCTCATCCATGTACAGGATCGCGCGAAGGCTGGTGGTGCCCGATTGCGCCCGTACCCAGCTCAGCATCTGGTTCAGGAGCAGCGAGACGAAGAACATGCGCTCGGCATCGCTCAAGTGCGCGATCGAAAAGATGCAGATCCGCGGCTTGCCCTGGGGGGTGTGGAGCAGATGATCCACTTCGAGGGGCTCCCCCTGCAGCCAGGCCTCGAACCCTGGCGACGCCAGCAGATTATTCAAAGCCATCGCCAGGCCGAAGCGTTCCTTGGGAGGGTAGAAGGTATCGACGTCCAGGACTCCGATCCGCTGCATCGGCGGCTTCTGGATTTGCCCGATCAGCGCCGGCAGGTCCAGCTCCCGCCCCTGCTTCCAGGCCGCGTCCAGGATGTTGGCGAGCAGCACGTGCTCGCGGCTCTGGATCGGATCGGCCTGAATGCCGGCCAATCCCAGCAGGCTGGTGACCGTGCCGGAAATCCGGTCGCGCAGCATTTCGCGATCCTCAAGCGTCGCGGTGTCCGGGGCGGCGAAGGACTTCAGGATGGAAACGGGGATGCCCGCATCGCTGCCGGGCGTGTAGACGGCCATGGCGGCGGCGTCACGCAGCCTCCGGATCCGAGCGCTGTCCTGGTCCCAGTCGGCCAAGCCTTTTCGCCACAACTCCGCCTGCTTGGCGGCATAGGCCTCTACTTCCAGACCCTGGTTGCGGGCTTCATCCGGATTCACCCACGGCAGGAAATCCTCCGGGCGTAATTCAGGGAAGGTGAGGAGCAGGTTGGAGAGGTCGCCCTTGGGGTCGATCACGATGGCCGGGACCCCGTCGATGGCCGCCTCCTCCAGGAGCCCGAGACATAAACCGGTCTTGCCGCTGCCGGTCATGCCGACGCACACGGCATGGGTCACCAGATCCTTCGAGTCGTAGAGCAGGAGGCCGCGACCGGCGTCCTGGAGGCGCCCTAAATAGAAGGAGCCCAGCTTCTCGTACTCGTGCATCCCCTTATCGTGACACAAGCGGGTGAATTTCCCCACCTTGGGGCAAATCGCTGTGGAATAAGGCGCAGGATTCCCCTTCCCGGGGCGCCAAGCCCCACTATTCCGGCTTGGCATCACGCTTGCTGCCAAACTCCCAATCCGGGCAAGACAGCCGGCTGCGGGAGGGGAGGAGTGCATCGTGGAAGCTAGCACTGCGAGACGCGTGGGATCGTCCCTGGCGATTGTCATCTGGCTGCTTGCGTTAGGAGTGGTGGCCTTGGGGCTGAGGCGGTGGATGCCGCCGCTGGCTTCCGAGCACGGCGCCGGCATCGACGCCATGATCCGTTTCTCGATGAGCGCGGTGGGCTCGCTGATCCTGATCGGGCACTGCGTGCTGGGGTACTTCCTGTGGCGATTCAGCCGCCAGGACAAGATCTCTTTCCGTCTGGCGGGACACCATCTGGAGCGCCGCTGGTCGCTGGTGGCCGCGCTCCTGATGGCGGCGATCGCCGAAGGCGGCGTGTTGACGTTGGGACTGCCGGTGTGGGCCAAGGTCTACGATACGGAGGCGCCGTCCAACGCCCTCCCCATTGAAGTGACCACCGAGCAGTTCGCTTGGAACGTGCGCTACGCCGGTCCTGACGGGGTCTTTGGGCGCACCTCGCCGAAGCTCATCACGCTGGACAATCCGCTGGGCGTGGATGCGCAGGACCCGGCGGGCAAGGATGACGTGATCGATCTGAACGTCATTCGGGCGGAGGTCAACCGCGCGGTGAAGATCCGGCTCCGCTCCAAGGACGTGCTCCACAGTTTCTTTCTGCCCAACCTCCGGGTGAAGCAGGACTCGGTGCCCGGCATGACCATCGAGTTCTGGTTTGTGCCGAACAAGACCGGGACCTTCGAGCTGGCCTGCGCCGAGTTGTGCGGCCTGGGTCACTACGAGATGCGCGGCCTTCTGGTGGTCCTGACGACGGAAGAATTCCAGAAGTGGCTCCAGGAGAAGAAAAATGGGTGAGATGTCGCGGGCGGTTCACGAGCCGCCAACCTTTTTGCGCCGGTATGTGTTCAGCACCGATCACAAGGTGATCGGGATTCAATACCTGATCACGGCGATGTTCATGGCGATCGCCGGGGGCGGGCTGGTCGCGTTGATGCGGATGCAGTTGGCCTGGCCCGGGACGAAGTGGGCGTGGCTGGGGAGAATCTTCCCGGACGGGATGGAGAGCGGCGTGATGAAGCCCGAGTTCTACCTGTCGCTGATGACCATGCACGGCACCATCATGGTCTTCTTCGTGGTCTCGCTGGGACTGCTGGGAGGATTCGGGAATTTTCTTATCCCCTTGCAGATCGGCGCGCGGGACATGGCCTTCCCGGTCTTGAACATGTTGTCTTACTGGACCATCGTTCCGGCCTGCCTGGTGATGCTGGGGTCGTTTTGGGTGGAGGGCGGCGCGGCCGCCGCGGGATGGACGGCGTACCCGCCGTTGAGCGCCGTGCGGACGGCGCTGCCGGGATCGCAATGGGGGCAGACTCTGTGGATTCTAGGGATGGCGCTGTTCATCGCCTCGTTCACGATGGGCGGTCTGAACTACGTCACCACGATTTTCGATCAGCGAACCAAGGGCATGTCCATGATGCGCATGCCGCTGACCATCTGGACGATGTTCATCGCCTCGGCCATCGGACTGCTGGCCTTCCCGCCGCTGCTGGCCGCGGCGGTCCTGCTGCTGTTCGACCGCCACGGGGGAACCAGCTTTTTCCTGCCGAGCGGGCTCTATTTCGGCAACCAGTTGCTGCCGAATTCGGGCGGCACGCCGCTGCTGTGGCAGCACCTGTTCTGGTTTCTGGGGCATCCGGAAGTCTATGTCCTGATCCTGCCGGCCCTGGGCATCACCCTGGACCTGCTGCCGGTGTTTACGCGCAAGCCCCTCTTCGGCTACCGGCTGACGGTGTATTGCCTGTACGCGATCGCCGCCCTCAGCATGATCGTGTGGGGCCACCACATGTATGTGAGCGGGATGAGTCCGTACGTGGGGGAGTTCTTCGCCATCGGGACGCTGGCGATCACGGTGCCTTCCACCATCATCGGCGTGAACATGATCGCCAGCTTGTGGGGCGGCACCCTCCGCTTCCCCACCCCGATGCTGTTTGTTATCGGGGCTATCGTGTTCTTCGGAACGGGCGGCTTCGGCGGCATCTTTCTGGGCAACGCCACCTCCGACATCCAGCTTCACGACACCTACTTCGTGGTGGGACATTTTCACCTGATGATCGGCGGCGTGACTCTGATGGCGATGTTCGCCGGCGTTTACTATTGGTTCCCCAAGATGTTCGGGCGCATGATGAGCGAGCGGCTCGGTAAGGTGCACTTTTGGCTCACGTTCCCGGCCTTCTACGCGATTTTCCTGGCGATGCACTACCAGGGCCTGGCCGGGATGCCGCGCCGCTACTACGCCTTCGACAAATATGAGTACCTGCAATGGCTCCAGGGATCCCATCTGCACGTGAGCCTGGCCGCCTTCCTGCTGTTCGGGGCGCAGTTCCTGTTCCTGTACAACTTCTTCCGAAGCGTCTTCCGCGGCCGGAAGGCGGCGGACAACCCCTGGAACGCGGCCACGCTGGAGTGGTCGTCCCCCACGCCGGCGCCGCATGGAAACTGGGGCGAGCACCTGCCGGAGGTTCACCGCTGGCCGTACGACTACAGCGTGCCCGGCGCCACCGGGGATTGCACGCCGCAGACGACGCCGGCCAGCGTGGCGCCGGTCACTTTCTGAAGGGAGCCATGGCGATGCACACGACGGCGGCCATTACGAAAACCTCCTGGGAGGGCGGCGTCTCCCCATTTGGAACCGGCTGGAGCAAGTTGATGATGTGGCTGTTCATCGTCACCGACGGCCTGGTCTTCGCCGGTTTCCTGGCCATTTATGGATTCTTACGGCTGGCGGGCCCGAGTTGGCCGGACCGGGCCAAGATGTTCCACCTGGATTTCATCGCCCTGATGACGTTCACGCTCATCACCAGCAGCGCGACCATGGCGACGGCGGTCGGCGCGGCGCGCAAGGGGCAGGGCAAGCTGGCTCGCCGCTTCCTCGCTCTGACGATCCTGGGCGGCCTGGGTTTCCTGGGGATGCAGGCCTATGAATGGAGCAGCCTGATTCGCGCCGGCGCCACTCTGAGCTCGAATCCATGGGGAGCGCCGCTGTTCGGGGCTTGTTTTTTCGTGATCACGGGCTTCCACGGGAGCCACGTCCTGAGCGGGGTGATCGTGCTGGCGGCGACTTGGGTGCGGTCCGGCATGGGCCTGTCGCGGCCGGAAGGCGTGGAAGTGGCCGGACTGTACTGGCACTTCGTGGATCTGGTCTGGGTCTTCATCTTTACGTTGTTCTATCTGGTGTGAGGGAGCGGGAATGCCGTACAAAACCTATTGGGTGACCTGGTTCCTGTTGTTGATCGTGACGGTGGGGATGCTCGCAGCCGGCAGTGGCTCGCTGACGGGCAGGCTGCTGCTCGGGCTCCTGCTGGCGGCCATGGTCGTCAAGATCGGGCTGATCGGCGGCAACTTCATGCACCTGCGGTCGGAGAAGCGCAGCCTGATCCTGATCGTGGCGCTGGGGATTCTGCTGGTGGGCCTGGCGCTGTTTGCCGGCATCGCGCCGGATGCCCTGCGCGTGTTGAAGCTCTCCGGGCATTCCTGAATCCCTACCCGGCTCCTCGCGCCGGACTGCTATACTGGCGGTTTGCTTCATGGGTAGCTTGCGAGCATTCCGGCCGGTCCTGGTGTTTTTTTTCCTGGCCTTAGGACTGGTCGCCGCCTTGCAGTACAAATCCGGCGCCTACCGCACGGAATTCGGGAGCAGCAGCGACGAATCCGCCCACTACGTGACCGGCCTGATGGTGCGCGACTATGTCGCCGGGCTGTTTCCCAGCGCGCCCATGCCCTTTGCCGAGAACTACTATCTGCACTATCCCAAGGTTGCGTTGGGACAGTGGCCCCCATTCTTCTACGTGGTGCAGGCCGCTTGGACGCTGCTTTTTTCCGCCTCCCGGGTCTCGGTGGTGCTGTTGATGGCGGCGATCGCCGCGACCTTGGCGGCCTTGTTGTTTGCCGTTCTCCGGAAGGAGTTCGGATGGGTCACTGGGGTTGCCGGCGGGATGTTCTTCGCAGCTCTGCCTCTCACCCAGCGAATCAGCCGGCAAGTGATGTCGGAGATTCTGGTCGCGTTGCTGGTATTTCTGTCCATGCTAGCCTATGGCCGTTACCTGGACCGTCAGCGATGGCAGGACGCAGTCTGGTTTGGAGTCCTGGCCTCGCTGGCCATCCTGACGAAAGGAACGGCCACGATCCTGGGACTGGCGCCGCCGCTGGCGGTGGTGCTGTCCCGGCAGTTCGGCCTCCTGCGCCGTTGGTCGTTCTGGGCGCCGGCCGTGATCGTGGTCGCTTCCTGCGCTCCCTGGTACCTGTGGGTGCCCGGCGCCAAACATGAAGGCGTGGGCACCGAGGGGGGGATGTTCTGGATCGATTCCGTTAAATTCCTCCAGACCTTCGAGTGGTGGGCTCGCTCCGTGGGCACTCCCGCGGCGTGCCTGGCCGCGGTCGGATTCCTGGAACGGCTCTACCGGACTTTGAAGGGGGGCTCGGACCGGCCGAGCGGCTTTTGGGCCGTCGCGGGCGCAGTGCTGCTCAGCACGATCGTGGGGCGGGTCACCCTGATGGCTTGGGGGTACCGGCACACGATGACCAACATCCCCATGCTGATCCTGTTCGCAGCCGCCGGACTGTGGTGGATTCTGCAGCCTGGCCCTTGGCGCAAGCTGGACCGCAGGGTGCAACTGGCGGTAGTGGCGGTGCTGGCGGCCATTCCCTTCACGCTGAACCTGTGGGCGGTGGGGCCGAAGGATTACCACGGGTTCAGCGAAGCGGCCGAGCAGCTCCTGGCTCAGCCGCAATTCCGGAATTCAGCTTTCCTGATCGCCTCCGAAGGCGTGGGCGAAGGCGCCTTTATCGCCGAAGTGGCCATGCGCGAGAAGCGGCCCGGCCACTTCGTGCTGCGGGCCAACAAGGTTCTGTCGAGCAGCGACTGGATGGGAAATTTCTTCGAACAACACTTCAAGAATGCCGCGGAGATGATGCGTTTTCTGGAGGAGACGCCCGTCGGCATCGTGGTGCTGGATCCGGTCGCCGACCCGATGTTCGAGCACCAGCGGACGCTGAAGGCCGTTCTGGAACAGTACCGGGAACGATGGGAGCTGCTGGGGACTTATCCGCGCTCGCGCCGCCGAAGCGGCGATCTGCCGGCCATCCAGGTCTACCGCCTGGTGGGGCACGAGGGAAAGCCGGTGGGAAAAATCAAGCTGTTCTTGCGGGGGCGGACGGTCGAGGACTAGTATGGCTGACGTCTCCAAGACCGCATCGGCATCCACGCCGGAAAGGCTCCGCGCGCTGCTGCCGGATATCCTGGCCTTGGTCAAGCCGCGGCGGCGTCTGCTGGCCATGGGCTTCGCGTTGATGGTGATCAGCCGGGCCTCGAGCCTGGTGCTGCCGGCTTCGACGAAATTCCTGATTGACGACGTGATCGGCAAGCACCGGACGGAATGGCTGCTCCCCTTGGTGGGCGCGGTGCTGGCCGCCACGGCGCTGCAGGGCGTCACGTCGTTCGCGCTGACGCAACTGCTGTCCAAGGGGGCGCAGCGGCTGATCGCGGAGTTGCGCTCGAAGGTGCAGGCGCACGTCGGGCGGCTGCCGGTGGCCTATTACGATTCCAATAAGACCGGCATTCTGGTGTCGCGAATCATGAGCGACGTCGAAGGCATCCGCAATCTGATCGGGACGGGCCTGGTGGAGTTCGTCGGCGGCCTGCTCACGGCGGCGATCGCCCTGGCGGTCCTGATCCGCATCAGCCCCCTGCTGACCGGCCTGGCCCTGCTGTTCATGGCGGCCTTCGCGCTGGCCTTGCGCAAGGCGTTCGGCGCGGTCCGGCCGATCTTTCGCGAGCGCGGCAAGATCACGGCGGAAGTGACCGGGCGGCTGACCGAATCGCTGGGCGGCGTGCGCGTGGTGAAAGGCTACCATGCCGAGTCGCGCGAGGCGGAGGTGTTCACCGGCGGGGTCCGCAAGCTGCTGGACAATGTGCTGAGCTCGCTGACCGCCATCTCCTGGATGAGCTTCGGGGCCACGCTGCTGTTGGGCGTGGTGGGCTCGGTGGTGATGTTCGTGGGGGCGCGGCAGATCCTGTCCGGCGCTATCACGCTGGGCGATTTCGTCACCTTCACGATGTTCCTGGCTTTCCTGAGTGCGCCGATCTTCCAGGTGGTCGGGATTGGCACGCAGCTCTCGGAGGCCTTCGCCGGGTTGGAACGCACCCGGGAAGTCCTGCGGGAACGGCCCGAGGACGAGGATCCGCGGCGCGTGGCCACGGCCGGGCCGGTGTCCGGCGAAGTCACGTTCGAGGGCGTGAGCTTCGCTTACGAAACGGGAAAGCCCGTGCTGCACGAGGTGTCCTTCCGCGCCGCGCCGGGAACGGTGACGGCGCTGGTCGGCCCTTCCGGCTCGGGAAAGTCGACGATCATCGGATTGATCACCGCGTTTCACGCGCCGGTGAGCGGCGCCATCCGTATCAACGGCGTGGACCTGACGACCGTACGCCTGGATTCCTACCGCACCCAGCTCGGCGTCGTACTGCAGGAGACGTTTCTGTTCGACGGCACGATTCGGGAGAACGTGGCCTTCGCCCGTCCGGACGCCAGCCAGGAGCAGATCCTGGAGGCCTGCCGCATCGCCCGGGTGGACGAGTTCGCCGAGAGCTTCGAGAAGAAGTACGACACCGTGGTGGGGGAGCGGGGCGTGAAGCTGTCGGGCGGCCAGCGGCAGCGGGTCTCGATCGCACGCGCCATTCTAGCCGACCCCCGCATCCTGATTCTGGACGAGGCCACCTCCAGCCTGGACTCGGAATCGGAAGCCATGATCCAGGAAGGCCTTGCCTACCTGATGAAGGGCCGCACCACGTTCGTGATCGCGCACCGGCTCTCCACGATCCGGCGGGCCGACCAGATTCTGGTGATCGAGGCCGGGCGCCTGGTAGAGCGCGGCACCCACGAATCGCTGTACGCCGCGCGCGGGCGGTATTGGGATCTGTACACACGCCAGCACGGAGTGGAGGCCAATCTGTTCCTGGCACCGGGAGAAGCCAAGGAGCAGGCCGAAGCCGGGCCGTCGCCGGAGAAGAAGCCGTCGAGCGCGCTGGCGGACGCGGTTCGGCTGTTGCGCGGGTAGCCCTTTACTTGAAGCTCTTCTTGTACAGGAAATCCAAACCGAACAATCCGTTCTCTTCGCGGATCGCCACGGCCGACCATTCTTTGTTGAGGTTCCACTCCACGCGCACGATCTGCTGGTTGCTGCGCGTGAGGTCGGTGATGTAGGTGAAGGTGAGGTTCTTGGTCACCTGCTGCTCCAAGGTGAGGCGCGCTTGCGGGTTGGTTTCGATGCCGGTAAGCTTGGGATCGATCTTGAGCTTGCTGACGCCGAAGAACCGCTGCAGGCGGGACGAGACCGGGTTGGCGATGGCCTGCCCCAGGATGTCGCCGGCGCCGAGGCTGGTGAGGCTCTGGGGCTGCGAGGCCTGCAGCGCGGCGACGGCGGGATCCGACGCCGGCGTCCGGCCCGTCGCCAGCAGCGCCACCACTTCCGAAAACTCCAGCGGCGGATCGGCGCGATGCGTCACATTGAGCTTGTTGATCGGACCCGAAAGCGTCAGGATGACATCGATCCCGCGCACGCGCGTCTCCACGTCCAGATTCAAGACCGGTTCGAGCTTCACCGGATTGAGGAAGGAA
The DNA here is from genome assembly GCA_016178945.1 of Acidobacteriota bacterium. Classification (GTDB taxonomy): domain Bacteria; phylum Acidobacteriota; class Terriglobia; order Bryobacterales; family Bryobacteraceae; genus JACOSH01. The sequence continues at coordinate 14,463 of JACOSH010000517.1, forward strand.
ATGGAGCCCTGACTGACGGTGTAGCGCGTGCCGAAAAAGGTGATCTCGCCCTGCGTAATCGAGATGTTCCCGAGCAGCAAGGGGTTGTACGGCGTCCCGCGCAGCCGGAGGTTGGCCTCGGCCTGGATATCCCGCGCCAGAGAGCTTTCCAGGCTGATGTTGGGCGCGCTCTGGACCCGGACATCGAATTGCAGTCCGCCGAGTGGCCCGGTGCGCGAGGAGGGAGTGCGGACGGGATCCGCGGACCTGCTCAGCAGCGAGGAAAAATCCGAATGCGGGGCGAAGCCGGAGCGGAGCACCGTGACCTGGCCGGAGAGCAGACTGCTGCGCGTCGTACCGGCCAAGGTAAGGGCGGCGTCCACCACTGTACTGACTCCCTCCGGGTAACGGATGCGCACCTGCGAAACGCCGACCTGCAGACGGAGTGAGGGCAGGCCTGCCTCGAACCCCAAGAAGCCGGTGGCCTGGACCTTTCCGCCCCCGGTCTCGGCGGTAAAGCTCTCGATGGTGGCGCGCGATCCGCTGAACAGAATCGTGCCATTGGCCTGCGCCAGGCCAGTGGCGATGTCGGCGACGTTGAAGGCGGCGTTGCGCAACTCGGCGCGGCCGTTCACCAGCGGCTGGCTAAAAGAGCCGCGAATGGTGACATGCAGCGCAGCGCCGCCGGAAACGATCAGGTCGGGCTGGAGATCCTTCAGGATGGCCAGATTGATGCCGCCACTCACTCGCAGGTCGAGGGGGTCCGGCTGGGCCGGATCCAGGGCGATGGTTCCGCTCGCGTCCAACTGCGTGGACGGGCCGGTGAGGCGCGCCGTCTGGATCTTTGCGACGCCGCGCTCGATGGTAGCCGTCACGGGTCCCTCGTTGCGCACCTTGATCTGCTGCTGTCCTTCCACGCGAGGAATCAGCTCCAGCTCGGACAGCTCCAGGGACGCGGTCCACTGGCTGGGCTCGAACGCCGGCCCGCGGAGGGTAGCGATTCCGGCGGCGGATCCCTCCAGCCGGAAAGTCCCATTGCCGGCGGGAGCGAGCCAGTTGCGGACGGCGGCCAGCGAAACCTTCGAGAAGCGGAGCGACCCTTGGGCAGCGTAGCCGGGCTCAAGACGCCATTGACCGTCCCCCTCCAGCGCGGCGTTCAAGAAGTTGGAGCGGAGCTCGAAGTTGAGCTGCGGGCCGCGGGTAGCAGTGGACAGCGTGGCGTCGCCAACTGTCTTGCCGTCCACGGTGAGCCCGCGGAGCGTGCCGGCGCCATCCAGCGCGGAGAGGAGGAAGTGTCGATCCTGGTACTGGCCGGCGCCGGTCACGTCGAGTTGCAGCCGCCCGCGCGCGGTAGGACTGTGGCGCTGCACGAGCTGGAGACTCTCGATCGGCATCTCGGCGCCGGAGGCGCGGAAACGGATGCGGCCATCCCGGTCGAGGTCGCCGCCGGCCTCGATTTGGACCGTCCCGATGTGCAGGCGCGCCTGCCGGATCTCCAGGATCTTTCCGGCGTAGGCGAGCTGAGCTTCCAGGCGGTCCAGCGGTTGCTCGAAGACGACCGCGTTTTTGACCGAGGCCGTACCGGCCCCGCGCGGCTCGGCAACCGTGCCCATGACTTCGGCGGAGGCGGTCAAGGTTCCCCTCAAGTTGGGATTCCATTGCGCGAGGTCGAGGTCGTTGAGAGTGGCTTTGGCCGATATCGCGCCCGAGGGAGGCGCCTTCCAGTCTTCCAAACCGACCGACCCTTCGAAGCGGATGCGCGCCCGCCCTTGGGTTAGCTGGGCGTGGAAGACCCGGAGCGAAGAGGAGCTCAGCTCGATCCCGGCCGTCAGGCGATCGAAGCGGCGGTCCTCGGCTTCAAAGCGGGTGAGCGTGAGGTCGCCGCTGATCGACGGCGCGGGCATCGTCCCCGCGACCACGCCGTCAAAGACCGCGCTGCCACCCTGCAGCCGTACCGGCAGGGACTCCACCGGTTCGCTGGAAACCAGGGACAGTGCGGGGAGCAGATCGTCAAGATCCTTGGATTCGGCGTGGACTCGCAACTGGGAGCTGACCGATCCCGAGAATTCCAGGCGAGTGGCCGGAGTGGCCAGATAA
>JACOSH010000518.1 GCA_016178945.1 Acidobacteriota bacterium
CGCTTGCGGACCGACCTGGGTCAAGTTAGCTATTGCCAAAACAGCAGTCGCCGAGGTAAAACAAGTTCTTGTCCAGAGGGATGTCCGTTGGTCGGTTTTGAAGTGACCCTCTATGGTCGGTTTTGAGGTGACCCCCGAGGAATAGAGCCCGTTGCAGAAGCTCCTCGGAATGATCGCGACAATCTCGCCGCCCTGCGCCATCAGCTCAATTGCGAGCCCCACGAACGCCGTGTAGAGATTGACGGTCTCCAGCCTGACCGCACGGAGTAATGCCCGGTGTTGTGAACCGCTACTGATCTTCTTGTAGGGTGGATTCAGGATTGCGTGTGTGAACCCCGCGTCCTTCCTGCCCATCGTGATCTTGTAGACCGCATCTTGAATGAAATCGCGGTCAATGACGGTCGCCTCGAACTTGCCGTTTCCATAGGCGCGCAGGGTCTCGCGCAGGTAACACGCCAGCGTCCCATCAATCTCGTAGACCGTGGCGCAGACCTCATCACTGCCCCACCGGTTGAGAAACGCCGCTGTCAGCGACCCGACGCCGGCCCCGGCATCTAGCAGCCGCATGGCCCCCGTTCTCTGAGAGAATAGTCCGGCCATGAACTTCGCCACGCTCTCCGGCGTCATGAATTGGCCAAGTTCTGCCTTACGCTCCGGATTCAGTCGCCGACTTGCTTCCAGCCGTATCTGATCGAGTGCGCCCGGCTCCGCTACTGCCGTCCCTGCCTCTCTCATGATCCGGTCTTCCTCAACAGCGGCCACTTGTCCGCGATGTATGTCTCCGCCGCATCACGAACGACCCACGCCAGCGAGACCTTCTTCTGACGGGCGATCTCTTCGAGCGTTTCGTAGACCTCCGGCGGAAGGCTGATCGAGGCACGAACGGATGTTGCGTCCGCTTCCGTCGCGCCTCCCGCTGCCGCCCGTCTTGCCTTCATCTTCATGGGCGAACTTCACCACATTACATCATATCGGTGAACGGCGAGGGGTTCTTTGCGGCTTTCGTTGGACGATGCGCCCACCGCCCAGGACGCTACGCCTTCACGGGGGAGATCAATCCCTGGATCAGCGGCCCGCGAGGGATAGCCGGAACGCGGCCATCTCCTCGCCGTTGCGAACGAGCAGGACGTCGCCCGCCAGCACGGGGTGGTTCCAGGTCTTGCCTTCGATCGCCGGGAATCGGGCGAGCGCCGTGAACGGATCGGGTGTCGCCCGGACCAGCGCCAGCTCACCTTCTTCCGCCAGCACCAACAGTAAGTCTTGATCGGCCAGCAGGACGAGCTGGCCATTGCCGTAGCGTCCGCCCTTCCACTTGCGTGTGCCATCCTTCAGGTCGATGCAAGAGAGGATGCTGCCGTCGAAGCCGTAGGCATGTCCGTTGTGGACGACGAAGTCGTTGAAGTAGGGCTTCAGCCCGTTCGAGGTCCAGCGCTCCGCGACGGTCCATCCGCCGGGGCCCTCTCCGGGTGTGTGCACCAGCGCAAGGCGGCGAATGCCACTGCTGTCGCTGACACTCATCAGGACGTCGCCTTCCGCGGTCAGGTTCGGCTGCACGATGGGATAGCCCTTCCAGGGGTGCTCCCAGAGCAGCGCCCCGTCGGCGAGCGCGACGCTGGTCGCGCCGGCGGCGCTCAACAGCAGCACCTGCGGGACCCCGTCGATGGTCAACAGACGCGGCGAGCTGTAGCTCGGGCCGTGGGACGGGCCCATCCAGCGCGGAGCGCCGGTGACGCGGTCGTAGGCGGCGAGTCTGCCGGAGACGCCCACGATGACCAGGTCGCCGGCCACCAACGGCGAGCTCGCGAAGCCCCACGTCGGAGTTTTCATGGCGGCCTCCGGCGCCGCGTTGCGCGACCACACGACCGCACCGTTATTGGCGTCGAGCGCGTTCACAATTCCGGTCGCGCCAAACGTGTACACACGGCCATCGCTGAGGGTCGGCGTCCCGCGCGGACCGGGGCCGCCATTCGACTCCCAGAACCGGGCGGTGTCGCGATGCGCCCACACCGGCTCGCCGGTGGTCAGTTTGTAGCAGGCGACGACCTCGTCGGGACCGCGCTGCTCCTGTGTGTAGATGAGGCCGCCTTGGACCGCGAAGGACGACCAGCCGGGTCCCACCGGCTGGCGCCACATCGCCACCGGCGGCGACGTAGTCCAGTCGGTCTGGATCCGCACGCCGGCGACGATGCCGTCGCGCTGGGGTCCGCGGAATCCCGGCCACACGGCGCCCGCCTCAGCTCCGCCGGGAGTCACCGGCGCAGCGGGCTTCTTGCCGGAAATGGCCCCGGACTGGGCAATGACCGGTTTCTCCGCCGCAGGAGCGGGTGTCTCCGCTACTGGCTTGACCGGCGGTGGCGCCGGCGGCAAGTTGCGGGATTGGGCGACAAGCCGTTCCTCAGGAGTTGGAGTCCACCGCCAATGCAAGTCATGATGGAGGCTGGCGGCGGTAAAGCCGCCGGTCCGGACAAGCGCCCACGCTCCGCACGCCAGCAGGATGGTCGCGGCCATCGTGGCGCGCCGAAGCCCGTCCGGGAGATTACGGGTGCCCGCCGCCCACGCCACGAAGGCGAGGGTCAGGCCCGGGATAGCCAGGACATACAGCAAGATTCCTTGCGCCCCGGTCGCCAGCGACACGTGGACGATGTTTTTCGTCGCGAACAACCCGGCGATCATCAGCAAGATTGCGCCCAAGCGCTCCAGCCATGCCGCCCGGCTGAAGAACACCCACCACAGGACGATCGCCAACCCGCCGCCGAAGACGCCTCCAATCAGCGCATAGATCAGGGCGTCGGGCACGACCGCAGGGACGACAAACCGAAGCAGCCACTGGAGTACCACGATGACCACGCCGGGCCAGAGCCGGAGCGGGCGGGTATCAGTTGACCTGGGTATGGCCATGGTAGTCATACGAAAGGGAACGGCGGATAGTTCCGCATGAATCGCTAATGCGCGCTCGAGGGAAGCAATACGCACCAGCCTACGCCGGGGCCATTCCCTTCAGAAACTCCAGTCTACGTCACGGCCGGTTCAAACCCGCGCTCGGCAGCCTTTCGCCTTCGGGCTCCTGAAGTCCTCGACTCCCGGCCCTGAAGCAGTCACTCCTTCCACATCAGCTCGGCGTCCGACCGCCGCACGTAGTTGGCGTCGATGGCCGCCGGGTCCGCGGCCAGACCTGCCGCGAAGCGGATCTCCGCGATCCGGCCCACCGCTCCGGCCAGCGCGCGCGGCGCTTCGGTGATCGAGGGAAGGTGCGCGCGGAACGGGTCGCCGCCGGTGGTAATGAACTCGACGCCGGAGGCGGGGAGTCCGGCGAGCCACTGCGTGAACTTCATCACCACTTCCGGCTGCACCGCCTCCAGACGGGCGTTGTACAACGCCCCGTAGATCTCTCCGCGCCGCGCGTCGAGGAACACCGCCCGCAGCGGGGCTGTGCCGAACACCGCCAGCGCCTCCAGATTCGAGACCGCCACCACCGGCCTGGCGCAGGCTTCCGCCAGGCCTTTCACGCAGGCCAAGCCGATGCGCACGCCCGTGAAGGAGCCCGGACCGGCCGCAGCGGCGAAACACTCGATTTCCTTCAGGGGCCGGCTCAGGCGCGCGAGCTGTCCGAACAGGATCTGGCCGAAGCCGTCGGGCGCGTGCAACAGGACCTCTTTCACAACTTCGCCGCGCGACACCAGCGCCAGGCTGCCGAACTCGTGCGTAGTGTCGATGGCGAGAATCACTGGGTGAGCTGGAAGATCTTGTCGGTGGAGTAGACCTTCCCGTTGGCGTTCATGCCCGTCAGTCGCAGATGCATGGTGGCGGGGAAGTGCCTGGCGATACCCGGCGGGATGGACAGCGTCCCTTTTGCGCCGCTTCCGGCGACACGGTAGCCCTGGCCGTCGGTTCCCACCTCTGCCGTCCACAGGTACTGCATCGCGCGGGTGGCGCGCGTTTCGCGCTTCAACCTGGCCGCGAAGGCCACCGGCTTCGAGAGCGAAATCGTGTCCCCGGCCGGCAGCTCGATGTCGAAGGGCACTTTCTGCGTGGATTGCTCCACTTCCTGCAAAATGATGCGGCGCGCCTCGAACTTGTAGGACTTCAGCATGCCTTCCTTCTTGCCCTCGCGGGAGAGGTGCAGGACCCAGTCGTGGGTCGCATCCGGCGGGCTGCCGCTGAACCGTTCGCCCTTGAAATTTTTCTTCTCCTGCACCGACTCGCCCGTGAGCGGATTGAACCAGATGATTTCATAGCCGTGTTTTTCGACCAGCGCTTCCACGGGACCGGGCTTCTCCAGGTAGACGATGTGCTCGATGGTCTCCAGGGCCAGGGCGCGGCCGCCGTCCACATCGAAGAACGGCTCCAAATCCCAGTAGCGCGTTTCCGAGACAAAGTCGAACCAGGCGGTCATCTGCTCTGCGGCTTGCGCCGGCAACGGGCCGGAGACGCTCACGAACTGGCCGTTCATCCAGGCGTTCCAGAGGCGCTTGCGAAGCTCGGCCGCATCGGCGCCGGCGATTCCCACGTTCACCTGCGGCAGCGGGTAAAGCTGGTGCTCGACGGCCCCCAGCGCGTTGTCGGCGCTGTCGTAGATGAGGTGATCCATCCAGCCGTCGTCGATGAGCGGGGCGGAGGTCGCGCGCGCGTGAGTCGAGCGGGGATGCTGGTAAGGGTCCAGCTTCTTGAGCAACGTGCCGATCTCCTTGAGCAGCTCACGCCCGTTGGTGTAGCTTTCGAAATCCTCGACTCCCTGCCAGGTGATGTTCAAGGGGGCGTAGCGCGACACCAGGTAGCGGATGTAGCGCTCGCGCTGCTGCCAGGCGGGGAAGAGCTGGGTCAGGTGGTTGTTGCCGGCGGCCAGCATCAGGTCGGCCACAATCCCCTTGCGATTCATATACAGGATGCGCTCGTCCAAGGCGCGGAAGTGCGCCGGATCGAACCGGTCGGGCTCGGAGAAGATGCGAGCCGACTCGGCCGGCCCGCCCAGGACCAGGCCTCGAATGTGGTTGAATTTCTGGGCGGCGCGCGCGTCCACTATCTGCTGGAACTGCGCGGCCTCGAGGAACGCAAGGCGCGGCAGGCTGTCGCCCATCCAGAGATGGGGCTTGAAGCCCTCCGTGTAGGAGAAGAAGCGCACGTTGGCGGGCTTCACGAAGCCGGGAGATTCCGATTCGGTGGCGTTAAGCGAGCCGGTGCTCCCGGCGAATCGCGCGATATTACCCGAGACGCGATAATCCCATTGACCCGCGCCGGTGGGAGTGAAGCGGATCACCAGGCGGCGGCCTCCGTCCCAGAACGCCGGGAGCAGGAAGGTGCGGTGGCGTGGGGAGCGGAACTCGGCCCGCAGATCCACCGTCAGGTAGGGATTGGGATGGGCCGCCGCCTCGGCGTCGTTCAGCTCAAAGACCAGGTCGCAATGCGAATAGGCCGGCGTGGGCGGGCAGGTCTGGGCGTAGGCCGCGGCCGCGATCCACAGCTGGAGTAGACGCGCACCCATCTCCCTAGTGTAAACTCTTCGGGTTGGCATTATTTTTTCTCTTCACGGCAACCGCTCCCTCAGGAGCTGTGAAAAGTATCGGCAACCGCTCCGTCACCGTCGCGGCTCTGTACCATTCCTGCTTTACGCCCGGTAAAGTGCACACGAATGGTACAGAGCCGCGACCGTGAGGGAGCGGTTGTGTGACCTGGCATGGCGCAACCCAAACTTGGAGTAGTCCTGTTTCAACTGGGCGGGCCGGATTCGCCGGAGGCGATTGAGCCTTTCCTCTACAACCTGTTCAGCGATCCGGACATCATCGACTTTCCCTTCGCCCGCATTGCGCGGCAGCCGCTGGCCCGCCTGATCGCCGCGACGCGCGCCCGGCACGTGGCGCATCACTACGCCGAGATCGGCGGCCGCTCGCCCATCCGCGAGTTCACGGAACGGCAGGCGGCGGCGCTGGAGCGCGAGCTGCGCGCCCGCGATCTGGACGCGCGCGTCACCGTGGCAATGCGCTACTGGCATCCCCTGACCGGGGCCGCCATCGCCGAAATGGCCCGGCACGCGCCCGAGGATCTGGTGCTACTCCCGCTCTATCCGCAGTACTCCACCACGACCACCGGATCGAGCGTCAATGAATGGAACCGCCGCTTCCGCCCGGCCAGCGGGTGGAGCCCGCGGGTGCATTTGATCCGGGAATTCTACCAGGATGAGGCCTATCTGGAGGCGGTGGTCGAGCAGATCCGCGGGTGCCTGGCTCGCTTTGCCGATCCGGCGGATGTGGACTTTGTGTTCAGCGCCCACAGCTTGCCGGTCGCCCGCATCGAACAGGGCGACCCTTACCAGCGCCAGGTCGAGCGGACCGTCGAGCTGGTGTGGGAGCGCGGCCGCTTCCCTGGACGCCGCCACATCTGTTATCAAAGCAAGGTGGGGGCGTCGAAATGGCTGCGCCCCTCCATGCACGAGACCCTGAAGAAGCTGGCCGGGGCCAGGCGTCTGGTGGTGGTCCCGATCTCGTTTGTCTCCGACCATGTCGAGACCCTGCATGAGATCGACATCGAGCACCGGGAGCAGGCGCGCGGCCTGGGGATCGGGGACTTCCATCTCGTGCCGGGGCTCAACGATGGCCTCTCCTTCATCCGCGCCTTGGCCGGTCTGGTCGAGGGGCAAATCCCCGGCCTCACCGAAGCGGCTGGGTCTTCCACCAGATCCGCAGCCCCGGCTGCACGCGGATTGGATCCCCGCGAACGGTGAACCACCCCACGCCGGGCATGTCCGGCAACTGGCGGATCGTTTCGGTCCGCCGCTCTTGCCGGTCCTCGCGGCGAATGGTGACGCTGTGCGGCGAGTATCGGGCGGTCCGGCCCGAGGCGTCGACAATCTCCTCCAGGTCGGCCAGGAAGCGCCCGGCCTTGTTCCCAAACTGGAGTTGGTCGAACTCGATGCCGACCAGGTACATGCTGACCGGTCCGGTCAGCTTCTCCAGCCAGCGCAGGCGCCCGCTCAAGACGGCGCCCGCGGGCACGACGACCTGTCCGCCGGTCTTCGCGGCCCGCTCCACCTTTCCGGCGAGGACATCGCCCACGATGGCGGTTCGCGAATCGATGGCCGTCTCCAGGCGCACGGCCACCGCCAGTCCCGGCGGCAGATCCAGCCGCTCGATGACCTTCGCCGGGGCCGCGGGGGCCGTCTCGGTAATCTCGAAGGAGAGGGTCGATTCGCCCCGGTACTCGCGGAAGCCGCTGAAGGTGGTGACATTGCGCGTCCGCTCGCCGAATAGCATTTCGGTGTAGGTTTCCGCCCGGTTGGGCAGCAGCAGATCGGATTCGCCGATGCGGACCCGGGCGTAGTCGATGGTCTGGGTGATGTCCGCCAGGCCCAGCTCGGGCGGGAGATCGACGCCGCGCACCAGCAGCCGCAGGACGTCATGGGTAACCGGATCGGCCCAGAAGGATCCGGAAAAGGGCACGGTCGCCTCGCGGCGGTCGATGCTCAGATGATAGCCGCTTCCCATGAGCGGGACGTCGTAGTCGAAGCGGATTGCGCGCCGTCCCTCCCACTCCTGCTCTCCCAGGAAGCGATAGGTCGGCCAGCGGTTTTGGAAGACCGTGCGGGCGAAGGCCAGGAACATGCCGCTGGCGATGGTGCCGGCTTGCACGATTTCGTTGATCTTGCGGTCGTCGAAGCGGTTGGCGCCGGGCCAGGAAAACAGCTCCTTGCCGTCCACGAAGGCCACTTCCAGACGAAGGGTATCGAAGTGACGCAATTTCCCCGCCTTGCTGGCGCGCGACCGCTCAATGGTTTGCAGGCAGGTATAGTTGGCGGTCCGTCCGATCTCCTTGGCCATGGTCAGCTTGATGCGCGAAAGGTGCAGCAGATCGGGAGGGAGTCCTTCGCTCTGCGGCCAGGCGGGGGCGGTGGCCGTAAGCGCGAGCGCCAACAGCACGCCCCGCACGCGGCTAGCGCAGCCCTTCCAGCACATACAAGTCCCGCGAGTTCTGCGAATAGGAATATGCGTACGACCGCCCGTCCGGCGTCATCACCAGGCGCGAGGAGGGGGCGATGCCGCTGATCTCGGTCCACTGGTCCGCGCGCCCCTCGGCCAGGAAGACGCGATAGATCCGCGCGGTGGCGCCCTCCCGGCGATCGACAAACAGGAACACGCCGTCGGCGCTCCAGCGCAGGGGCCGCGTGCCCGGCGCCAGCTCGGCCAGCGTCCG
>JACOSH010000519.1 GCA_016178945.1 Acidobacteriota bacterium
ATGGACTCGTTCATATGCACCGGGATGCGGATGGTGCGGGACTGGTCGGCGATGGCCCGGGTGATCGCCTGCCGGATCCACCAGGTCGCGTAGGTGGAGAACTTGTAGCCGCGGCGGTACTCGAACTTGTCGGCCGCGCGCATCAGCCCGATGTTGCCCTCCTGGATCAGGTCCAGCAGGTGCAGCCCGCGGTTGACATACTTCTTGGCCACCGACACGACCAGGCGTAGGTTGGCTTCCACCAAGTCTTTCTTGGCCCGCTCGGCTTCCTGCTCGCCGTGCCTGATCACCGTCAGGGTGTGGCGCAGATCGGTCAAAGAGGCGCCTGCCGTGGCCTCGCGCTTGCGGATTTCACGGCGCAGCTCCCGCAGCCGGGCCTGGGCCAAAATCCCGCCCCGGGTCTCGACCTTGCGGAGCTCCCGCTCCAGGTGAGTCAACTCCTCGACCGCGCGCTCGATCTCCTTGGTGAACTGCTTCCACTTGGTGAGGATAAACGGGATCGCGCGGATGGCCCGAGAGGTTTCCACCAGCGCTCGAGACAGCCTGCCGCCCAGCTTGCGGCGCGGCTTCTTGTTGCTGAGCGGCGTCGCCTCCAGCTTTTCGCCCAGGTGCGTCTGCTTCTTATGCAGCGTCGTCACATCGGCGAACATCTGGCGGATCTCGCCCCGGCGGCGCGTGTCGGCCAGGGTACCCTCCTCGACGTCGCCCAAATCCACCAGGTTATCGAGTTCCTCGACACCCCGGCGGAGCTGATCGGCGCTGTCCAGCACTACTAGCTGCACCAACGCCGAGCGGCTAATGGCCTTCTGCATCCGCAGCTTACCGCGCTCCATGCGCCGCGCCAGATCCACTTCGCCTTCCCGGGTGAGCAGCGGGACCGCGCCCATTTCGCGCAGATACACGCGGACCGGATCGTCCGTGTAGATGGACTCTTCGACCGGGGCCGGGTGCAGAAAATCCGCCTCGTGCGCGCCCTCTTCGAAGAACTTGGCGTCTTCTTCGAAGTTCAGGCCGAGCGGCTCGTGACCTTCCGCCAGAAAGTGATCGTCGAAATGATCCACAGACTTACCTCATCTCACAAGAGCCATACCCGCCAACGCGAATCTTCTGGAATTGAACGACAACCGAAAGTACACCGATGCCGAGGCCCAAAGAAGTAGCTTGCACAGAGTTCGGATTCAATTGAGTGTACCATCGATTCCATCGGAAGTTAAGCTCTATTTTCACTGATGCCGCACAGCCTCTTGAAGTTACAGAAGCTTTCCGGTCCAATAGTTAAGTGGGCCGAAGGGGGACTAAATCTCATGAAAATCTTCAGGAGCGGGGCTCGCCGCCCTTGTGGCGCATCAAGTTCTTCAATTCATTGAAGAAAGCCTCCTCGTCCTGGAAGTCCCGGTAGACCGACGCAAAGCGCACGTAGGCGATCTTGTCCAGACTTCGAAGGCGCTGCATCAGCCACTCGCCTATTGTTATAGTAGATATTTCCCGGTCCGGCGAGTCCACCACCTTGGCTTCCACGCTCTCCACCAACTCCGACAGCTTGCCCATGCTCACGGGCCGCTTTTCGCAGGCCTTCAGCAGTCCTGCCAGAACTTTCTGCCGGTCGAACTTCTCGCGCCGCCCATCCTTCTTGACCACCATGTAGGGCACTTCGTCAATTCTTTCATATGTAGTAAATCGGCGCTCACACTTCAAGCACTGGCGGCGCCTCCGGATGGCGTCCCCTTCCTTGCTCTCGCGGGAGTCGATCACACGGTCCTGCAGATGACCGCAAAACGGGCAGTTCACAGATGCACCTCCTGGCGTAACGCTCGTAGCTGCTTCCAGTTGAGCCCTTGATGCAGGGCTAGCGGGAGTCCCAAAGGCAAGACAACTAAAAATGTAATACTCCAGATCGCCACCGCCATGCTGGTGGCCACTTCCAGCGGAACCCCGAACATCTCCCGCAGCACCAGCACGGCCACCACCTGGACACCGCCTCCCACCCCCGGAAGCTGCACCACCGAGCCGAAAGCGACAAACCCCATGAAGATCAGGATGTCAATGAGACTGAAGAAGTAAAGGTTTCCAAAGGCCCGCAGGATCGACAGGTAGCAGCCAGCGATCAGCAGCCACTCCAGCAGCGTGTAGCCCACCATCAGACTCACCGAGCGGGGGCTGCGAGTGGACTCGACACCTTGCAGAAAAGCGGTCAGGTATTGTTCTATAATCGACAAATGTCGTTCATGTAGGAAGCCCAGAGCATCCAGCAGGCGGTTGCGGAGCGACTGGCCCAGAGTCCCAAACGAAGCCAACAGGGCCAAGCAGAGGCAGCAGGCCACCACCACCACGTAGCCGCCAACTTCGAAGACCCATCTTAGAGCGGGACCCACCGTCAAGTGGGATTGTCGCGCCTGGCTGAGGGAGAACCCGAAAATGACCAGGGCGAACAGCAGGTCATAGGTCCGCTCCAAAGTCCAGGCAGCCAACTGGGAGGTGAGGGGCACGTTTTCCTTCCGGGCAATCAGGTACGGGCGCACAAACTCACCGGCGCGGCCGAAAAGGACCAAGGCGGTGAATCCGATGACCGTGGCCTGGAACAGGTTCCAGATGCCCGGCTTGGGACGCAAGGGCTCGAGCATCACTGCCCAGCGCAAAGCCCGGCCATAGTAGGTGGCTACGGCCAGCAGCATCCCAAGCGACAGCCAGCGCCAGTCGAGACCCGCCAGCGTCTCCCGAAAGAGCCGCCAGTCGAAGGCCAGCTCCCGGACCCTCGACCACCCGCTCAACGCGGCCCCCACCATCACGACCCCCAGACCGATCGCCCAATACCGCCGCCGCTTTGAGATGGTGGCTCCTTTCCGAATACGGTAGAATGAGTTTGCCCGTGCGGGCCGGGCGGCCAAGGCCGCTCAAAAAGTGAACTTATCATCATAAGGCCTCGTTTCACTAAGTGGAAGCGGTACCCGGACCGCTGACGAGGCGAGTCATGGCAACGGCAGTCGCATGGGCGGAACAACTGGCGGCGGGGTGGAGCGGCTTCGCAGGCTCCAGGGACCGCTTCGGAAAACTCTTGGACCCGGAAACGAGCCTCATCGATCGTTGTCTGGGCGGTGAGGAAACCGCCTGGGAGGATCTGGTGCGGGTCCATACGCGGCGCGTGTACGGGATGTGTTACCGTTTTACGGGCAAGAATGCGGAAGCCCAGGACCTGACCCAGGAGGTGTTCATCCGGGTCTTCCGGTCGCTCCGGAGTTATCGCTCCGAGGAAGGGGCTTTTGTCACCTGGCTGTCACGGCTGACCCGGAATCTGCTGATCGATCACTATCGCCGAACCAAGCCGGAGCGGGCGACGGACTCGATTGAAGAGCAGCTTCCGATGCTGGAAGAGAGCCTGGCGTTATCGGCGCGGGCCGACGGAATGCTGGCCGGACGGGAAGCCAGCGAAGTGTTGCAGGCCGGCCTGGCGCGCCTCTCGCCGGAGTTGCGGGAGGCGGTGATCCTGCGCGACCTGCAGGAGTTGGAGTACAAGGAAATGGCGGCGGTGCTGCGGGTGCCGGAGGGCACCGTGAAATCGCGCATCAACCGCGGGCGCGCCGAGCTGGCGCGGGTGCTGAGGAAGCAGAAGGTAGTGGTATGAACTGCGGCCAAGTGGAAATCCTGCTCTGCGACTATCTGGACGGCACGCTGCCGGCGGCGGAGCGGGCCGGTCTGGAAGGTCACCTGCCGGAGTGCCAGGCCTGCGCCGAGCTGGCGCGGGATGCCGGCGCCGCGGTCGCTTTCATGGAGCGGGCCGCGGAGGTGGAGATGCCTCCGCAATTGATGACCCGCATCCTGGCCGAGACAACCTCGGGCCGGCATGGCCGGCTGGGCGGCGCCCGGATCGGCGGCGGCCTGCGAAGCTGGCTGACCGGCCACGTTTTGCAGCCCCGGCTGGTGATGGGCATGGCCCTGACGGTGTTCTCGTTCTCGATGATGGCGCGCTGCGCCGGAGTCTCGCCGCGCCAGTTGACCGCGGCCGATCTGGAGCCGGCCAAAGTCTGGGCCGCGCTCGACGATCGCGTGCACCGCGGCTGGAATCGCGGGATGCAGTTCTACGAGAGCGTGCGCTTCATCTACGAAGTGAAATCGCGATTGAGCCAATGGACCGAGCAGCAGGAGGAAGAGGACCGCAACGCCCGGGCGCAGCGTCCGGTGGAAGAGCGGAAACTCCAGGGGCCGGGAGCCAAGGAGTAAGGAGAAGTTTATGACGTGCGCGAAACATCCGGAGACGGCGGCGGTGGCGTATTGCCGCAGTTGCGGCATCGGCCTGTGCGAGGGGTGCCGCCGCACCGGCAACGGGATCATCTACTGCGCCGAGCATCTGCCGGCGGGCGCCAGCGAAGCGCCTCCTCCGGCGCCCGCGCCGAGTCCCGCACCCGGAGCGGGCAACCCCGGGCTGGCCTTCCTGCTAGGGCTGATCCCCGGCGTGGGGGCCATCTACAACGGCCAGTATGCCAAGGGACTGGTGCACGCGATCGTCTTTGGGCTGCTGATCAGCATCGGCAGCTCCAGCCCCGGGGCGATGGAGCCGATGGTCGTGATGATGACCATCGCCTTTGTCTTTTACATGGCCTTCGAGGCGCGGCACACGGCCTGCAAGCGCCTTCAGGGCGCCGTGGTCGACGAGTTCTCCAGCCTGGTGGACATGAAGGGCGGCTCCTCCAACGCCGGCGCCATCACGCTGATCGTGGTCGGCGTGGTGTTCCTCCTGAACACGCTGGAGATCGTCCATCTGCGCCAAGTCGTCAAGTTCTGGCCGGTGCTGCTGATCGCGCTGGGCGCCAGCATGCTGTACTCGCGGATCAGGTCCGAGTCCGGCGGAACCCCGTCCGGCGGCGGCCCGTTCGAACCCAAGCAGGAGGTGCAGCATGAACGGCAGTAGCGGCAGCCTGATCCGGGCCATCCGCGGACCGCTGATGCTGATCACGGTCGGCTCGTTGTTCGCCTTCGACAAGTTCAGCGCGTTCGGCTTCGAGCGCACCTGGCCCGCCATCCTGATCGTGCTGGGCCTGTTGAGCCTGGCCGAACGGATGCTGGCCGGCTCCCAAAGAGCCGGAGGTGGACAGTGAACCGCCGCTCTATCGTCGCGCCGCTGATCCTGATCGCCTTGGGAGGCGCGTTCCTGGCCAACAACGTCCTGCCCGATTTCCAGATCTTCCGGATGCTGGCGACCTACTGGCCGTTTGTGCTCATTGCCTGGGGAGCGCTGCGGCTAGTCGAAGTCCTGGCCCTGGCGGCCACCTCGCGCGCGCTGCCGGCGCGCGGCCTGGGGGGCGGCGAGATCTTCCTGATCGTCCTGATCTGTTTCTTCGGCGCCACCACCAACGCGGTCAGCCGCCACCTGCCCAACTTCCGCATCGGCTCCCGCGGCGTGGATATCTTCGGCGAGAGCTACGACTACCCGCTGGAGTATCAGAAGCCGGTTGCCGACAAGGCGCGCATCGTGCTCGACAACCTGCGCGGCAATATCCGGGTCACCGGCGGCGACGCCAAGGAGCTCAAGATCACGGGGCGCAAGACCATCCGCTCCTACGACCGGCCCAGCGCCGACCGCATCAACAACGACTGCAAGTTCGAGGTGGCCACCGAAGGCGATCGCGTGGTGGTGCGCACCAACCAGGAGCGGGTGGCGGAAAACCGCCACATCTCGGCGGACCTGGAGGTGAGCGTGCCCCGCGGCGCCAGCATCGAGGGACGCGGCCGCTACGGCGATTTCGACATCACCGAGATCGACGGCACGGTGGAGATCATCAGCGACAACGCCGGCGTCCGGCTGAGCAAGCTGGGCGGCAACGCCAAGATCGAGCTGGGCAAGAGCGACATTGTGCGCGCCGTGGATGTGAAGGGGAACGTGGAGATCACCGGCAAGCGCACGGGCGGGGACGTGGAGCTGGAAAACATCCAGGGTCTCGCCACGGTGACCGGCTCGTTCAGCGGCAACCTGGATTTCAAGAACCTGGCCAAGCCATTTCGTTTCGAGTCGTCCAACACCGAGATGCGGGTGGAGAAGCTGCCCGGACATATCAACATGAACCTGGGGAACCTGACCCTGACCAACGGGGTGGGTCCGATCCGGCTCACCAGCCGGTCGAAGGACATCAAGGTCGAAGAGTTCACCGAGTCCCTGGAGCTGGACGTGCAGCGCGGCGACATCGAGCTGCGGCCGGCCAAGACGCCGCTGCCCAAGATCACGGCCCGCTGCCGGAGCGTGGGCAACATCGAGCTGGCCCTGCCGGCCTCAGCCAAGTTCGACTTGACCGCCTCCACCGAGCGGGGCGAGGCGCGCAACGATTACGGCGACCCCATCAAGAGCGAAACCGAGGGCCGCGCGGCCACGCTGAAAGGCAAGGCCGGCAGCGGCCCGGTGATCCAGGTTTCCACTACTCGCGGATCGGTCACGGTTCGCAAGGAGTAGCCAACCTAAGCACCGCCTCGGGTGCGCGACGGATGGCCCTGGGAATCTCGAGCGCGGGGCGCGCCGAGCGCCCGGCCTAACGCTTTGGTCGCCCTAAGGATGCGCGCGCTACGGATCAACCACGGAAAGTGAATGCCTACCCAGTTCCGGAGTCCCTGGTGCGACTTGCGGCGCTCAAACTCCCTCGCGGCCGCGAGTGCGGACGTCTTGCGCTGGGATTCGATCAACTTCAGCCCCGAAAAGAATTGGGGAAGATCAGCAGCGTTCTTCTTCCAGTCAAAGAGTCTGACAGCAGTCTCGCGCGCTTGCTCCTTAAGCAAGCTGAGATCCTCCGGATTGTCAACAAGAGCTTGCATCTGGGCGGCCAGTGAGTCGACGCTTGCCAGCGACTGGGGCCAGTAGTCTCCGTCGGGCCGCGCATATCGTCTCTCGACCGCCACGGGTCTGATAACTTTCCCGTCGGCGTGCTCGCTTACCGGAGGCTGTTCTGTCACCAGGATCGGTAGGCCGGATGCCAGCGATTCCGCGACTGTCAGTCCAAGCCCTTCGTGACGCGTTGGATAAACGCAAACGTCGCCCAGGCGGTAAAGGTCCGCCAAATCCGGGACCGTCTCGCGGAACAAATCAATGGAACTCCCCTGAGCCGAAGCTTGGAGCGCGTCCAGTACGGTGCGCAGGGACTCATCAGGATCGGCCTGGGTATGAAGGACCAGGCGGGCCAGCGCCCTTCCGGGCCGCAACTTCGCGAACCCCTGGAGCACAAGGTCCGTGCCTTTGCGGTGAGGGTTTAGACCGCCGGAGTGGAAGAAAGTGACGCATCCAGGCGTAACAATGCCCGGGGCCGAGGGCCGGAACCTAGTGAGGTCCGTACCCCAACGCACGAATCTAACCTGGGGGTGATCGCTCATCACCTCAAAGTGATGTTGTGAGTTGCAAATCAGAAAATCATAGCAATGGAACAATGGAACAGTATCTTCGCGATAGTGAACGACGAACGCGCCGGTGAGTATCTTTCGCTCCGCGCACAAGATGACAGGTAACCAGGAACGCTGCTCATTAAAAAACACACACTCAATCTTCCGCTCCGTCAGCCATCGGCTGAAGTCGTCGATGTCCACGGCGCTGGGTTCATCCACCAAGGGCTGCGCGCCCCAGGTGACAAACGTCTTGTCCCAAGCCGGGTCGTTCTGGGCCCTACGTTCTCCGCCCCGGCAGTAGATAAACACCTGGTGGGGCGGGTTGAGCGCATCCATATACTGGCGACTTACATATGCAGAGCCGCGTTCGAACCAGGTTGTTACGATGCCTATGTTCACAGTAAGGGATGTGCGGATTGCGAGTTGCCGGAAGGGCGCAGCCGAATTGTTGAGCGAGCTCGAGCAGACGAGCCAGCGCCACCTAGCCCCTGCACATCGCATTACTATAACATGTAAGCATCCGGCAGCGCTGCAGGCGGCGGCTTCGCTACACTTCGACGAGCGGCAACTCTTTTACCAGGTCGAACTGCTCCTCCACTGTCTTGGAATGAATCCAGCCGGAGTGCGGCCGGAATGCTTTTTCCGAAGGCGCCTCGCTCAACCGGCGGGTGACGAGTGAGCGATTGACGAAGAAAGCGTTGATCCCGTTGGATCCACATCCCACCAAGGAGTATCCCTTTCGCGCCCCTAGTTTGCACAGGGCGCCCAATGAGGCTCCATAGTACATACCCCGGCCCATTCCGGATCGCCGAAACGACGGACTGTAGGGAATCGTCACGGATCGGGTCGGGCCGAAGACCGCGTTGTACTCGACCACGACCACGCGAGCCGATACCGCCGAGATCGCTTCCCAAATCCAATAGTCATTCCCGTCAATATCGATCGACAGGAGGTCGATCTGCCCACTTACGCCGTTCTCGGCAAGGATGGAGTTGATGTTGTCCGTGGTGATGAACCTGTTGGCGATCCTGACCCGGTCCGCCGCCGGGCCAAGCATGCGATCGTAATAGTCCCGCGCCCACTCTGCTAGCCGGTGGTCTCCTTCAATGAAAAGCCCTCGCCATCCGCAACTCAAAGACAGATGCGCCGCGTTGCACTCTCGCCCCGACTGAATCCCGAATTCCACGAAAGTTCGATCGACAGTACCGACACAATCGAACAAGTACTGCAGAATACCGTCTTCACCGCCTTGAGAACGAATGCGGTACTCGAAGTCGGCGAAGCATTGTCCATCAGCGATCTGCAGCATCCCACGGCGGGCCAGCACACTTGCAAGACCCTGGGCCGCCCGGTCTGCCGTCGCCTCGATCAGGTCCAACCGCTCTGACAGGTCGCGGAGATAGACGAGATTCCGTTGCCATTTACGGGGAACCAAGGTCCGCAGAAGCTGTCTTAGCGGGGCGGCCACGTCGCGCCTCCTCCTCGGTGTGGACGGCCATCGGCCGGCGGCTCGAAAACATGCTCTTGCAAGGTGATGCGCAAGTAAAACCAGGAGGGCACTTTCGACGTTCCTGGCATGGGCCAAGTACAGAGTAGCGCATCCGGTTCCCTGGACACAACGTAGTTGGCGCATTCACGCTGCTAACGCCTGAGAGGACCAAGGACTGAACCCGGCCCGACGGCGATTATTTGTGTGGTTCGGGCAGCCGGCCGAGAATCTCCTGACCGACCAGCGCGTATCCCTCCGGCGACAGTCGAGGACTCTCCCGCGGACAGCATCGTCCGGCCTCACCAACGCCGAGATTCCCAGTCGCAGGATACCGCCGGCGCACCGAGGAGTCGCCGACGAATGCAATGTCGGTATGCGGAAAGTCCCACACCTGGTCCGGATTGCGGAAGCCGTGCCGGTCGCTGGCGTAGATCGCGTACTGGCCTCCTTCATTGCAGAGAACCGTGGTGACGCACGAGATCCCGGCTAGAGGGACAAACTCAGCTCCGTTCCAGGAAAGGGGCGACCGGCCGCCGTCCGTCAACAAGTGTGGATAGACAGCGGGTTCGACCCGCGACCCCGTCTGCCGAACGAGATCATCGACAACCTCGATCTGCATGCGCCCGTCGAAGCTCCGGCCGCGCCGCCGGGCCACCGCGCGCGTACGGGGAGAGGCGCCAGCACCAGAACGTCGCGCCGGTCCGGGAACGTGGAATCCCAACTCAGCACCGCGAACAGTCCACCACCCGCATCTCAACTGCGCCATGGGCGGCGTGCGGCCGCCCCCGAAGCCCAGGAGGGCGGGAAGCGAGAACCACAAACTCACAAAGATCAGCAGCGCCGCGAACTGTCCGAGCAGCTTGCGATGTCGCCCTGCGCGTGCTCCGACAGCAGCTCCAGATCCACCATGCGGAACAGGACTCGCGATAGAGGATGCGGAACTGGACTTGCCGGAGCCGTTCGGTCCCAGGTAGCCGGTCACTTCCCCCGGGGCGGGCCGAAAAGCCGACGTTATCCACGGCCACTCCGGGGAATCGTTTGGTGACGTTGCGAAGTTCGAGCAGGGGGACCTGCCACGACCGCTTACTAAGAGGCTGTGAAAAATATCGGCAACCGCTCCGTCACCGTCGCGGCTCGGTACCATTCGTGCTGCAACGAATGAACTTCAGAGCCGCGCGCGTAAAGCAAGCGGTGCGAGATTCGATTATTTCACAGCTCTGAAGATTCATGCCGCCTCGGCGTAGACAACGGACTGGCGTGATTTGTTCCCGCTTCGCGGTGTGGTAGCATTGACAGCCTGTGGCCACCCAACCGGAAGTGCTGCCGGCGCCCGTCACGAAGCTGGCGACGCGATCGCTGGTGGTGCTGTTCGCCATCAACATCCTGAATTTTTACGACCGGCACGTGCCGGGCGCGCTGACCGAGCCGATCCGCAAAGAGTTTCACCTCTCGGACACCGAAGTCGGCTGGCTGGGCACGGCCTTCACGCTGCTGTACGCGGTGGTGGGACTGCCGCTGGGGCGGCTGGCGGACTCCGGCAGCCGCAAGAAGCTGCTGGCGGGCGGCGTGGCCGTGTGGAGCGCTCTGATGGCGATGGCCGCGGTGGCGACCCATTACTGGATCCTGCTGGTCTCGCGGCTGGGAGTGGCCGTGGGCGAGGCGGTCTGCGCCCCCTCGGCCACCAGTTGGATCGGAGATCTATTCCCCGCCCAGCGGCGCTCCAAGGCGCTGGCCCTGTTCATGTTGGGCGTGCCGGTGGGGGGCGCGCTGAGCTATTTCTTCAGCGGTCCCACGGCCCAGGCCTTCGGCTGGCGCGCCGCGATGGTGCTGGCCGCCGCGCCCGCCGTGCTGCTGATCCCGTTCCTGCTGACCCTCGACGAGCCGCGCCGCGGAGCGTCGGAATCCCATCCCCCGGCCGCGGCCGGGCCGGCGTGGCAAGTGCTGCGGATCCCCACGCTGTGGTGGATCATCGCCTCCGGCGTCCTGCTCAATTTCAACATGTACGCGGTCGCCACCTTTCTGCCGGCTTTGCTGGGCCGGGTACATGGGATGACGGTGGGGCAGGCGGGCATTGCCATCGGGATCGTCTACGCCATCGGCGGAATCTTGGGTGGAACGCTGGCCGGCCACTGGGGAGACCGCATCGTGCACGTCCGCAAGAACGGGCGGATGCAAGCGGCGGCGGTAACCGCGCTGCTGGCGGCCCCGGCGGCCTATTTCGGGATCCTGCAACCCCAGGGCTCGGTGGCCGTGGCGCTGCCGTTCCTGCTGCTGGCCTACGGGCTGTTCAACACGTACTACGGTCTGGTGTATTCCGCGATTCAGGACATCGTGGCGCCGGCCATGCGCGGGACCACCATGGCCATCTACTTCCTGGTGATGTATCTGGGCGGGGCCTCGTTCGGGCCGGTCATCACGGGCAACCTGAGCGATCGCATGGCCCGGCGCGCCGCCGCGGCCGCGGGCTCGCCGGTGCTGACCGAAGCGGCCAAGGCGATCGGCCTCCAGCAGGCCATGTTCATCATCCCGGCGCTGTCGCTGGCGCTGGCCGCGGTACTGTGGGCCGGGTCCCGAACCATCCTCAAGGACATGGAGAAGAACCGTGGGTAGGTGGTTCGCCCTGGCGCTGTTGCCGCTGCCCCTGCTGGCGTACGACGTCAAGCAGCATTACCAGAAGGCCGAGCACATGGTCCCCATGCGCGACGGGGTGCGGCTTCACACCACCATTTACTCGCCCCGCCGGAGTAGCGAAAAACTGCCCTTTCTGATTGTCCGCACGCCCTATGGCACGGGCCCGTATGGGGCCGCCGCCTATCGCACGAACCTCGGCCCATCGCCCCACTCGTTCGAGTTTGAAGAGGAGGGCTTCATCTTCGTTTTTCAGGACGTGCGCGGCAAGTTCAAATCCGAGGGCGAGTTCACCGTCATGCGCCCGCACAAGCCGGACAAGCGCGGCGCGGAAACCGACGAATCCAGCGACACCTACGACACCATCGAGTGGCTGCTGCAGAACATCCCCAATCACAACGGGAGAGCCGGGCAGTTGGGCACCTCGTATCCGGGCTTCCAGACCGTGCATGGAATGATCGACGCGCATCCGGCGCTCAAGGCCTCTTCGCCCCAGGCCTCGCCCTCGGACATGTTCATCGGCGACGACTTCCACCACAATGGCGCGTTCCGGCTGGCCTATACCTTTGGATGGCTGTCGCGCAACGCCAGCGCGCGCAGCGGGCCTTCCGACCAGGACGCCTACGCCTTCGATCCGGGCACTCCAGATGGGTACCGGTTCTTCCTGGATCTGGGACCGCTGGCCAACGCCAACCAGAAATATCTAAAGGGAAGAGTCCCGGAGTGGAATAACTACATGGAGCATCCGGATTACGACGAGTTCTGGCGGAAGCAGAATCCGCTTCCGCACTTGAAGAACATCCGCCATCCGGTGCTGAACGTGGCGGCTTGGTTCGACGCCGAGGATTTCTACGGCCCGATGACCATCTATCAGCAGATCGAAAAGTTGAACCCCAACAACCAGAGCGTGCTGGTGGTCGGGCCGTGGAGCCATGGCGGTTGGAACGGTCACCTGGACGGCGGCATGCTGGGCCCCATCCAGTTCGGCGGAGAGCCCGCGCGCTACTTCCGCGAGAAGGTGCAGTTCCCGTTCTTCCGCTACCACCTGAAGGGCAAGGGCGATCTCCGCCTGCCGGAGGTGCTGGCCTACGAATCCGGGGCGGGCGAATGGCGCTCGTACGACCGCTGGCCGCCCCGCCAGGCGGTCGAGCACCGGCTCTATTTCGAGGCCGGGGGAAAGCTGTCCTGGGATCAGCCGGAGGAGTACGACGAGTGGGATTCCTACCTGAGCGATCCGCGCCGGCCGGTGCCCTCTTCCGGGGCGACGCTGTTCATGCCGGGCCATGTCTGGATGGTCGAGGATCAGCGCTTTTCGGCGACGCGCCCCGACGTGCTCGCATACGAGACCGGCCCGCTGACCGAGCCGGTCACGGTGGCCGGCCATGTGGTCGCCCGGCTGTATGCATCCACCTCCGGCACCGACTCCGATTTCATCGTCAAATTGATCGACGTGTTCCCCGGCGATGCGCCGGACAACAAGCCCAACCCCGCGAGCGTGCGGATGGGACACTATCAGATGCTGGTCTCGGGCGAAGTGTTCCGGGCCAAGTACCGGAACAGTTTCTCGAAGCCCGAGCCGATGGTCCCGGACGAGCCGGCCCGGATCGAGATCGATCTGCGGGACAAGAACCACCGCTTCCTGAAGGGGCATCGCATCATGGTGCACGTGCAGAGCACCTGGTTCCCGGTGATCGACCGCAACCCGCAGGTGTTCACCAACATCTATCAGGCGGCTGAATCCGATTTCCGGCCGGCGGAGCAGCGGATTTACCGCTCACGAAACCTGCCCTCGCACGTCGAAGTCTCGACGCTGAACTAAGGAGGTCACAAGTATGCCAAAACCTGTTCCCGACGGTTACCAAACGATCACCGCCAACCTGACAGTTTCCGGCGCCGCCGCGGCGATCGAGTTCTATAAGACGGCGTTCGGGGCCGTCGAAGTGATGCGCTTCGCCGGACCTGGCGGGGGCATTGTCCACGCTGAGATCCGGATCGGCGACTCCCCGATGATGCTGAGCGACGAGATGCCGGGCATGGGGAGCCGCTCGCCGAAATCCCTGGGCGCGTCGACCGGATCGCTGTATCTCTATGTGGACAATGTGGATAGCTGGTACGAGCGCGCCATCGCGGCCGGCGCCACGGCGCGGATGCCGGTGATGAACATGTTCTGGGGCGACCGGATGTGCCACTTGATCGACCCGTTCGGCCACGAGTGGGCCCTCGCTACTCACATCGAGGACGTCAGTCCCCAGGAGATGGAGCGGCGCGGCCAGGAATTCTTCGCCAAGATGGCGGCCGGACATGGCGCCTGAGATCTCCTGTATAATGGGAGTGCGGAGATTTCATCATGATTCAACTGACCGACAAAGCCGTGGGCAAGGTGAGGGAGATCCTCGACCAGCAGGAGCCGAAGCCGAATGGGCTGCGCATCGCCGTGGTGGGCGGGGGCTGCTCCGGGTTCAGCTATTCGATGGCCTTCGAGAACACCCCGAACATGCTCGACAAGACCTACAACTATGATGGTTTGAAGGTTTTCGTCGACCAGGCCAGCCTGCTGTATCTGGACGGCGTCGAGGTCGACTACGTCGAGACCCTGGAAGGAGCCGGCTTCAAGTTCAACAACCCACACGTGAAGTCGACTTGCGGCTGCGGCAGCTCGTTCAGCGTGTAAGGCTTGCTTCGCCCAGCCCCTAGTGCCACACTGAGGGGGCTATGCGCCAGTTGGCGGTCCTGCTGTTGTGCGCGAGCGCGGCCGCGCCCGCCCAGAAACTCAAGCTCTACATCTCGGCCGATATGGAAGGCGTCGCCGGCGTGGTCACCGGCGACCAGCTTTCACCCGCTGGCTTCGAATACGCGCGCTTCCGCGAGTTCATGACGCGGGAAGTGCTGGCGGCAGTCGGGGCGGCCCAGGAGGCTGGCGCCACCGAGATCCTGGTGAGCGATTCGCACGGCAACGGCGAGAACCTGCTGGTGGAGATGTTTCCGAAGGAGGTGCGTCTGGTGCGGTCCTGGCCGCGCCGCCAGGGCATGATGGCGGGCCTGGACGCGAGCTTCGACGCCGCGATGTTCCTCGGTTATCACGCTTCCACCAACAACCCGCGCGGCGTGCGAGCACACACCATTTCGAGCGCGCGGCTGACGCGCATCGCGCTGAATGGCGCGGCGGTCACCGAGGGGGCGCTCAACGCCGCCGTCGCCGGGCACTACGGGGTTCCGGTCATCTTGATCTCGGGCGACGACGCGGCCATCGAGGAGGTGCGCGCGGCCATCGGGCCGATTGAAGGCGCCGAGACCAAGCGCACGCTCGGCTTTCACTCCGCCAATACGCTGACTCCGGAAGCGGCGCGCGAAGTGATCGCCCGCAAGGTGAAGGCCGCACTGGCACGGCGGCGGGACTTCCAGCCCTACCGGGTGAAGGCGCCGGTCACCGTGGACGTCAGCTTCAAGAACTATCTGCCGGCCGAGGCCTTGTCCTACCTGCGGATCATCGAGCGCCCGGATTCCCACTCGATCCGCTTCCGGGCCCAGGATATTCTGGAGGCGTCGGACTTTTTGATGTTCCTGAACCAGTACAGCCCGGGGATGGAGCCGTGAGTCCTGAAAAAAGGCAAAAGGCAAAAGGCAAAAATCAAAAGGCAAAAGGAATTAGGAAGAACACCGATCATTACTTCACTTCGGCTTGAAGTACAAGACCAGCGCGCTGGCTACCGTGGCCCACGTGGAGCCTTCCTTGTTAGAGCCGCTGAGGCCAGCATCCCGACCGGCGCCAGCACGCCGATCAGAAAATGGGCCGGGCCGACGCACAGCAGCGCGAGAGGATTGCCCACGCTAAGGGATCGTAAGAAAATAACTGTAGCAATTGGAACAAGGTTGGCGTACAATGTTCTCGTGGCCAGCGAGCAGGAGCTTGCAAGTCGATTTAAGTGGCTGAAGCCTTGGTTGGACGAGCGGACACGTCGGCTGTGGGCGGCCGCAGAAAGTGCCACAATCGGCCGCGGTGGCATCTCACTGGTGGCGCGCTAGCGGCGTGTCGAGACGTGCGATCCACGAAGGACTGGCGGAACTGAAGCAGAAGCCCGAGCGCAAGCCGCAAGAACGTGGGCCACGCATTCGCCGGCCAGGCGGGGGGCGCAAAAAAACCCTGGCCAAAGATCCGTCGTTGATCCAGGATTTGGAAAGACTGGTGGAGCCTGTCACACGAGGAGATCCCGAGTCGCCGCTGCGGTGGACCTGCAAGAGCGTGCGCAAACTGGCCGACGAA
>JACOSH010000113.1 GCA_016178945.1 Acidobacteriota bacterium
CGTGAAGATGCGGGTCGACGCGATCCCGGACCGGGAGTTCGTCGCCGAGTTGGACTGGATCAGCCCGATCGCCGCCCTGATCTACAAGGGATTCATGACCTCGGAAAAGGTGTTCCCGGCCCGCGCCACGCTGAAGGCCCTCGATCCGCGGCTGCGCCCCGGCATGAGCGCCTCGGCGGAGGTGATTATCCAGCGCACTCCCAACGCGCTGCTGATTCCCGCCAAGGCCAGCTTTCCCCAAAACGGGAAGCCCGCGGTCTACGTGCAAAAGGGACAGCAGTTCCTGACCCGGACGATCACGGTTGGGCAGAGGAACGAGGACGACCTGGTGGTGACCGGCGGGCTGAAGGAAGGCGAGCTGGTGACCCTGGAGAATCCCGTGGAGGCGGCCAAGCGCGCGCGGAAGAAGTTTTAGCGCGGACGGACCATTTATCCCATGAAAAAGCTTTTCACTCGTGTCTTGCTGGTGCTGGTGTTGGGAGGCGGTGTCTACGCCAGCTACAAGTATTTTCAGCAGCTTCCGCAAAAGCAGTTGGCGGTGGCCACCACTAAAGTCCGCAAGGGCGACGTGGTGGTGCGGGCCTACGCCCGCGGGGAGTTGCGCGCCGTGCGCTCGGTGACGCTGACCGCGCCAAACCTCTTCTCCACGGTGCAGGTGACCAAGCTGGCGCCGCTCGGCTCGCTGGCCAAGGACAAGGATCTGATCGTCGAGTTCGACGACTCCGAGCGGCGCTCGCAACTGGAAGAGACGCTGCTGGAGGTCGAGCAGATCGACGAGCAGACCAAGAAGTCCCAGGCGGACCTGTCCATGCGCGAAAACCAGGACCAGGTGGAGCTGCTCAAGGCGCGCTATTCGGTGCGGCGCGCCGAACTGGAAGTGAAGCGCAACGAGTTACTGGCGGAAATCGACGCCAAGAAGAATATCCTCAATTTGGAAGAGTCGCGGCGGCGCTTGCAGCAGCTCGAGAGCGACATCAAGTCCCGGCGCGACCAGGCGCAGGCGGAGCTGGCCGTGCTGCGGGAGAAACGCAACAAGTCGCTGATCGACGTGGCGCGGGAGCGCCAGCGGATCGCCCAGTGCAAGGTCCTGGCGCCGATCACCGGCCTGGTGGCCATCAAGCAGAACCGCGGCGGCATGATGATGTTCGGCCAGCAGGCGCCGGATATCCGCGAGGGCGACACCGTGCAGCCGGGCACCCAGGTGGCCGATGTGCTGGACCTGTCGGAGCTGGAAGTGGCCGCCAAAGTCGGCGAGCTCGATCGCGCCAATCTGCGCGAAGGGCAGGACGTGAACATCCAGCTCGACGCGGTCCCGGAGAAAATCTTCCACGGCAAGATCAAGGCCATGAGCGGCACCGCGACCTCGAATCCGTTTGGCGGCGATCCCGGCAAGAAGTTTGAAGTGGTGTTCTCCGTCGACATGAAGGAGCTGATGGGCGGCCTGGGTGCGACTCCCGAGCAGATCCGGCGCGTGATGGAGACCGCAGAGCGGAACGCCAAGAAGGCGCCCGCGACCTCGGCGTTTCCGGCGGGCATGATGATGAGCGGCATGCCCGGCGGATTCCCTGGCGGCGCGATGCCGGGCGGGGCTGTGATCATGCAGGGCGGCGGCGGGATGCCCGGAGGAATGCAGGGCGGTGGGATGCCCGGCGGCGCCATGCCCGGCGCCATGGCCGGCGGAGGTTTCCCCGGCGGAGGCGGCATGCCCGGCGGTCAGCAAGGGGGCGCCGGTGGCGGCAGGCAGGGCGGAGGGGCCGGCATGTCCGACGAGCAGCGGCGCGCCATGTTCCAGTCCATGCTAGACCGGCTGCCCGAACCGGTGAAGAAAGAATTGCAGAAGATGATCGGCAAGAAGAGCATTGGCGATCTCTCGAACGAAGAACGCCAGAAAGTGTTCGCCAAGATGCGGGAACTGATGGGCGGGGGACAGGGCGGTTCTGGTGGTCCCGGCGGACCCGGCGGCGGGATTGGTTTCCGGGCCCCCGGCGGCGGGCGGCAGGGCGGCGCAGGCGGCCCGAACGCGGCGGTCGCGGAGGACCCGCGCAAGGAGCCGCCCATGACACAGGATGACAAGGACCGGGCCAACGCCAAACTGCCGCTGCCCCCCGAAGAGGATTCCCAACTGGACATCTTGCTGCGGCCCGGCCTGTTGGCCGACGTCCAGATCATCGTCGAGAAAGTCTCCGACGCCATCCATATCCCCAACCAGGCCGTCTTCGAGAAGGATGGCAAGACCTTCGTCTACGTGCACAACGGCGCGCGGTTTGAAGAGCGGTTCATCAAACCGGCCAAACGCAGCGAGTCCGTCCTGATCGTCGGGGAAGGATTGAAGCCGGGTGAAGTCATCGCGCTGTCCGACCCCTTGAAGAAGAAAGAAACCGACAAGAAGGACCAGAAAACCGCAGCCCCCGGCAAGGGCATGGGGGCCACGCCCGGCGGCGGGACCGGTGGTGGAGGCAGGCCCAAGTAACGATCATGTCAGGTATTTCCGGATATTTGCCCGAACTTTACATGGGGCTTTCCAGCCTCCTGGTCCACAAGCTGCGCAGCTTGCTGACGATGCTTGGAATGATCTTCGGCGTCGGCGCGGTGGTGGCGATGTTGTCCATCACGGCCGGCGCGCAGAAGAAGATGCTCGACATGATCGACCAACTGGGCGTCAACAACGTGATCATCGAGGCGCGCGAGGCGGCCGACATGAACGAGCTGCAGGCGCTGCGCGCTATCTCGCCGGGCCTCACCTTCCGCGATTACCGCGCCATCGCCGAGAACGTGCAGGGCATCGAGGCGATCACGCCGCGCAAGCGTTTCAAGCCGCAGCGGGTGCTGCCCAAGACCAACCAGGAGACGCCGCAGTTGATCGGCGTGCTCCCGGTTTTCAGGGAGATCAACAGCCTGAAGATGGTGGCGGGCCGCTTCTTCACCGAGGAGGAGAATCTGCGCTCGGAGGCCGTCTGCGTGCTGGGCGAGGCGGCCAAAGTCAACCTGCTGGGCTACGACGACGCCATCGGCAAGTACGTGAAGGTGAACGATAGCTGGCTGCAGGTAGTGGGCGTCATGGCGCCGCAGGCCACCGCGGACGAGGCCGAGAGCGTGCAGGCGTTCAACCGCAACAACGTGATCGTCGCCCCGCTGAACGCGGTGATGCGCCGTTTCGACGACAACAACGCCTGGCTCAAGGACGAGATCGACGGCATCTACATCAAGGTCACCAAGGGCACCGATTCGATCGAGACGGAGGGCGTGGTTCGCGCCATCCTGGCCTCCACGCACAAGGACGCCGGCGACTTCACCGTGGTGGTCCCCGCCGGCCTGCTCAAGCAGGAGCAGGAGACCCAGAAACTGTTCGCCATCGTCATGATCTCCATCGCCGGCATCTCGCTGCTGGTGGGGGGCATCGGGATCATGAACATCATGCTGGCCACGGTGCTGGAACGTACCCGCGAGATCGGCATCCGCCGCGCCATCGGCGCGCGCCAGGGCGACATCATTCGCCAGTTCCTCACCGAGGCCGTGCTCATCTCCATCGTGGGCGGGCTGATCGGGATCGCCTTTGGGTTCGCGCTGTCGAGGATCATTTCGTTGCAGGCCGGCTGGCCGACCGTGGTGACGACCTCCTCGGTCGCCGTGGCCTTCGGCGTGTCGGTGTTCATCGGCCTGTTGTTCGGCATCTACCCCGCGGTGCAGGCCGCCAAGCTGGATCCCATCGAGGCGATCCGCTACGAGTAACGTCTATATTCTTATGATTTCCAGATTCCCAGCCTGTGTGCTCTGCCTGACTGTCGCGGCCCTGGCGCAAGCTCCCGTGGAGAACGTATTCTTCCCCAAGGCCGCCTACTTCCGGCAGACCTTTTCCAACCCCAGCCCGCGCGTGGAGATGAAGCCTCCGGTTCGGCTGTCGGATTTCGTCCACGACAGCCGGATGGAGCTGTCGCTCCGTTCCTATCTCGAGCTGGTGCTGGCCAACAATACCGACGTCCAGATCACCCGGCTCAACGTGGAGTTCCAGAAGAACGCCATCCAGCGCGCCTTCGGAAGGTTCGATCCGCTGGGTCTGGCCAGCTTTACCAGCTCGCGGCAGAAGAGCCCGACCAACGACGTATTGCAGGGCGCGGCCACGCTGTCCCAGTTGACCCAGCCCTACAACTTCCAGTACCGCCAGACCATGGAAACCGGGACTGCCTTTAATGTGAGCTTCGCGGGTTCCAAGGTTTCCAGCAACAGCCAATTCGTCACCTTCAATCCGTCGATCACTTCCAATCTCCAGATCGGGTTTACCCAGCCGTTGCTGCGGGACCGGGGCGCCTTCGTCAACCGGATTCCGATTTCGATCGCGCGCAGCAGTCTGCGGGTGTCCGAATACACGCTGCGCGACCGCCTGATGACGCTGTTGAGCGACGCCGAGTTGGACTACTGGAACCTGGTGCAGGCCCGTGAGAACCTGCGCGTCCAAGAGGAATCGCAGAAGCTCTATCAGGCCGCTTTGAAGCGGGCCGAGCGGGAACTGGAACTCGGCGCGCTGTCCCGGCTGGATATCTACCAGCCCCAGGCGCAGTACGCCTCGGCCGAGATCGGCGTTTCCCAGGCTCTGTTCCGCGTCTCCCAGTCGGAAGACCGCCTGCGCAAGCAGATCGGCGCGGACCTGGACCCGACCTACCGGAAGGCCTCGATCATTCCCACCGAGACCGTGCTGCCTCCGGCCGATTCCGGCACCGTCGACGCCGAGATGGCCGTGGAGCGGGCGCTGGCCTACCG
Source organism: Acidobacteriota bacterium (assembly GCA_016178945.1). GTDB lineage: Bacteria > Acidobacteriota > Terriglobia > Bryobacterales > Bryobacteraceae > JACOSH01. The sequence goes on from JACOSH010000113.1 coordinate 4,756, forward strand.
GCCCGATCTCAAGGCCGCTATCCAGCGGCTGGATGTCGACGATCTGAGCATCAAGTCGGCCACCAACCAATTGCGTCCGGCCTTCAACCTGACGGGCAACTACACCTCGCAGGGCCGCGGCGGCAATTTTTTCCAGCGCACCAACGTGTTCAACGATGTGGGCGGCCGGGCCACCATCGTCTCCCAGATCCCCGGGGGAATCGGCGACGCCCTGGATCAGTTGTTCGGCTTCGGATTCCCCATCTACAGTTTCGGCTTTCAGTTGACCCTGCCGGTCCGGAACCGCGCGGCGGCGGCGGACATGGCCGACGCGCTGATCCGCAAGAAGCAGGACACGCTGTCGGTGCGCAGCCTGGAGCAGCAGGTCCGCTTGGATGTGATGAACGCCGTCAGCCAGGTCGAGTCCAGCAAAGCCAGCGTCCGGCTGGCCACCGTGTTCCGCGATCTGGCTTTGAAGCAGCTTGAAGCCGAGCAGAAGAAGTACGAGCTCGGCACCAGCCAATTGTTCTTCCTCCTCCAGTTCGGCCAGAACCTGGTGCAAGCCGAATCGCAGTTGGTGGCCGAGTCCGTGAACTATCGCCGCAACCTGCTCAACCTGCTGCGCCGCACCGGCGAGCTGCTCGACGAACGGGGGGTTGTGGTACAGTAGCGGACGCCCGTCATGGGTCGTATCCGCGTACTGCCCGACCAGGTCGCCAACAAGATCGCCGCCGGTGAAGTCGTCGAACGGCCCGCTTCAGTCGTCAAAGAATTGCTGGAAAACTCGCTGGACGCCGGGGCCACGCGCCTGTGCATCGACGTGGAAAGCGGCGGACGGCGGCTGCTGCGGATCGCCGACGACGGCTGCGGCATGCTGCGCGACGACGCCCTGTTGGCCTTTGAGCGCCACGCCACCAGCAAACTGCGGGACGTCAAGGACCTGCTCTCGATCGCCACGCTGGGCTTTCGGGGCGAGGCGCTGCCGTCCATCGCCTCGGTCTCGCGGCTGCTGCTGGAAACCCGCGCGCCGGAGGAGGCCACCGGGACCCAGATCGAGATCGCCGGCGGCAAGATGCTGCGTTGTCAGGAGGCGGCGCTGGCTTCCGGCACGGTCGTCACGGTCCGCGACCTGTTCTACAACGTGCCCGCGCGCAAGAAGTTTCTCCGTTCCGATTCGACCGAGCTGGCGCACATCGCCTCCCTGGCCACCCACTACAGCCTGGCCCATCCCGGCAAGACCTTTGAGTTGGCCGACAGCGGCAACGGCCTGCTGCGCGCCACACCCGTCGGCTCGCTGCGGGAGCGGGTCTACCAGGTCTTCGGCAGCCAGGCGATGGATGAGCTGATCCCTTTGGGCGATTGCACCGGGGAGCTGCGGCTGCCGGCCCCTTCGGTCCCGCCGCCGGAAGCCATCGCCGAATATCGCCGCGAGCCGGACGAGCCCGCCAGCCGCACGTTCAGACTCACCGGCTTCGTCTCCCGCCCGCAGGTGCAAAAGTCCAACCGCAACTCGATCTTCATCTTCGTCAACCGCCGTCTGATCCGCGACCGGCTGCTGTTGCACGCCATCTCCTCGGCCTACCACAACCTGATGCCGCCGGCCTGTTTTCCCTTCGCGCTGTTGTTCCTGGAGTGCGACTGCGAGGAGGTCGACGTCAACGTGCACCCCTCCAAGACCGAGGTGCGCTTCCGCCACCAGAGCTTCGTGCACGACTTCGTGCGCGACGCGCTGCGCGAGCGGCTGATCGAATCGCGTCCCGCTCCGGCCTTCAGCCCGGGTCCGAGCTCGGGCCTGCCGGAATTCGACTCTTCCCTGCCCTTGCCGGAATCCGGCCTTCCCTCACCCGCTCCGCTGCCGGAATTCACGCTGGCCCCCGCGCCCGCCCCCGCGCCCCGCTTCGACTTCGGCGCCGGCGGCATTCCGCTGGACGCCGCCGCCCCGGCCCCGGTCAAGCTGCGCGTCCCCGACACGCACGGCGGCTTCCCCCCGGAGGCGCTGGCGGCTTCGCCTTCCTCTCTCACCGCCCTGGGCGATCTGCGCCCGCTGGGACAGATCCACGAGAGCTTTATCATCGCCGCCGGGCGCGATGGCCTGTGGATCGTCGACCAGCACGTGGCCCACGAGCGCATCCTGTTCGAACAGGTGCTCCGCCAGCGCGCCTCCGGGCGCGTCGAGATGCAATCCCTGCTGATGCCGATGGTGCTCCAGCTAACCGCCGAGCAGCAGATCCAGTACGCGCGCATCGCCGGGGAACTGAACGCCATCGGCTTTGAAACCGAGCCCTTCGGTCATCGCACCCTGGCGATCAAGGCCGCGCCCGCCGCGGTCGGTCCCGCCGACCTGGAGAAGCTGGTCTACGAGATCCTGGAGAACGCGGACGCCGAATCGCGAGGCCTCTCCATGGACGATCTGCGCCGGGGCCTGGCCGCCTCCATCGCCTGCCGCGCCGCAATCAAGATCAATACGCGGCTGGACCACAAGAAGATGGAATGGCTGCTCGCCGCTCTGGCCGCCACCGACTGCCCCATGAGCTGTCCCCACGGCCGCCCCATCGCGCTGCAGTACTCCACGCGGGAGATTCTCAAGGCCTTCCATCGGATCTGATCGCGGGGATCAGGAGGAGGGATTCGGCTTCGGCAGGGCGCGGCCCGTCTGCCGATAATCGTCCGCAAAAAC
>JACOSH010000480.1 GCA_016178945.1 Acidobacteriota bacterium
CTTGTTTTCTTCGCTCAAGACATTGCTCATGTTGACCGAAGGTATCTGCCTTCCAGTCAAAATCAAACGTCCCGAGTGATGTCTATCGTTGGTCGGTTTTGAAGTGACCCTCTATGGTCGGTTTTGGGTGACCCCCGAGGGTTTGACGCCTTCGGGTTCCTGTCGGACTGCTTGGCCGTAGGCGTAGAGGAGGCCTGCGACCTGAAGCAGAGGGGTGGCTTCGATCGGCTGGTTTCATACGGCGGAAGTGGACCGATTCATTTCGAGATCTACTATCGTGAGAGCCCGGGCGACCGCCCAATCACTTACGAGCTCTCGATCAGCCGGGATAAGTCGGGTCGCCCGTTCGTCGCCGAGGAGCGGCTGCGCCAGCGGCGCAAAGGACAAAAACGGGGTAGGCCACTTTCGTTCTTGTTGCTCAAGAGCGGAGAAGGCCAGGCATGGGCTGGCGAGGAAAGTTTCGAGGGCGAGGAGGCCGGCCAAATTCCGGTGGAATTGACGGACCGCAGAAAACTCGGCGTTGCCACGTTGGGGACGCTGAAGGCTCATCCGCGCATTGCGAAATTCAGAAAGTTTCTTGAGAGTTGGTATCTAAGTTACTTTACGCCCTTCGGCACTCGCGAGAAATGACCCTACTTTGCTCGGCAAAAGTGACCCACCACCACGTCGACGCGGTGGTGCTCTTGCCTGTGGGCAAGGGGACACCGTTACCACTTGGGTCGCCAGCGAAGGCAAACTGGTTCGGAAAATCTTAGTCTGGGTCGGTTTGAGTGAGCACAAATGGGTCATTCTTGCCGAGCGCCGAGGTTACGCCTGACGCAGCCCGCAGTCTGCCAATGGCTGGTCCGCAGAAGCATTTGAACATGCACGGGGACAACCTCGGGAATGTAGTGCAGTTCATGGAGCGTGAACACAGAGATCGATTCCAGTCGATTCTGAACAGGATCGCGATGAAGATCCCGGGCATCATGAGGATCGACACGAAAAAGACCGATGACGGCAGACTGCTCCTTCGATTCAATGACCGCGGGTTCCAAGACCCATTCTTCGCGCAGCAGATGTCGGATGGCACCCTGAAAATGTTTGCCTACATGTTACTGCTGGAGGATCCCGATCCCGCGCCCTTTATCTGCATTGAGGAACCAGAGAATGGCCTCTACCATAAACTGCTGGAGACCCTGGCCGCCGAGTTCCGATCGCATGCCACCGGCCGGAGAAACGCGCCGCAGATCTTCGTGACCACTCACCAGCCATATTTTGTAGACGCACTATCGCCTGAGGAGACATGGGTTCTTGAGAAAGGAGTGGATGGGTTTTCGACAATCCGGCAAGCCAGCGCAGATTCAACTGTTCAATGCATGGTAGAGCAGGGGCTGCCGCTCGGCAGTTTGTGGTACAGCGACTACTTGGACGCGAGGCCGGCCTGATGCATTTCGAGATTCTGGTCGAGGATGCATCTGGTGAACTGCTTCTTAACTCATTGCTGCCGAAGATCCTCGGTAAGCATGGAGACTCGCATACCTGGAGGACGCACGCCTACAGGGGGATTGGCAGGGTCCCCAGAGATCTTCGGGGCATGACCGATCCCTGGAAACGGATTATTCTGGATCAATTGCCGAGGATACTGGCTGGGTATGGAAGAAGCCTTCAAGGCACGGACTCCGCGGTCGTTGTGGTTGTCGATCTCGATGACAGAGACTGTCTGGGCTTCAAGCAGGAATTGCTGCAAATCCCGAGGCGCTGCCGCCCCAGGCCGAGGGTTCTCTTTCGGCTCGCAATAGAGGAGATGGAGGCTTGGCTGCTCGGTGACAAAAACGCAATCGTCAAAGCGTTCCCAAGAGTGAGAATGAACGTTCTCCATTCCTACCGCCAGGACTCGATCTGTGGAACGTGGGAACCATTGGCCGACGCGCTGTTTCCAGGGGGCTCGACCGCGCTCAAAGCTGAAGGGTATCCGAGAATCGGAGAGGAGAAATGTAGATGGGCCACTCTGATCGGACGGCACCTTGATGTTGAATCCAATCTGTCCCCGAGCTTTCGCGTTTTCAGGTTTGGCTTGCTAAAGTTGTCAGGCGCGGAAGTATGGACCAAGGTCATTTTGCCTTCGTCGTCGTGCGTTTAGATCGCGGTCAGCGTGCCCACAGGAACGCCCAAACCCCCGGATAGCACCGGTCTCGCGTTGGACAGTCCAATGCTATCTTGTAATCTCGAAAACTGTCGAGAAGGTCTTTTTCTCGAGAAGTCCGCCATTAGGCAGCGCATCCAGCGCCCGCCACACGACCTCCACTTGATAGCGGCCCGCGGCCAACCGCTGGGGGAGGGCTTGCTGAATCAGCGGCCTCCAGACCACGTTGCGGAACAGGACAGTGCCTTGCAGACGGGCGCTGGTGTGCGCCACTTCAAGGGTGAACCGGCGACCTCGCCGCTGGAGCATGCGAGCGGCGACCTGGTCAGGCTGGTCCAGTAGCGGGCCGGCCGCCAGGATTGCCAGGCGCGCGCCGTGCGTGTACTTGATTTCGCCCCGCGACCTCGCCTCTCGATACCGCTCGGAGAGCTCCGAACCGGCCTGCTGCGCGTCGATGACCGCCACTCCCTCGGGCAGCGACAGCACCGCCTGGGGATGTTTGGCGTCAAGAACGAGGGAATGGACCACTGCGGTCTCACTGGCGTTCTGTCCGATCAGCGGCAGGAGGCAACCCAGCGCGAGAGCGGAACGACGAGCCGCCATCTTCATAGTCTTCGACGCATCAGATACACCAGCGTTCCACAGGCCAGCAGCAGACTCAACATGGACGGCTCCGGGATCTTGGTCGCGAAGTTTCCGATAAGATCATTATATTCGGCCCTCGTCGGCACTATCCCTGCTCCCAGCAATTGGATGTTCCCGGCGGATCGGGTACCAGCCACGTTCGTCCATTCCCAGGAGAACCCGCCGTGAAACGAGTGAAACGAAGAATCGGCGTTCAGACTTACCAGCCAGGTCTTGAAAGTGTGCCTTGTGCCAGGAGGCCCACCAGGAAAATCAAAGTAGCTTAGCGTATCCCCGACGGTGTTCGTGCTTGTCAGAAAATTCGGGTTGAAACCCGCCGTTCCCGCCGGCGGCCGATACTCGTCAAAATACCAGGGCAGGTTATCCGCCCATTGACCGCCAAAGCCCCCGGCAGGGGGGTCCACGAATGGGGCGCCGAACGGCCGTCCGGCGTTGTCCACCAACCCCACAGCGGTTGTCGCGGTGACGATCTGGTACCAGTTGAAGTGGTCCTCCCCGCACTTGGCGGCTGCCGCGGCCTGGGTCGGCGGCGGTCCCCCGATCGTGCTCGTGAAGCCCCCGGAAATGCCGGTTCCACTCGTATCGATGCTGACGGATCCGACCTTCATACCAGCGCAGTTCACGTCGAACATGATCGGAACGGCGCTCATGGAAGCGCAGCCCAGAAGCGACAAGACTGCAATTCGCAGGCACTTGGAACCCATCTCTCCCTCCTTTCACGGATCGCTGATTTCTATCGGAACCTGGTATCCCTAACCGCCCGTGGTAGGCACAACCCGTTGTCTGCCGGTCCTCTGGAATTCAGCTTGTGATCCGGAATCTCCATTTTGGCTCCGGCACGATGGTGTCCGGAGAGTTTGTGATTCCCGCTGTCCCCCGGGCGAGCTTGCACGTGTTTCCCAAACCGGAATCGGGACGAAAGCGGTGTTGCCCGGTGTGGGCTGCAAGTCGCATCCCGGCAAGGTCGGGAACGCTGGCGCCGGGATTGCCCAAACGGCGATGAGTAGCGCTGCCAGTCAGGCAGCGCCTTACAATGGGCGCGTACATCTTGGCCCTCTACCGGGGAACAGTCACCCCCGTGCCATCCCCCAAGGCCCAAGATCGCCGCATTTCCCTGGCCACTCTGCAGGCACGCCGCAAGTGTTTGGTTTCCTGGGAACTCCCGTCTTCGGCTCGCCGGCACGGAATCCCAGGAATGGGGAATGAGTGAACAACTATCCGATTCCGTTCCCCGGGGATCGAGGAATGGCGCGCGTAAAACCACCGGGAATCGGCTTCGGGAAGTCACCTGGAACCGCGGCGTGGGCCTTGGTCCACTGTCCCGCGCCCAGCAGGCCCGCGGCCGCCCCGGCTGCCTGGAGCATCCGCCGGCGGGAAAGCGCCCTCTCCCAGAAATGGGTGTGGCCCTGGTAGTTTCGGGCTGCGTCCAGCCGCTTCATGCGCTGTACCGGTCTCGGGCTGATCAGCGCGCGGCTCGCGTCGATAAATCTGTTGATCATGTCCCCCCCCCCGCTTCCAGCGGGATCCCCATTTGGGTTTCCCGGCTCCCGGCCAGTATACACCCACTAGCTTCTCTTTACTGTCGCGTCATAGACGGCCGTCACGCTCGCCTCCGCGCCACCATCCGTTCACAGACTATCTTTCGTCTCTTTTCAATACATTACGCTTAGTTTTTTGCAAACTCTCTTGACACGCCTGATAATCTGGAATTGGGAAGAGGTGGCCTCGCACCTTGAGGCCGCCGCGATGAGTTTTTGCCGGCCGGCAATCGTCGTCAGGCCGGACTTCGGTCCGGTCAGGTGTTACTTCCGCTTACGAGCATGCTCCAGGAAGAGGTCACAGGAAGGCTTCGGCCTTCCGCCGATCGAGAGCATCTCGCGCGGGAAGGTAAGCCGCCGCCAAAGCCACCAGCAGCAGAAGCAGGGCCACGCCCGAAAACGTGAGCGGATCCGCCGCTTTCACGCTGAACAGCAGAGTCGCCAGCAGCCGGGTCACCGCCAGCGATCCGGCCAGGCCCGCCGCGACCCCGATCAGCGCCAGACGCATTCCCTGCGCCACCACCATCCCCAGCACGTCGCGGCTTTCCGCCCCCAGAGCCATGCGCAGGCCAATTTCCTGCGTCCGTTCGGTGACGGCGTAGGAGAGCACTCCGTAGACCCCGACGGCGGCCAGGATCAGGGCGACCCCGGCGAACACGGCCAGCAGCAGGGCGTTGAAGCGGGCGCGGGAGGTAGTCTCGCCGATTACCTCTTCCATCGTGCGGACCTCGGCCACGGGCTGGTTCGAGTCCAGCGCGCGGATGACCGCGGCGGCGGCCCGCGACATGCCCAGCGGGTCGGCCTCGGTGCGGATCGCAAACGTCATGGAAGTGTAGATCAGGTGGGCATGGTTGTAATACGTGGTGGGCTCCGGCTTCCCGTCGAGCGAGCCTTCCTTCAGATCGGCGACCACGCCGACGATCTCGCCATACGGGTTCTCGTCGTCCATGGCCACCGAGATCGACTTGCCGAGCGGATCCTCGCCGGGAAAATATTTCCGGACCAGGGCCTGATTCACGATGAACCGGTGGGGCGCGGACCGGGAGTTGTCCTGCTCGCTGAAATCGCGCCCGCGGAGCAGTGGAATGCCCATGGTCTGAAAGTAGCCCGGCATCACGGTCCGGACCACGGTGACCATTTTTTCCCCAGGCGCCGGCGCGGGGCGTCCGGCGACCGTGAAGCCGGTGCCCGCGGCCATGCCGCCGAACGGCAGGAAGCTGACCGCGCTGGCGGAGCGCACTCCGGGCAGCGCCCGGATGCGGTCCACCGCCTGCTGGAAGAAACGGATGCGCTGCGCCGGCTCGCGGTAAATCCGGCCCGGAATGAGCACGCGCAGGGTGAGCAGGTGATCGGGACGGAGTCCGGGGTCGACCGCCTGAAGCAGGAAGAAGCTGCGGATCAACAGGCCGGCGCCGGTCAGCAGGATGAGCGTGAGCGCAAGTTGCGCCACCACAAACACCTGCCGCGCGCGGTGGGTGGCGGAGCCGGTTCCGGCGCGGCCTCCCTCCTTAAGCGAATCCCCCGGATTCCCGCGCGCGGCGGCCAGCGCCGGGGCCAGACCGAACAGCACGCCGGCCAGCAGCGCCACCAGGGCCGAGAAACCCAGAACCCTCGTGTTGACGGCGATCTCGGCGGCGCGCGGCAGGCTCTTCGGGCTGAGCGCCACCAATCCAGCCACGCCCCACTGCGCCAGCAGCACGCCCAACACGCCGCCCAGCAGGGCCAGCAGCACGCTCTCGGTGAGCAGTTGGCGCGCCACGCGCCAGCGTCCGGCGCCCAGCGAGGCGCGGATAGCCATCTCGCGCTGGCGCGAGGCGGCGCGGGCCAGCAGCAGGTTGGCGACATTGGCGCAGGCGATCAGCAACACGGCCCCGACGGCGGCCAGCAGGACCAGCAGCGCCCGGCGCACGCCGCCCGACACTTGCTCCGGCAGCAGCACCACGTTCACGCCCCAGTTCTTGTTGAAGGCGGGATAGTCCTGCTCCAGCCGCCGGGCGATCGAGTCCATCTGGGATTGCGCCTGCTCGCGGCTCACGCCCGGCTTCAGGCGCGCCACCGCGTACATGTAGCGGCCCGAGCTCTGGCGATAATTGCGGGCGGGGTCGAGTCCCATCGCGCTCCACAGCTCGCTCGTGGGACTCAGGAACTGAAAGCCGGGCGGCATCACTCCCACGACCGCATGGGGAGCGCCGCCCAGCGTGATCGAGCGGCCGGCGATTCCAGGGTCGCCGCCGAAGCGCCGCTGCCACAGGCGGTGGCTGATCACCACCACGCGGGGCGCGCCCGGCTTGTCGTCTTCCGGCTGCAGGACGCGTCCCAGCAGCGGTTCGGCGCCGAGCAGCGGGAAAAAGTTCGCCGTCACGATCTGGACCGGCAGCTCTTCGGGCTCGCCCGACCCGGTGAGGTTGGCGCGGCTGGGCACGTACGCAGCGAGGCCTTCGAATACCTGGTTCCGGGCCCGCCAGTCCAGGAAATTGGCGGGCGAGATCACGTTGGTGTCCGTGCGGCTGCTGCGCTCCCAGACAATCGCCAGCCTGTCCGGGTCTTGGTACGGCAGCGGGCGCAACAGCACCGCGTCGATCACGCTGAAGATGGCGCTGGTGGCGCCGATGCCCAGGCCCAGGGCCAGGACGGCGACGGCGGTGAAGCCGGGGCTCTTGCGCAACACGCGCAGGCCGTGACGGAGGTCGTGGAGCAGAGTCTGCATGAGCGCCTCATTCATGGCGCAGCGCTTCCATCGGATCCACCCGGGAAGCGCGGCGCGAGGGAACATAGCTGGCCGCCAGGGCCACCGCGGCCAGCAGCAGGCCGACGCCGGCGAAGGTGGCCGGATCGCCCGGCGCGACCCCGAACAGCAGCGTGGACATCAGGCGCGTGAAGGCCAGCGCCGCGATCAGGCCCACGGCCAGGCCCGTCAGGGTGAGATTCAATCCCTGGCGCAGGACCAGGCGCAGCACATCCGCCGGGCGCGCGCCCAGGGCGATGCGGATGCCGATCTCCGGCGTCCGCTGGACCACCGCGTAATGCATCACGCCGTAGATGCCGATGGCCGCCAGCGCCAGGGCCAGCGCGGAAAAGACGCCCAGCAGCACCATGTGGAAGCGGCGCTGCGCCACCGACTCGCCCAGCAGCTCTTCCATGGCGGCCATGGCGAACAGCGGCTGGTCCGGTGCGATAGAGCGGATCAGCGATCGCACCGAAGCGATTGCCTGCGCCGGCTCGGACCGCGTGCGCACCACCAGGGTCATCCCGCGGCGCGGGCGCAAAGCGTGCGGAAGAAAGGTTTCGCAGCGCGCGGCCTGGTCCAGGCCCTGGCGGCGCATGTCGCCCACCACGCCGGCGACGGTCAGCCAGCGGGGGTTGGGTCCCGGGGAGCTGCCGAAGGTGAAGCGCTTGCCGACCGGGTCCTCGCCGGGCCAGAAACGGCGGGCCATGGTGTCGTTAATCAGGACCACCGGCGGCGAGTTTGCCCCATCCCGCTGGTCGAAGAATCGTCCTTTCAGCAGCGGCACGCCCATGGCGGCGAAGTAGGCGGGGCTCACCGCGTCGAGCGTGGCTTCGATCTGCTGCTCGATCGGCACGGGCGGGCGCCCTTCGATCGAAAAGTTGCCGGAGTTGGGGGTCTTGCTCAGGAACAGGTCGCTGACCATGCCGGCCGACTCGACTCCTGGCAGTTGGGCAAGGCGGTCCAGGATCTGCTGGTAGAGCGCGGCAACCTGCGGGCCTTCGCGGTGCGTGGACTGGGAGACCACCCTTTTCATGGTGAGCAGGCGCTCGGGCCGGAATCCCGGATCGACGGCGCGCAGCTTGGCGAAACTGCGGATGAGGAGCCCGGCGCCGGCCACCAGAACGACGGCGGCGGCGATCTCGGCCACTACCAGAGCCTGGCGCAGGCGGCGGCCGCCGGGACCCGCGGTGGCGGCGCGTCCGCCTTCCTTGAGCGACTCGCTCAGATCGAGGCGCGTGGCCGCGAAGGCCGGCAGCAGGCCGAAGACGATGCCGGTGGCCAGCGAGATCAGAAACGTGAAGGCCAGGACGCGGCTGTCCGCGCGAATATCGTCGAGGCCGGGCATGTCCCGCGGGCCCAGGCGGGTGATCGCATCGACGCCCCATACCGCCAGCCCCAGACCCAGCGCGCCCGCCACCAAGCCCAGCACGGCGGATTCGGTGAGCAACTGCCGGATGAGCCGGCCGCGTCCCGCGCCCAGCGCCGCGCGGACCGCGATCTCGCGCTCGCGCGAGGCGGCGCGCGCCAGAAGCAGGTTGGCGACATTGGCGCAGGCGATCAGCAGCACGGAAACCACCGCGGCGAACAACATCAGCAGCGCCGGGCGCAAATTGCCGACAAGCTGGGTGTGCAGGGGAACCACCCAC
>JACOSH010000481.1 GCA_016178945.1 Acidobacteriota bacterium
CCGTCAGCGTGGTCTTGCCGTGGTCGATGTGCCCGATCGTCCCGATATTGACGTGCGGCTTGCTGCGATCGAATTTTTCTTTAGCCATGTTATCTCGTCACCTTCCCCTGCACCCGGTTGATGATCTCCTCGGCCAGGCTGGCCGGGACTTCCTCGTAGCGGCCGAAATGCATGGTGAAACTGCCCCGGCCCTGCGTGCGCGAGCGCACGTCGGTGGCGTAACCAAACATCTCCGACAGCGGCACCGAGGACTTGATGATCTGGGTGGTGCCCCTCAGCTCCATGCCTTCGATCTTGCCGCGGCGCGAGTTCAGGTCCCCGATCACGTCCCCCATGTACTCTTCCGGCACCACCACTTCCACCGCCATCACCGGCTCCAGCAACACCGGCTTGGCGCGCCTGGCGGCTTCCTTCACCCCGACCGACCCGGCCAGCTTGAAGGCCATTTCCGAGGAATCGACTTCGTGGTAGCTCCCGTCGAAAAGGGTCACCTTGACGTCCGACATGGGGTACCCGGCCAGCACGCCGCCTTCCAGCGCCTCTTCCACGCCCTGCTGCACCGGCTTGATGTATTCCCTGGGCACCACGCCGCCGAAGATGGCGTTCTCGAACTCGAAGCCCGAGCCTTGCGCCAGCGGCTCGATACGCAGGTTGACCACGCCGTACTGGCCCTTGCCGCCGGTCTGCCGGACCCAGCGCCCCTCGGCTTCGGCCGTCTTCCGGATGGTCTCGCGATAGGCCACCTGCGGCTTGCCGACATTGGCCGCCACGCCGAACTCCCGCATCATCCGGTCGACAATAATCTCCAGGTGCAGCTCGCCCATGCCGGACAGAATGGTCTGCCCGGTGTCGGGATCCGTGTTGACCTTGAAGGTGGGATCCTCCTGCGCCAGTTTCTGGATGGCCATGCCCAGCTTTTCCTGGTCCGCCTTGGTCTTGGGCTCCACGGCAAGCTGGATCACCGGCGTCGGGAATACGATCGACTCCAGAACGATCGGCTCCTTCTCGTCGCAGATGGTGTCTCCGGTCGATACGGTCTTCAGTCCCACCATGGCCGCGATGTCCCCGGCCAGCACTTCCTGGATCTCCTCGCGCTTGTTGGCATGCATGCGCAGCAGGCGCCCGATCCGCTCCTTGCGGCCCTTGGCGACGTTGAACACCGATTCGCCCGACACCAGCCGCCCGGAGTAGACCCGCACGAAGGCCAGTTGCCCGACGAACGGGTCGGTCATGATCTTGAACACCAGCGCGGCGAAGGGCTCGTCGTCCGACGCCTTGCGCTCCAGAACCTGCTCGCGATTGACGAGGGAAGCGCCTTGAATGGAGGGGATCTCGAGGGGGGAAGGAAGGTAGTCGACCACCGCGTCCAGCATGGTCTGCACGCCCTTGTTCTTGAAGGCCGAGCCGCAGATCACCGGGAAAATCTTCAGCGCGATGGTCGCTTTGCGGATGCCGCGCCGGATCTCGTCGTTGGTCAGCGGCTGCCCCTCGACGAACTTCTCGAACAACTGGTCGTCGTACTCGGCCACCGCCTCGATCAACTTCTCGCGGTAGCGCCTGGCATCCTCCACCAGGTCATCCGGGATCTCGATCACGTCGTACTCGGCGCCTAGGGTCTCGTCGCGCCACACCAGCGCCTTCATCTCCACCAGGTCGACGATGCCTTTGAAGTGCTCCTCGCGGCCCACCGGAAGCTGGATCGGCACCGGGCGGCACTTCAGGCGGCTGACGATGGTTTCCACCGAATGGTAGAAGTCCGCTCCCACGCGGTCCATCTTGTTGATGAAGCAGATGCGCGGGACGCTGTACTTGTCGGCCTGGCGCCACACCGTCTCGGACTGGGGCTGCACGCCGGCCACGGCGTCGAAGACCGCCACGGCCCCGTCCAGCACGCGCAGGCTGCGCTCGACTTCGGCGGTGAAATCGACGTGGCCCGGCGTGTCAATAATGTTGATCTGGATGTCGCGCCAGCGGCAGGTGGTGGCCGCCGACGTGATGGTGATGCCGCGCTCCTGCTCCTGCTCCATCCAGTCCATGATGGCCGTGCCCTCATGGACTTCCCCCAGCTTGTGGGTGCGGCCGGTGTAGTACAGGATGCGCTCGGTCGTAGTGGTCTTACCGGCATCGATATGGGCGGCGATGCCGATATTCCTCATCTTGTCGAGCGCGACGGTTCGTGCCATGCGGTTGTTACCAGCGGTAATGCGCGAAGGCCTTGTTGGCCTCCGCCATACGGTGGACGTCGTCCCTCTTCTTGATCGCCCCGCCCCTCAGGTTGGCGGCGTCATTCAATTCGTTGGCCAGCTTCTCGGGCATCCCCTTCTCCGGGCGGCTCCGGGCATTGAGGATGATCCAGCGGATGGCCAGGCTGGTGCGCCGGTTATTGGGCACCTCGATCGGCACCTGATAGTTGGCGCCGCCCACCCGCCGCGTCTTCACTTCCAACATCGGTTTGCAGTTCTCGACCGCTTTCTTGAACAGCTTGAGGGGGTCGTCGCCGGACCGCTCGCGGATCTTGTCCATCGAGCCGTAGAAGATCCGCTGCGCGACCGCCTTCTTGCCCTCCCACATCATGGAGCAAATAAACTTCTCCACCATCGTGGAGTTGTAAATGGGGTCCGGCTGGACCTCCCGAACTTCAGCTTGTCGTCTGCGTGGCATAGCGCTTTATGCTTTGGGGCGCTTGGCCCCGTACTTGGACCGTCCCTGCTTGCGGTTGGCTACCCCGGCGGTGTCCAGCGCTCCGCGCACCACGTGGTACCGCACGCCCGGCAGATCCTTCACGCGGCCCCCCCGGATCAGCACGATGGAGTGCTCCTGGAGGTTGTGTCCCACGCCGGGAATGTAGGTGGTGACCTCGATCCCGTTGGTCAGCCGCACGCGGGCCACTTTCCGCAGCGCCGAGTTGGGCTTCTTGGGCGTGGAGGTATACACGCGGGTGCACACGCCGCGCCGCTGCGGGCAGCTTTGCAGCGCCGGACTGGCTGTCTTCCAGCGGGGCGGCCTGCGCCCGCTGCGCACGAGTTGATTGAAGGTCGGCACGAACGATCCTCTTATTACGTTGTTTCCGGCATACCTCGGGCCGCACACCACGCAAGCCTCTGGACCTTCACCGGCTCTGTAAACAAACGGCAGCGGCCAAACCACGGCCCGCTGTCCACTGCGAGGGAATTGCTCCGGAACGGCCCATGCTCCAAGCGGCTCTTGATCTCCGCCCAAAACCTCGGGGCCGACCCCCGGCCGGCCCGTACTCCATACGGGGGTAGCCAGGAGCAGAAGACACTGCTCGCCAAACCCTCCTATATTACCGGATGGCGAAATTGGTTGTCAACTTGCTATTGGTCAGTAGTCGGGCTGGCCCTGGTAGACCAGTTCCTTGACGATGTACTGGACATCGCGGAAGGGGCTGTCGGTCCCGGGCAGATAGAGCTCAAAGACGATGCGCTTATCGCTGGGGCCGATGGGCTTGGGGAACAGCAACCGCAGGTAGGGGTCACGGCGGGTGGGGGGGAAATGGCCCTGCATCTTGTATTTCTTGCGCCCGATCTTCATGATGCACTCGTTTTCCATCAACTGCGCTTCCTTGGAGTTGGCCAGCGGCTTGGTGTCCGGATAGTGGACCGCCAGCACCAGCGACTTACCGGCGTTCTCTTTCAGGAACTCGCGGTAGTCGTCGGGCCCTTCCTCGGGCTCTTCGCTGTTCGACGCGGTTTCCGCCTTCGCCTTTCCCCGGCGGCGGGCCATCTCCGCTTCCGCCTCCTGGACAATCCGCGAGGAGGCCAGATAGGTCTGGACGCCGCCGAACACCGAGCTCGCATCCACCGCCGGCCGCGCCCAGGGCGAGTCGTGCAACAGCTCGTGCAGCTCGTCCTGGCTCCACTGGCGTACCGGCTTGGTCTCCCAAAACGGGGGCCCCGCGAAGGCCAGCAGAACGGCAACCCAGATCATCCTTTCTATTATGGCAGGCGCGGGGCCGACTGCATGTTATGATCATCGGGACATACTTGGCGCTCAAGCGTCTTCACCCCTATGAACTGGCGAACTTTATCCCTGGCGGCCGCGTTGGCGGTCCAGCTTTGCGGCCAAGCTGCGCCCGAAACCCCCGCCGCGAAGGTGTTCTCGCGCTGGCTCGAGGCCTTCAATTCCGGCGATCGCGACCGTATGAAGACCTTCTTCGAGGCCCACTACCCGGAGCGGGCGAAGCAGATCGACGACGCGCTCCAGTTCCGGGAGGCGACCGGCGGATTCAACCTGGTTCGAATCGAGAAGGCGGAGTCCGGGGCGGTGGCGGCGGTGCTGAAGGAGCGCGAATCGGACACCTACGCGCGGCTCGAGATGGAGGTTGCCGGCGAGCCGCCGCAGGTGAAGAGGATGGGCGTTCGGGCCATTCCCCGGCCCGCCGATATCGCCGCCGTCGCGAGGATGAGCGGCCCCGAGGCGCTGGCATCGCTGGATCGGGAGGCCGCGCGGCAGGCGGCGGAAGGCAAGTTCTCCGGCGCGGTGCTGGTGGCGCAGGAGGGCAAGACTCTGTTCGAGAAGGCCTACGGGCTGGCCGACCGGGAGAAGAAAGCGCCCAACACTCTCGACACGCAGTTCCGGCTGGGCTCGATGAACAAGATGTTCACCGCCGTGGCCACGCTGCAGCTCGTCGAGGCGGGAAAACTCTCGCTCGGCGATCCGCTGAGCAAAGTCCTGCCAGACTATCCGAACCAGGAGCTCGCGCGGAAGGTGACCGTACGCCACCTATTGACGCATACCGGCGGCACGGGGGACATCTTTGGTCCCGAGTATGAAAAGAACCGGCTCTCGCTCAAAGCCCTGGCCGACTACGTGAAACTGTACGGCGCGCGCGCCCTGAAATTTGAGCCGGGCGCGCGCTGGGAATACTCGAACTACGGATTCCTGCTGCTGGGCTACGTGGTGGAGCGAGTGAGCGGGAAGAGTTACTACGAGTATGTGCGCGAGAATATCTTCCAGCCGGCCGGCATGGCGTCAACCGACTCGGCTCCGGAAACTGAAAACGTGCACCGGCGGGCGAGCGGGTACATGAAGGAAGGCGGCGTCTGGAAATCGAACGGCGGCACGCTGCCCTGGCGCGGCACCTCGGCGGGCGGCGGCTACTCCACGGTGCGGGACCTGTTGAGCTTCGCCCG
>JACOSH010000114.1 GCA_016178945.1 Acidobacteriota bacterium
CGCCGAGTGGTCGAGCGAGCGCAACTTCGTCCGCAATCGCCTAAAGACCGAGATTTTCAACCAGGCGCTGGGCGTCGATAAGGGCGATCAGGTGGAAGCGCAGCGCGATCCGCAAATCCTCAAAGCTCTCGAGACGCTGGGGGTGAAATAAGCTGGACCATCTCTTCGCGGCCGCGCTCGACGGCCATTTGGAGAGCGGTCGCCCCGTGCGCGTTCTTCACTCCGGTATCGGCGCCATCCTCGAGCAGCAGCGCCACCGTCTCCAGCGAGGCCGATAAGACCGCGCACATAAGGGGCGTGACCTGGTTGGGGCCTGTCGAGCCATTTACCGGCGCGCCGGCCTGGAGCAGGTGGCGGCAGAGCGCCGCGTGTCCGCCTTTGGCCGCGCCGGCAAGGGCTTTGGTCAGCTCGTCCGGCCCGGGAGTGGCGCCCATCAGCCGGGTTAGGGCGGCTTCGTCACCCAAGAGCGCCGCGCCGTCGATTCGCTGATACATTCGCGGCCGGAGGACCTCGTCGATGCCCGTGTCCCCGGTCGGATACGCCAGAGCCTCCCAGGGGCTTCCCGCCTCGATCAACGACTTCACGACGCGCCCGAATGCGCCTTCCGGGTGCCGCTTCTCCACGGTACAGTCGTAAATCGCAAAACCGAGCGGCGTCGCCTGATAGCTCGGATCCACCAGATCCACCGGGTGGCCGCGCTCGATCAGCAGATCCACCAGGTCCGCCGAGCCCGCCCAGGCCGCGTTGTGCAGAGGCGAATAGCCATGGCTGGTTTCCGGATGGGCCACCGGGAAACCGAGGTCGAGCATCAGTCGAACGGCTTCGTAGTCGGTGTTCGTCTCCCAGCAGTAGCGCGCCACCAGCTCATGATCGACAGCGGGAAGCGAGGCCACCAGGCCGGGATTCCGGGCGGCGATGGCCTCCGCCTCGCTCCGGCGGGCGAGCAGGCAGGATACCAGCAGACGGGTGGGCGTGTCGCTGTTCTCGTACAGGAACTCGAATAGCGCCTCATGCCCTTTGAGCAGTGCGATCTGGTGCGCGTAGGAGTTGAACGCCAGGGTCCACTGATAGATCGTGCCACCGCGCCCTTTGTGGCCGATCGGCGGGAACTCGGGCAAGCGGCCGATGCGGTGGGCCAGGCAGGCGCGATCCGCGGCGATCAGCCTTTCTGCGAGGCGGCGGTCGCCCAGCGCCGCCGCAAGAAAGATGTCCGGGGTTGCCCCGCGCTCCAGCAGGAATCGCGAGACCTCCGGCGCCTGGCGAATCAGCCACTGCGCGGGGGTCGATTCGTGATCCTCGTCGCGCGCATTCAGGCGAGCGCCGCGCTCCAGCAGCAGCCGGGCCGTGGCGGCATCGCGAGCAAAGTGAAGCGGCGTACAAGCGTCGACGCCTTTGGCGTCGATCAGGGAGGGATCGGCGGACAGCAGGTCCGCGAGACGATCCACCAGCCCAAGCCCGGCTGCCGCGTGGGGCGTGAGGGCCGCGCCGCGCTCGACCAGAAACCTTCCGACGTCCCGCGCCACGCTGAGCGTGTCGATACCTCCCGCCCACCACGCGCCAACGGCTCGGACATCGGCGCCGTGGCTCAAGAGCCAGTCCGCGGTGGCGACGCTGCGCGCCAGGGTCACCGCCGGACGCCGGTTGGGTGCGTTCAGGAGGTTCGGGTGATCGCGGATCAACGCGTCGATCGCGGCGGTGTCGTCGGATTCCAGAGCGCGAATCAGGAGGGCGCGAGGTTGGGCGAGCATGGCGCGGGAGCAGCGGGCCGCCGGAAAGTCCGGTCACCGCTTTCCGTGAGGTTAGCATCATCGGCGATGGGGTGGGGATGGGGCCGTGCAAATGGTCGAGCCGCGTCTAATGCAACCGATTCTCCCTCTACCCACAGCCGAGTTGCCAGAAGGCGTGGAGGCGCCGCCGACCGCTTGCCGACTACGGCATCGTGTTGTCGCAGGCAATCACCGACTCCGGAACACAGCAGACCGTCTCGACGGCATGGTACGGCGCGACGCGACTTGGGCTGGAGGCCGGACAGTTCGTCCATATCGATGTCGGCGGCCCGAATGAGGAGAACGTGCAGAGGCTCGCAGTCGGTCTGGACAACTAGATCTTCGACGCGGTTGTGACGCTTAACCGCTTGTTCGGTGAGAGCATCTGGCCGAGGCCAATCATGAACGAGGGCCCCTCTGTACCAACATGATTGAGTCACCTCCCCGCAATCACCGATCTTTCAGGGGGAGGACTGTATTGGCATTGATAACCAGCGCTGGTGAGGCGAAGGACAGCGGCGGCAAGACTACCGGCGGAAGTAGTCATGTCTGGTTTGTCTTAAACCACTGGAAAATCCGTTCGGCAGTTTCCGTCTGTTCCACGGTAGGAAGTTCTGCGAAGTCTTCCGGTTTCGCCCGCCACTTGGCCATCTCCACTTCGGTGGGGTGGTCCGTCTTTAGTCGCCAAATCTCACGGGCAACGGCCCTGGCTTCGCCTGTCAACTCGCACACCAGAGCCGGCGCTGGGTCGATCCGCCTGTCTTGTTGTACAAGCCGTGCAAGAGCTGCGGCTTCATGCGGGGCCAAGAAATGCACCGACGGCTTCTTCGCTAACACTGGGGTGGCGGGCTCGGTCGGGTGCCTGATCTGATGGACACCGGTAAGAACAGGGAAAGCGGCCGTCCTGCCGTCGCTCCGTGCGTCGGCGGTTAATTCGCAATCATACTTGACAGATATCGTGAGCGCAAGGGCGGCAGCTCCCTCCTGAACGTCAAGTTCGTGCGCATACCCGTCGCTAGCATCCTTCCAAAGAGCGACCGTTCGGCTGGACGGACTGGTCGGACGGGGTCGGCTCAATCCGACCATGCCTAGACATGAGATCGATAAGACCGAGGACCCGGGATCGTCCGCCAGAGCGGCCGCGTAGCGGCTCGGCCACCGGTTGGCTAACTGGGGACCATCCATCAACAACGCCACAACAAGGTGTGGACCGACGGCGCGCAGCAATTCCCCCACAGGATCGTGGCGCGCAAGATCCTCACAGATCATGACCGAAGTAACCAACCAAGGCCGAAGCACCAGGAACAACAGCCTCCGGTCCCCGATTGCGATGTTCTCCCAATACGCGTTCTCAGGATTCAGCCCGGCTCCTATTCCGTAGGTCCTTATCTGACCGCCATCGAGGCGCCAGCGGTGGTGTTTCCCCTGTCGAAAACTAACGGCATGATGGCGGCTCAACGGCACATCCACGCA
The DNA here is from genome assembly GCA_016178945.1 of Acidobacteriota bacterium. Taxonomy (GTDB): domain Bacteria; phylum Acidobacteriota; class Terriglobia; order Bryobacterales; family Bryobacteraceae; genus JACOSH01. Next base: position 3,240 of record JACOSH010000114.1, read on the forward strand.
GAGCTGATTTTCGCCTCGACTCTCAGACGTCGCTTCATGCCCAACGCCTGCGATCAGCATCAGGCTTCTCGCAAGGACTCTCTCCCTCACCGCGTGATAATCGCCAACCGTGAGCGAAAGCTCCGGCATCACGACTCCGTCGAGCGAACCCAGGACCCGGTGGGCCTCTTCGCAAAGTCGGTCGACCTCATCCGCGACGACACGCCGGGAATCCTCCACCTTGTAGGTGAAATGAGGCCTTGGCGTGCCGCCCGACCGTAGCGGGTTCCCTCCCGCATCCGACTTGTAGACTTGAGATGGGGTGGATATCATAGGCCAGGGTACAACTAACAAATTGATGTGATCTTTGTTCGTGACGTCCCCGCGAGCTCCAGGAATCATGAACCAGCGCGGTTGTACTTCATCCGTCTCGCAGAAAGCAAGGTGATGGGTAAACGACCGCAGAGTGAGCCCACTCCGCGGAGTGTGCATCTTCGGCAGGACCCGCGCGGCACTGGGATGAATACGCTTGGTGCATAAGGAAGAGCCATACTTGTCCGGCTCCAACAAGCTCCAACCCCTGCAGATAACCGGGTATCTTAGACGCTCGTCCGCCGTTCGAAGTGGTAGGCCGCTGCCCTGGCTTACTTCATCCGCCGCCGCAACCATTTCTATGAGATTTGTCAGAAGTTGAGGGCACCCCGATATCTGAAACAGAGGTACGTAGCGGCACTTCCACAGGGTCCTCCAGATGATGCTGATATCGTCCGGAACACACACGGGCGGTCCGCCAGAGTTCCCTCCCTGCGAACCGAAGCGCGTTTTGAGGTAACACTGCCAGGCTGCGACAACCTTGTAGAGGACATCCAACGATCTTAGCTCGACGCCTCCGACGGCTGCGCCTTCTAGAACGAATGTATAGGCCCCGGATCGCTTCAGCACTGCGGCGCACAGAGCAAATACGTCCGGCGGCCAGTCAAGGAACGTGTCCCACTCTTTCTCCAAATCGCCGTCGCTCCAGTCAGTAAGGAACCGCCAGACACGAGCCATGGTCATTGACTCACCCTCCCATCCAGCTCTGACCTGAGGCGCACTCGGTCCGTACACTTCCAAGAGCTCGCTGATCTGCATGACCTTTCTCCGAAACGTCCCGCCTACTCGCTGTGCGGGTACTTGCTTAATTCATTACTGGGCTTCCAGTACCTTTGAAAAGCCTCGCGCAACTCCGGCACTCTCTGATCTGATGCCGGAAAGACTCGAAGTGATATGAACTCCCCCCGCTCGGAAGCGTAGTCTGGCACAACGAGAACGGCCTTCGCGGAGCCTTTGGGACGGAGGTAAATGGATGTCGGTTGCTGTCGGAGGAATTTTTTGTATTCCACGGGTGCCATCGAAAACCAGCGGCTCTTCAGGTTCTCTCGAGCCACGTCGGGAATATCCAGCACAGCCTTCTTCTGATGGTTCATCACACGCACGACTTCCGGAACGTTCATTCGATGCTCATTTAGAAGGAATAGCCACTCCACGATAGCTCCCCGAACTGCCGCGATCTTCAGAGCCGACAATACGCGGCCTGCGGCACCGCAGTTTTCGTCGAAAAAAAACCCAGGAGTCGTCAGTGCCTGGCACACTGCGGGCGTGTCGGGTTCGTTAAGTTGTCCATCCGCGCCGTCCAGATTCAACAGCATCGTTATCACGGTGTCCACAATCTCCTCCCGGCCAGGTCCCACAGTGTAGCGGTACATGGGTTTCTCTTCACGAAGTGGGAGGGTGAACCGGCGCGACCGATCTGTGTACAGTGTCTCCACGAGCGTGCCACTGATTTCCGGAAGCGTCTGAAACGCACGAGCAAGGATATCGACACCCTCGCGAACACTGACGGAGGCAGGTTGCTGCGTTTGGACGGGAGTGGAGGGTGCATCGGAGTGAAATCGGTCGTAAACCTTAAGTATCGATCGTGCGTTGTGAAATCGGTGGCCGGTCACGCGGAGGCAGGCGAAGATGATCTCCGTTGCCGCCAGAACGTTTTCATGTACCTCGGGATCGTTCTTGGCCGAGCCCTTCAAGAACCTGCTTTTCAGGAGCGCGTAGATCTCATCCTTGATTCTGACGTTGGACTTTAGAACTTGATGGATGACCAAATGCCACGGCAGATCTAACCCCGTCTTCTTGTCCTTCCATTGCTCCTCGTGCTCGAAAGGGTCAACCAGCTCGCCCGTCGCCAGATATAGAAGCGTAAGGCCCAACGAGAAGATATCGCCCGGCACAAAAGGATCGTAGAACTCGGGAGCGTCCGGGCTATCGCGGTAATAGCAGACCTTTTCGTGAGAGTCATACCTTCGTCGCCAGCAGAGGTTCCAGTAGTCCTTTCTATCCGGATCCTTATCGAGGTGGAGGGTCGGATCAGGAATCTCTCGTTCTAAATTGACAAGCCTAGGATGCGTCGGTTTACCCTTGGCGTCGACATCCACGATGATGTTCTCAGGGCAGATGTATCCGTGCGGGGCTCCGGCAAGGTGAATACTCTGTACAAGACGAATCATTTCTTTTGCGAAAAAGAACCAGATGTCTAGCTGGCAACCGCTGAAGCCGTGCCGTTGGCCAATGCCATCGCACCATTCTTTGAGACTGTTGCCCGCGACGAATTCGCTCAACAACACGGGCATTTCATGAGTCGCCTCGTCAAGTGGTACCCGCAGCGTCGGGATTGTTCCTTCGCCGGGCAGCCGGTGCGCGATGTCTCTGACATTGTCCAGCCGCTTGAGAGTTGCCAGTTCGGCATTTAGTTCCGGCCCAAACCCTCGGATATAGCTCTCGACATCACGTCTTGTCGTGAGGTTTCCGATATCCGGCAGCCGTATCACGAATTCCTTCGGCAGAGGCGATTCGTCAAGGCTCCGCCTCGCCAGCACGCACAATCCTCGTGGCTCCGGGTTTGAGGGTAGCTCCTTGAACGTATAGGCTGCGCTCTGGGGCTGCCCGGGTTCGGAGGGAATCCACTGGAGTAGTATGTCCGATCCGAAATACGGATACGGGCCATCGGCGAGTCTCGTTATCTGAACCTTGTACTCGCCTGTACCATGGGGATTCCACTCAGTCGGCATTGATTGATCTGTGGTTGACATGTTTCAGCTCCCAAGCGAAAGTATTCTCTCATAGACAGCACTGCGCTGCAACAACCAGAATTGTCGGAGGATTCGCCAGCAGGGCTTTGTGGGTGGCGAAGCTGCATCGCTCACGCCGAACACGCCGCGGCACGACGGGGGCCAGGAGGCGTTGCTCCGGGCCAGCACTACGCCGCCCGCGCCCAGGGCGCCCGATCCATTTCCTTCGCAAAGCCTGCTAGTGGATATCAAGTGGATATCCCCTTGACTCAGCAGACCACCACTGCTGTCCAGAATAACCCCGGGATCGAGTAGCCCCAACTGATAACATAGGACATAGGACCCCTGCGGCTCCAGGAAGCCTGGACAGGTTGGGTGATACACTCTGCGGCGGTGGATTCGATGCTGTCCAAGACGATTCGGGAAGATCTCTGAGAATCGGCCTCCAAATGAAGTTTACCGGGACTTCTGCTGTCCAAGACCTCTCAGCCGCTTAGCCGCCCAGGTCCAGCTCCAGTTGCGCGCTGTCCTCCACCGGCGGCTGGAAGGGCTGGTTGAGCCACTTCCACAGATTCCGATAAACGAACAACTGTTGCCGCAGCAGCGCCACCAGATTCGACAGGCTCCAGGTCCAGGTCGCTCGCAGTTGCAGGTAGCGCACCAGGAGCATCGCGATCAACGCCGTCCAGATCTGAGTCCGCACCGCGTTCTCGCTGGTGCCGATGAACGTCTTGATGCGCAACGATTGCTTGGGGGTTGCCCCGCGCTCCAGCAGGAATCGCGAGACTCCGGCGCGTCGCGGATCAGCCACTGCGCGGGGGTCGATTCGTGATCCTCGCGAGCGAAGTGGAGGGGGCGTACACCCGTCGCCGCCTTTGGCGTCGATCAACGACGGATCGGCGGACAGCAGCTTCGCCAAGCGATCCACCAGCCCCAGCCCGGCCGCCACGTGGGGCGTAAGGGCCGCGCCGCGTTCGACCAGAAACCTTCCGACAGTCCTGGGCCACACTGAGTGTGTCGATGCCTCCCGCCCACCACGCGCCCACAGCTTGGACATCGGCGCCCCGGCTCAAAAGCCATTCCGCCGTAGCGACACTGCGCGCGGCGGTCACCGCCGGACGTTGGTTGGGAGCGTTCAGGAGATTCGGGTGATCGTGGATCAGCGCCTCGATCGCGGCGATGTCGCCGGATTCCAGGGCGCGAATCAGGAGGGCGCGAGGTTGGGCGAGCATGGGCGGATCACTTCCCGGCTGGAATGCGCCGCCGCACCTCGTCGAAGAAGTTCAGCAGGAAGGTGACGTGAACCGAACCTTTCGATTCGCCGGCCGGATCGGCTCGCGGCACGACCGCAAATCGCTTCCCGTCCGGCGCCAGGTCCAGATTCCATTCTCCGATGTTCAAGAGTTGCGTGTTGGACCAGGGGCCCGGTTTCCCGGCCGCAAAGGAATCACCCTTCGCGGTGTAGGCCGCGGCCATGATGCGGTTGTCCAGACCTTCGTAGAACAGTCCCCCGCCGTCGCGCGACCAGATCGGAAACCTGCCGCCGCCCGTGGAGATCAGCCATTTGCCCGAGCCCGACGGCCCCCCGGCGGGAAAGGGCCGCACATATACTTCGGGACGTCCCGACTCGGTGGACGTATAGGCCATCCAGCGCCCATCCGGAGAAAACGACGGGTCTCGCTCTTCGAACGGAGTACGAAGGAAGAGCTCCGGCTTGCCCGGCTTGGGATGATCCGGGTCGCTGGTGTCGAGCGGCAGCGTCCAAAGATCAAACCCCGTTTCGACGCTGTTCTCGCTGAACGCCAGGCGCTTGCCGTCGGGAGAAAACGAATGAGGGCCCAGCTCATTCCCGCTCTCCAGCAAGCGCTGCTCTTCTCCGCCTCCATCGGCGCGGATCCACTGGAGGGAAAAGACGCTGGCGCCCTCCGACTCGAAAATGATATGTTTTCCGTCAGGCGTCCACACGGGGCGGTAGTTCACGGCCTGAGTCGTGAAGGTGACCTGCGTCCTCGTGCCGCGGTCCCAGTCGTAGATTTCGATATTCGTGCCCATCGAAAACGCCAGGCGCTTGCCGTCCGGAGACAGGCGAGGGTTGTAATATAATCCGGGCGCGGCCAGCAGCGGCGCTGCCTTGCCGGCGCTGTCCAGCCACGCCACGGTCCAATTTCCGGAGGCTTTGCCGCTCAAGTAGACGAACGTGCCGTTGCGGGAGAAATCGAACTGCCCTGCGCCAGTGCTCGGACTTCCCGCCGCATCCTCCAGCAAGGGTGTCGGCCCGCCCCGGACCTCCAGGCGGTCCAGGTCGAACGGCACGCCGAATAGCGTGCCCTTGTGGATGTAGACCAGGTAGCCGCCCGGCAGGTAGCGGCCGAAATAGCCGCCGCGCTGTACCACCTTCACATGGCCCGTTTTCAGCGAGAGAACTTCAATGCCGGCATCGTCATAATTGCCGGCCCTCTTGTTCCCCATGAACAGCACAGCCTGGCCTCCGGGCAGGATCTGCGGCCAGCGATGGGTGGCTTCGCCTTTCTCGCCGGGTTTAGTGACAGGCTGCGGCGGCCCTCCCGAGGCCGGCACGCGGGAAAGGCCAACGCCCGAGATGCTGTTGAGTGTCGCGATGATCGTGTTGTCGTCGCCCCAGGCGCCGCCGCGCCCGTCGGGGGCATCGCACAAAACGATCACCGCGCTGCCCCGGACCGAGACCTTTTTCATCTTTCCTTCGGCGAAGAAGCCGATCCATTCGCCGTTGGGCGAGAAGAACGGGGCGGCGGCGTCCGCGGTGCCGGCGAGCAGCGTGGCTTGGGGCTGATCGAGGAGCCGTGTGGCAAGCTGCGTTTTGCCATCCGAGCCGCGAGCGAGAAATACCAGCCGGGTTCCGTCGGGGGAGATGGCGGCAGTGATGCGGTCGGCGGCCACGGCATCCGGACCCAAATCGACACTGAGGCGAAGCAGCGGACGGTCCACCGGACGCGTGATTCGCCACGCAGTCCACCACCCCATGGCCGCAACGATCGCCAGCACGCCCGCCGCCGCCGCCCAAGGGAGGATACTCCGGCGGGAGGCGGTAGGCGGCGCGGGCACCTCCTCACCTTGGGGCGCACCCGGGGGCGCACCGGCCAAGGCTTCTTCGATGGCGATGCGCGCATCGCCGATGGCTTGCAGCCGCTGCTTGCGATCCTTGCGCAAGCACTGGCGCACCAGTTTGTGGATGGAGGCAGGGACGGCTCCGGGCAGCGCGCCCCAGTCCGGGTCCAGCTTCAACACGGAGGCCAGGATGTCAGCAGCCGATTCGCCCGCGAACGCCCGCTTGCCCGCCAGCATCTCATACAGCACCGCGCCGAAGGACCAGATGTCGGCGCGGCGGTCCGCCGTCTTGCCGCCGGCCTGTTCCGGCGACATGTAGGCAGCCGTGCCCATGATCACGCCCACTCCCGTCATCCCCAGAGTCTGTGTGGGGGAATTCGCCGGATCGCCGCTGGGAGCGGCCGGGTTGTCGACGGCCTTTGCGATGCCGAAGTCCAGCAGCTTGACGACGCCTTCGCAAGTCACTTTGACGTTAGCCGGCTTCAGGTCCCGATGGATCACCCCACGCTCGTGCGCATACTCCAACGCTTCGGCGATCTGCCTGGCATAGGGCAGGGCCGCGTCGACCGGCAACGGGCTGGACAGCGTCTCGCCCTCAACCAACTCCATAATCAGGGCGTTTTCTTCGAGTCCGTAGATGGCGGCGATATTCGGATGATTCAGCGCGGCCAGCACTTCGGCCTCGCGTTGGAAGCGAGCCATGCGCTCCGGGTCGCTGGCAAAGGCCTCCGGCAGCACCTTCAGCGCGACCTCGCGTTTCAGCTTCGTGTCTTTTGCGCGATACACCTCCCCCATGCCGCCCGCGCCGAGGCGCGAAAGGATCTCATAAGGACCGAGGCGGGCGCCCGGCGATAAGGACATAGAGCTAAACGATTGTATCCTAGCAGGGTCGAGCGCTACGAATTCGAGAAGTTGACGCAGCAGAGGCAAGGCTCCGTGGCCCGGCGGTACAATAGGATGTACGCCTCCGCCGAAGGACACCCGTGACAGGCCACGAAATCCGCCAACGTTTCCTCGACTTCTTCCAGCGCAACGGCCACCGCGCCGTGCGCAGCTCCTCGCTGGTTCCCGCCAACGATCCCACGCTGCTGTTCTGGAGAAGCGCGACTACTCGCGCGCCGCCACCTCACAGAAGTGCGTGCGCGCCGGGGGCAAGCACAACGACCTGGAGAACGTCGGCTACACCCGCCGCCACCACACCTTCTTCGAGATGCTGGGCAATTTCTCCTTCGGCGACTACTTCAAGGCGGAAGCCATCGATTTCGCCTGGACCCTGGTCACTAAAGACTACGGCATGCCCAAGGATCGCCTGTACGTCACGGTCTTTCGCGAAGACGACGAGGCCGAGGAGCTGTGGCAGAAGGTCGCCGGCGTGCCCCGGAACCGCATCTTCCGGCTGGACGAGAAAGACAACTTCTGGCAGATGGGCGAGACCGGACCCTGCGGGCCGTGCTCGGAGATCCACTACGACCTGGGTCCGGAGGCCGCCGAGCCGGGACGCGAGCACGAGCAGTTTCCCGACGACGGCGGCGGGCGCTTCGTCGAGATCTGGAACCTGGTGTTCATGCAGTTCAACAAGGATGTCGGCGGCACCATGAGCCGGCTTCCCCGGCCTTCCATCGACACCGGCATGGGGCTGGAGCGGGTGGCCGCGATCCTGCAAGACAAGCTGTCCAACTATGACTGCGACCTGATCGAACCCATCGTGAGGAAGGCGGCGGACCTGCTGGGAGTGTCCTTCGGGGCCGATCCGCGAACCGACACGGCGCTGCGCATCAATGCCGATCACGCCCGCGCCGCCGCGTTCCTGATCCACGACGGCGTGCTGCCGTCCAACGACGGGCGCGGCTACGTGCTGCGCAAGATCATGCGGCGCGCCATGCGCCACGCGCGCATGATCGGCGTCGAGCAGGCCTACCTGTACCAGTTGGCCGGCTTCGTCGCCGAGTGGATGCGCCCGGCCTATCCCGAGCTGATGGAGAGCGTGGAGCGCGTGGCGCGCGTGGTCAAGGACGAAGAGCACCGCTACTTCACCACCTACCTGGTGGCGGAGAAGGTCTTCAACGACGAAGTCAAGTCCCTGGCAGCCCCGGTGCTGGCCGGCGCGGTGGCCTTCAAGCTGTACGACACCTACGGCCTGGCGCTCGACGAGCAGGAAGACATGGCGCGGGAGCGCGGCATCGCCATCGACCGCAAGGGATTCGAAGTCGAGATGCAGCGCCAGAAGGAGCGCGCGCGGGCGAGCTGGAAGGGAGCGGCCAAAGGGATTATCGCTCCGGCCTATCACGAGCTGCTGGGCAAAGGCCGCACGAAGTTCCTGGGCTACGAGCAACTGGGCGCTACCTCCCGCGTGGTAGGACTCCTGATTGACCAGCATCCCGTGGACAACATCGGCCCGGGGACGCGCGCCGAGGTGGTGCTGGACCAGACGCCCTTCTACGCCGAAACCGGCGGACAGGTGGGCGATCAAGGCAGCCTGTACTCGCAGGAGAACGGAGAGAAGGCCGCCATCGTGGAAACCGTGTACCCGGCGATGCCGGGGCTGCACGTCCACCGCATCACCTCGATCGGGCCGCTGCACGTGGGCGATGTGGTGCGCGCCGAAGTGGAGCCTTCGCCGCGCCTCGCGACCATGCGCAACCACACGGCGACCCACCTGCTGCACGCGGCGCTGCGCCAGGTGCTGGGGATCCACGTGAAGCAGGCGGGCAGCGTGGTCGAGCCGCCGCGCCTGCGCTTCGATTTCACCCACTACTCGGGCCTCGACCGCGCGGAGCTGGACGAGATCGAGCGTCTCATCAACGACCAGATCCTCCGGAACACGCCGGTGGAAACCAACGTGATGGCGCTCGATCAGGCCATCGCCACGGGCGCCATGGCGCTGTTCGGCGAAAAGTACGGCGACCGCGTGCGAGTGGTCTCGATCGCCGAGTTCAGCCGCGAGCTGTGCGGCGGCACCCACGTCGGCCGCACCGGCGACATCGGGTTGTGCAAGGTCGTCTCGGAGGGCTCGATTTCGGCGGGGGTGCGGCGGATCGAGGCCATCACCGGCGAGGAAGCGGTGAGGCGCTACCAGCAGGCCAACGACGCCCTGACGCGGCTGGCCCAGATGATGCGCGTGGGCGAACCCGAGCTGGTCGAGCACGTCGAGAAGATGCTGGCCAAGGAGCGCGCCTTGGAGAAGCAGATCGAGGTGTTGAAGAACAAGGTGGCGCAGGCCTCGCTGGCGGAATTGGAAGGCCAGGCGCGGCGGTATGGGGAGGTGCGCGTCATCGCCGCCCGGATCGACGGCGTGGAGCGCCAGCAACTGCGCACCCTGGCCGATTCGCTGCGCAACAAGCTAAAAACCGCGGTGGTGGTGCTGGCTTCGGCGGAAGATTCCACCGTCTCGATCGTCTCGGCGGTGACCAAGGATCTGACCGCCAAGGTGCACGCCGGCAAGCTGGCCGGCGCCGTGGCGCAGGCGGTGGGCGGCAAGGGCGGCGGGCGTCCGGATATGGCCGAGGCGGGCGGCAAGGATCCCTCCGCGCTGGCGGCCGCGCTGGAGAGCGTCTACCAATCGGTCGAGAGCATGCTGTGAGTCCCCTGGACGCTCTGGTGGTGGGCGCGGGACCCACCGGACTGGCCTGCGGCATCGAGCTCGAAAAACGCGGCCTGAAGGCCGTCCTTATCGAGAAGGGCTGCGTCGTCAACTCGCTTTACAACTACCCCACGCACATGGTGTTCTTCACCACGCCGGAGCTGTTGGAGATCGGCGGCCTTCCCATGACCAGTCTCAATGAGAAGCCCACCCGCGGCGAGGCTCTCAAGTACTACCGGCGCGTGGCCGAGCACTACCGGCTGGACATCCATCAGTACGAGCGCGTGGACCGTATCGCCGGCTCCGATGGCCGTTTCGAGGTCCATACCACCGACCGGCGCGGCTGTCCGCGCGTCTACCCGGCGCGCAAGATCGTGCTGGCCACCGGCTATTACGATGTTCCCAATCGCCTGAACGTGCCCGGAGAAGATCTGGACAAGGTCCAGCATTACTACAAGGAGCCGCATCCCTACTACAACCACGACGTGATGGTGATCGGGGCCAAGAACTCCGCGGCCATCGCCGCGCTGGAGCTGCACTGGAGCGGAGCGCGCGTGACGCTGGTGCACCGCGGCGGCGGGATTTCCGGATCGGTCAAGTACTGGATCAAGCCGAATATCGAGAACCGCATCAAGAGCGGGGAAATCAAGGCCTACTTCCACAGCCAGGTGCGGGAGATCCGGCGCGACGAGGTGGCGCTCAACACTCCCGAAGGCGAAGTGGCCGTGAAGAACGATTTCGTTCTGGCCATGACGGGCTACCGCCCCGACCTGGATTTTCTGGAATCCATTGGGATCACGCTCGATCCCCACACCCACCGGCCCCGCACGGATGCCGATTCGCTGGAGAGCGAGCGCCCCGGCGTCTTTCTGGCTGGGGTGATTGTCGCCGGCATGCATACCAACGAGATCTTCATCGAGAACGGCCGTTTCCACGGCGAGAAGATCGCTCAGGCGATTGCCCGCGGCTTGCCCGGCGTCGGATAATCAGACTCCATGTATTTCCTGCTCGTGTGGCTGGCGCTGGCCCCGGCGTGGGCCCAGGAGTGGCGGACCTTTTCCGGCGATCCCGCCGGGTCCCGCTACTCCCCCCTGAAACAGATCGACCGGAGCAACGTGGCCAAGCTCCGCCCGGCCTGGATCTACCACAGCGGCGACAAGGGCGACCGCGGACGCACGACTATCCAATGCACGCCCGTGGTGATCGGCGGCGTGATGTACGTAACCTCGCCGATGTTGAAGACGATCGCGCTCGATGCGGCCACCGGCCGGGAGATCTGGAGGTTCGACCCCTTCGAAGGCTCCGAGCAAGGCTCGCGCGGGGTCAGCCGGGGCGTCACCTACTGGGCCGATCGGGACGACCGGCGAATCCTGTTCGGCGCGGGCCCCTACCTCTACGAGCTGGACGCCCGGACCGGGAAGTCGATCGCCGCCTTCGGCGACAACGGGCGCGTCGACCTGCGCCAGGGGCTGGACCGGGAGCCGCCGGGCTCCTTCAACGGCATGACTACGCCGGGCGCGATCTACAAAAACCTGATCATCGTCGGCGCCAGCGTGGGCGAGGGGCCGCGGCTGTCGGCGCCGGGGCACATCCGCGCCTACCACGTGCGGACCGGGAAACGGGAGTGGATCTTCCACACCATTCCGCATCCGGGCGAGTTCGGCCATGAGACCTGGGAGGGAGACGCCTGGAAGACCGCCGGCGCCGCCAACAACTGGGGCGGCATGAGCGTCGACGAGAAGCGCGGCTGGGTCTTCGTCTCCACCGGCTCGCCGGCTTTTGATTTCTATGGCGGGCAACGCCTGGGGGCGAACCTGTTCGGCAACTCCGTCCTGGCGCTGGACGCGGCCACCGGCAAGCGGATCTGGCATTTCCAGACCACGCATCACGATCTTTGGGACTACGATCTGCCGACGCTGCCCAACCTGGTGCGCGTCCAAGGGCGCGACGCCGTGGTTCAAGTGACCAAAACCGGCATGGCTTTTGTGCTGGATCGCGAGACCGGCAAGCCCCTGTTCCCGGTCGAGGAGCGCCCGGCGCCGGCCTCCAGCGTGCCCGGCGAGCGGTCTTCTCCCACGCAGCCATTCACCGTAAAGCCGCCGCCGTTCGTGCCCCACCGCTTCGAGCCCACCGATATCTCGCCCGAGGCCCGCGCCTACGTGATGGAGCGGCTGAAGACGGCGCGAGCCGGCGAGATCTACACGCCGCCCAGCCTCGAGGGCACGGTCATCCTGCCCGGCTTTCACGGAGGCGCGTTGTGGGGCGGCTCGGCCTTCGATCCGGATTCCGGACGGCTCTATCTGAACGCCAACAATGTGCCCTGGCTGATGACGCTGGTCAAGGCGCGAGAGGGCGCACCCTACCCCTACGACCATTTAGGCTACAAGAAGTTTGAAGATGCCGAGGGATACCCGGCCGTCAAGCCTCCTTGGGGCAAGCTGGTCTCGATCGACCTTAACGAAGGCCGGATCCTCTGGCAGCGCCCGTTGGGCGAGCTCAAGGAACTGACCCGGCGCGGTGTGCCGCCCACCGGCACCGAGAACATCGGCGGCGCGATCGTCACGGCGGGCGGGTTGGTGTTTATTGGCGCCACCAAAGACGAGATGTTCCGCGCGTTCGACGCCGATACCGGTAAGCTGCTGTGGGAGACCAAGCTGGAAGCCGGCGCATACGCCGTGCCGGCCACGTATTCTCTGAACGGGCGCCAGTTTGTGGTGATCGCGGCGGGCGGCGGCGGCAAGCTGGCGACGCCCACGGGAGATGCCTTTGTTGCGTTTGCTCTGCCTTAGCGTGTCTCTGGTGGCGCTGGCGGAGCAGCCCATCCCCTATAGCCACAAGACCCACCTCAAACTCGGGCTCAAGTGCGCGGAATGCCACACCCTGCCCGGCAAAGGCGAGGCCGCCGGCTATCCGCCCGAATCCAAATGCATGGCCTGCCACGCGCAGGTCAAACGCGACAGCGCGGCGATCGGCAAACTGGCCGGCTACTTCCAACTGAAGAAGCCGGTTCCCTGGCAACAAATCTACCGGCTGCCGGACTACGTCTGGTTCTCGCATAAGCGGCACTCGAAGAGCGCCTGCGAGACTTGTCATGGCCCGGTGGCCGAGCGCGACGTGATCGTGAAGGAGAAGGCGATCACCATGGTGGCGTGCATGGCCTGCCACGAGGATACCAGCGCTCCCAACGAGTGCAACTCCTGCCACAATCCGTGACGCCGTAAAAAATATCGGCAACCGCTCCCTCACGGTCGCGGCTCTGTACATTCGTGCAAGCCGTGCGAAGTTCGATTATTTCACAGCTTCTCACGGTCGCGGCTCTGCACCCTTTGTGCAGAGCTGCGCGCGTCAGCAAGCGGTGCGACACCCGAGCGGTGGCCACTACCGTGTGACTTTATAGATCCACAGTCCGACCGGTGGGAAGTACAGGCAGGTGGGATGCTTCCAGCTCTCCATGTACTTCGCGGGGCGCTCCATCAACAGGGTCACGGTGTGCCCCGAGTCGCGCAGCTCCTGGAGAAGGTGGGGATTCAACATGGCCTTCTCGATCGGCCAGTGCATGGAGAGCAACAGATAGGGCGCCTCGGGGAGGGTCCTGCCAAATCTCGACACGATGATGTCCGGACGGTCGCGCAGCAGGTAGCGGATGGTATCCATACCGGCGTTCTGATCGTAGTAGGGAAGCTTGCCGTTATTCGCCCAGACCTCCGCGATCTCCGCGGCGCGGAACGGGAGCACTCGATCCCGATAAAAGAGCGGCAAGTTTCCCGCCCACAGGACTGCGTAGAGGCCTGCCGCCAGACAGCCGGCCACGGTCGTCCAACGCGTGAATCGCAACGCGTAGAAACCCAGCGCCGTGAAACCGATCACATAGGGGGCCAGGAACAACGACTGCCGCACGCCTCCAAACGGGAAACTCGCCCGCAGCGACAAGAGGGCCGGTATCCACACGGAAGCCAGGCCCAGCCACGCCAGGCGCCTGGCCATCGCCCCAAACTTGCCGGCGATCGAGAGTCCCCAGCCCAACAGGCAGAGCAGCACCAGCGGCAAGAGGGTCAGGTTCGGCGCCAGCGGCCAGTAGAGAGAGCGGTTGTAGAACAGATTGAGTTGGTAGGTCAGCAGATCGTAGGCGCGGTGGAACAGAAACGGGATCGCGCCGGCGTCGAAGGAATGATAATACTCCCTCAGGTAGACGCGGAGTCCGTATCGCGGGTTCTTTCCGCTGCCGATAGCCGCGACGAGTAAGACCAGCCCCGCCGTGGCTACCATCCCGAACAGGATGCCTCTTTCCTCGCGATTGCGGCGGAAAAAGTCCCGCCCCAGGACCGCGGCCATCGCCAGGAAACCCACTCCCGCCGCCAGGGCGAGCGTGGCATTGACAAACAGGGAGACAGCGCTCACCAGCGAGAAAGCGAATAGGGCCAGCGAGATCCTGGCCAAAGAGCGGGGCGCTCCAGGTTTTTCCTCGGCCACCCCCAGATAAGTCAGGATGATCAAGGCCGAAAGAAAGGGCGCTGCGCCATAAGGGTACGTGCGTTGGGAGAATTCCATCAAGGGGATGGAGATGGCCGCAAAGGCGGCGGCAAACAACGCGGGCAAAAAGGCGCCCGCGGCGCGGTAGACCACCAGGAAGATCGCTGGGATAGCGGCCGCGCCCAGGATCACGCTAGCCAGGCGCGCCGCTGTCACCGTGCGCCCAAAGGCGCGGGCCGACAGCCAGACGATGGCCGGCCATCCCACCGTGCTGGTGGTGTGGTCCTTTCGGTCGACGACAAAATCGATCAGGGGCATCGGGCGGGCGGAATAGACAGACTCGTTGAAGAAGTCCGTTTCGTCCCTCCACAGGGAAATGTCTTCCACCTGATGCAATCGCAGGCCGATGCCGGCCAGGACAACCAGCCCCAGGCACAGCCAGGGGAATGTGCTCCGCTTAATCGGCCAGTCCATGACTCTTCAGATACCGCGCGACACTGCCGGCGACGATCTCGTTGTATCGCCGGTTGGGGTGGAAATCCTCGGGGCTGACCATCACCTGCTGGATGTCCAGGCGCCCGTTGCTCAGGCGGGGGAATTCCGGGATCACCACGCCGATGCCCGCCTGGCGCAAGCGCTGGAGCATGAAGCGCTGGTCCGCCCGGGGCTCGCTGTCGGAGTCCTCCCGGAAAGCCAGCATCGCGACGACGAGGGGAACGTCCTTGGCGCGAAGCTGTTCCGCAAACCCGGTGATCAGCCGCGCGGCGATCTCCCGTGCCTCTTCGTGGGAGGGAATGCGGTAGAGGCGATTGGCGGCGTAGTTGGAGAGGCGCGTCAGAATATAGGAGCGCTCCAGGACCGGACCCAGATAGAAGAACTTCACCCACCCGGCGCGCTCCACGCCGCTGCCGTTGAGGCGGTAGAGCGGCTTGGGAAACGGGTAGGTCATCACCATCCACCCCTGGTCGGCCCGGATGCGCACGATCTGAAACTCCGTGAATCCCAGAATCACCGCCCGCGGACGGCTGGCCGCGAGCGCGACCTGGCGCTGGGCCGCCAGAATCGCCTGATCGAGGCCATAGGCCATGGTGCCGACGTTGATTATCCGGTTCTCGAGCATTTTCTCCTGCAACAGCCAGGGCCAGGTGTCCGGATCGTTCAAGCCATGACCGAATGTGAACGAACAGCCGGCGACTATCACGGGAGGCCCGTGCATCTCCCGCGAAGAAGTCCGCCTTTGGCCATCCCGGATCGAGTAGGTGACGTCGAAGTGCACCGAGCCGTCCGAGGCGACAAACCGGTGCGCCTTGTGGATCTCCTGAGAAGACAACACCCAGCCAATCTCCGGGTCGGGCACATGCATCTGCATGGTGGCTTTGTCCCCGCGCAGCGTGAAGCGGTAGGGCGGGCGCATCAGCCGGCGGGCCGCCGCTTCCGCCAGGGCGAAGGAGACAGCCGTGGACAACAACACCAGCGCTGCCTCTTTAACGCCAACCGTTGTCTTCACCGGATTCCTCTATCCTAGCTGGCCCCCTCGTGGCGGCACAACCAGATGGGGAGATGGGGACTGCTATTCCTTGCCGCACCGCATTTGACACCGGCTCGTGCAGTTCAGTACAATGCTGAGCAATCACCCGATCACGGCAGGTCAGGGCGGGTGAGCAAAAGGCTGAGGAGGAAAAAGCGTGAATCAGATCGAGCGCATCGAGAAGGAAACCACAGGTCTGCCGAAGTACGAGCCACCCAAGATCCGCGTGATGGACGAGAAGGAGATCTTCGCGGCCTTCCAGGTGTCGGTGAACGCATCCACCTGGTGGTTCACCTAGACCAGGAATCTCCGGAAATGAATGAACTCTGAGGCTTGGTGGCTCCGGGCAGATCCGATCTGCGAAGAAATCGAAGCCGCCACGCCGAAGAGTTGGAGTGTGCTTTGGTACGCTTTCGCTGACGGGACTCTGGAGGTCGCCTCCGAAGATTCGGCATTCCAGAGGCGCTTGGGCGAGATCTACGGGGAATGTTCTTGCGGGCCCCCCTCGGAGAACCGGATCACCCTTCGGTGTACGATTCGAGTCTGCCACTCCCATCCTTTGATCCTGGCAACCTTTGAAGATTCCCAGCCTCTGGACCAGGTGGCTTTCAATCTGAGTTTGTTCCCCGACCAGAGGTATGAGGAGATTCCCGGCGGCTCCGCGCCGTGGCGTCTGCTGGCCCACGCCGGCGGCGCGTCGATGCCGTTTGCGGCGGCGGCGGACAACAAGGTCCTGCTCGACCGGGGACAGGCGTGGGAGGCGTTTGTGGGTCACTACGCGCTCCACCGTCTATTGCGGATGCAGAGCGATATGCTGTTCTTTCATGCCGCGTCTGCCGGGATTGGCGCGGCCGGAGTCTTGATCGCGGGGCCGGAGAAGTCGGGGAAGACCACGTTGTCGACCACGCTGGCTTCCCGCGGGCACGCTTTCCTGGGGGACGATTTGGCGGGGGTGCGGCGCAGCTCGGGGGAACTGGTTCCGCTGCGCCGGTCGGCCTCCATCCGGCCGGGGCCGCGCGCTCCGGGCATGACGGAATTGCTGGAGCGGGGCCAGTATCGGGAGGAAGTCTACGCGGATGGGGAGACCCGGGTCCGGGCCAGGATCGGCGACCTGTTCCCGTCCGCCGGCGCCGCTCCGATTCCGCTGCACAGTGTGTTCTTTCTGCGCGGCGGGTTTGGCGACCGGCCCAGCGTGAAGGCGTTTGTCGCTGGACCCCAGCACGCCCGCTGGCTGACTCCGCTGGGCAGCACGCTGTGGGGCGTGCCCGCCGGAGTCCGGATGATGGATTTCATGCGCCTGCTGTCGCGGGCGCACTGCTATTTCTTGGAACCGGGCGGCGCTCCCGAGGAGACCGCCCAACTGGTGGAGTCTACGGTAAAGGAGAAGGCATGGGGTTGACGATCCGGGAGAAGGCCGAATACGTAGGTACGTTTCGTGGCGTTCGGGTCTACTTGATGGAAATGCTGGCGCGGTGGGTTCCCACCACGCCGGAGCTGGAAGTGAAGGTGCTGTTTGGACGGCACATCTGGGACCTGGCGCAGCACGCCGACGCGCTGGGAAAGCGCGCGTTTGAGATCCGCGCGCCGCTGCATTACACCTTGCGTCCCTCCGAGGAGTACCAGCGGCTTCTGGAGGAGATCTCCGGCTGCCAGGGCACGGCCGAGCGGATTCATGGCTTCTATTCCGTGATTCTGCCGGGCCTGGAGAAGCGTCACGGCGACTACCTGGCCCACACCGACTCCCTTCAGGATGAGCCCACGGTGCGGATCCTGGACCGCATCCAGTTGGATGACGCGCGCATGAGGCGTGAGAGCCAGGCGCTGCTGGCGGAGATTCCTCTGCGGTTGGCCGACCCGGAGTGGCCTGGCCGCTTGGCCGCTCAGGACTCGGCGGTGACCCAGTTTGTGGTTCCCGGCAGCGGCGTCACCCTCGCGCGCGAGGTTGCCTCATGAGCGCTCCCACGTTTCCGGTGAAAGTGGTGCGGGGAGTCACGCTGCGCCAGGATCCGGCGCGGGAGCCCTGCTTCAAAGTGGTGCAGACCGGCGACGAGATGTTCGAGATGGCGGACATGTCCGAGACCTCCCGCCGCGAGCGCCTGCATCGCCATATGAACAACGAAGCCGGCGCCATCGAGATCGCCGCGCAGTGCCTGGTGGATTTCCCGGATGCGCCCTGGGACCTGCGCATGCAACTGGCGCGGCAGTGCTACGACGAAGCCCGCCACGTCGCCGCCCTGCTTCGCCGCCTGCTCCAGTTGGGCGGCTACAAAGGGGAATTCCCCATCGCCAACTACGAGTGGAGCGTGACCTGCACGCTCGATTCGCTGGCCGGAAGGCTGGCGGTCCAGAACCGCACCTTCGAAGCGGGCCTGATGGACCTGCTGGGCAGTCTGTTGAAGAAGTGGCGGGAGATCGGCGACCACACCACGGCCGACATGCTGGAACACATTCTGGCCGACGAGGTCACGCACGTCCGGTTCGCCAACCAGTGGATTCGCCGCATGGCGCAGCAGGACCGGCGCGTGCTGCTGAAAGTGGCCCAGGCCATCCGCTTCCTGGCCGCGACAGACGTGGCGCACTCGCCCGGCGGCGCCGCCCAGGCCCCCGGGGTCCGGCCGGCCGGCGCCGACTACGCCTCGGCCGGCATCAACGTGGAGGACCGCCGGCTGGCGGAGTTTACCGACGCCGAGATCGACAGCTTTCTGCAGAACGCCGGACTCTCCTCCCTGGTTCCGGCGAAAGCGGGAAAGGAATAACCATGAGCGGCCAAGCCGAGCTCGATCCCAAGCTGTTCGCCGAAGCGCCCGTGCGCGACC
Source organism: Acidobacteriota bacterium (assembly GCA_016178945.1). GTDB lineage: Bacteria > Acidobacteriota > Terriglobia > Bryobacterales > Bryobacteraceae > JACOSH01. Next base: position 21,801 of record JACOSH010000114.1, read on the forward strand.
CGAGGTTCACCGTGGTCGACCGCTGGAAGGAGTGCCGCCTGTTTCCGGACGGCCATCCCGAGAAAGAGGTGGAGTTCTTTCACCGCCAGATGCATGAAGAGCTCAACAGCGTGGAGAACGCCGCCCGCAACCTGGCGGACTTTCCCGAAGCCGATTGGGAGATCCGGATGTGGATCGCCCGCCAATGCTCCGACGAGGCGCGGCACGTGCTGATGTTCCGCCGCATTTTCGAGCGCCGGGGCGGCACGCTGGGCCAGTATCCGGTGATGAGCTTCCAGTACCGGATCTGCACCAAGATCGACACCCTCATCGGCCGGCTGGCGGTCCAGAACCGCAGCTTCGAGGCGGGCGGCATCGACGCGGTCAAGGTTGGGATCGATGACGCCTGGCGGCGGGGCGACACCGAGCTGGCGGAGTTGTACGAATCCCAGGGCGCCGACGAGATCGTCCACGTCCGCTTCGCCAATGAGTGGATCCGCCAGCAGGTGGCCGCCAACCCGCGCAACGGGCTGCGCATGGCCGCCGCCTTGACCCACGGCTCCAGGGCCTTCGCCCAGGTGATGGGCGAGGAGGCGGTGCAGGGCATAGATTATGCGGCGGACCAGTCCGGGCGGCTGGAGGCCGGATTCGATGCCGCCGAGGTGAAGCAGGTCTACGAGCTCAGCGAGGCCCGTCGCCTGGAGAACCTGGCGCGGAAGCGCCCCGGCGGCGGGAGTTGATTCCCCGATAGAAGCTTTGCAGCTTCCACACCGCGGTCACGGACCGGCAGGCCAGCGAGGCGCTCACCGTGAGCAGCCCGCGGACCAGCGCGCGCGCCAGCAGCCCGGCCGCCCGGCGGTGAAGCGGCTGCGGCAACGGCGCGTCCGGGGCCTTCCAGCCTCCCTCGCAGGCGAATCCGGTCACCAAGCCCAGAATCGATCGCGCGTGCACCGGGGCGTCCACCAGCAGATTGGCGTCGCCCTGCGTGATCAGGTAATCGCCCCGGCGCCCCACCACCCGGTGCGCCACCACGCAGCCTTCGTCGACGAAGACGACGATCTGGCCGGCCTGGCGGCACGCGCCCTCTCCCAGCCGGATGCGGACGGTCGTATTTTCCGGCAGGGCCGGCGCCATGCTCCGGCCGTGGACGGTGGTTTCGATCTCGCCGCCGGAGCTTCTCATCAAAGCCGCCAGGCGGCGAAGCTCCTCCGCGTTGGATGCGGTGGCGGTCATGCAGTACTCAGGACGTGGCCGAGACCAGGGCCAGCGAGGTGAGCTGGTTGAGGGCGTCCTGGATGTCCCGCAGGGCGTCGTCGCGGGTCACCCCGTCGAACGACTGGCTCAACTGGTCGGCAAGCTGGCCGGCCGTGCGAGGCTCGGCCAGGTTCTCCCAGAGGAAGGCGGCCGTGCGGTTCAGCACACAGAACTTGTTATCGGCCGGGTTGAGCAGGACGGTTTCGTCCTGCAGAGAGGCCGTCTCGACTTGGGGGTTGCGTTGAAAGCGGGTGTCCATAGGGTGCTCTTCATTTTTTCGGATTGCCGCGCCGGTGTCAACGCGGATCCGCGGGGGGTGAGCTAGGCTTGAGCTAGGCTAACGGAGGACGGCCTCCTCCTTGCAGGTGGCCGCAAAGCGGTCTTGCAGTTCTGCATCGATCAAGTCGTCGGGGATATCCAGATCGATCTGGAGCTTCATGGCGCGGAGTCGCTCTCAGTCCTTATTGTACTGGAAGTGATTCAAAGTGCTTGCTCTAGCAGCTAGGCGACCGTTGCCTTCGGCGATAATGCAGTAGTGGTGAAAAGCGGTTTACGAAAACGGCGTACTCCGTCCGCTGGAGCCGCTGCCATTGAAGGAGCACCAGTGGGTCCCGGTAACCGTCTCGGACCCCGCCGATCATTGGCTGGACCACGAGTACCTTGAAAGGGTCAGGAAGGCGCTTGCGAAAATCAGCGGTCAGGCTTTCGGACGATATCCGCGCTGAGCACGAGAGTCGCTAACGACCGGCCATTTTCGCGGCGCTGGCGCTGGACTCTGCCGTGACCATTCTTGTCTGCCGCCTCCTGGTGGTTGAACTTTCAGTCTTCGAAGGCAAGGTTTGATCCGGCGAGATTCAGCAGGCGATGCATCGGATCTTTGTTGCCGCGTCGACGAGCGATCATTACGTCCAGGCTCGAGAATTGACTGAACGGCACTGGGCGAGTCATGGCTTGAGGGCGCTCGATTCGCTCCACCTGGCGTCGCCTCGAGCCTGCACCGCGCCAGGCCCGTCGAGCAGACTGCTGACAGGGGGCTTGTTATTCGCTGTTTGTTCGCCTACACTGGTGGCTTCTGTCGGGTGCTGTGTTAGGCGGAAGCGGGATGACCGACCAGAGTTTCTTTGAGGAAAGCCGGGAGCAGTCCGTCGTCAAGGCAACTATTGTCTCCAAGTATTTCTGGGCCTGGGCCAGGGTCATAATCCCGTCCGTTAAGACGCGGGCGCGAAAGATCGCGTACCTGGACCTCTTTGCCGGGCCAGGACGCTACCGGGACGGAACGAAATCGACGCCGCTCCTCATCCTCCAGCAGGCGATTCATGATCCCAACATGAGGGAAATGCTCGTCACCATCTTCAACGACAAGGACGACCGGCACTCGCATGAGCTGCAGGCCGCGATCCAGGCGCTTCCCGGCGTGCAGCGGCTGAAGTACAAACCCGTCGTCCTCAACGAGGAAGTCGGCGCCAGGATGGTGAAGCAGTTTGAGACGACCAAGCTGGAGCCAACGCTGTTCTTCGTCGATCCGTGGGGATACAAAGGACTCTCGCTGGAACTCGTCAACTCCGTCCTCAAGGACTGGGGTTGCGACTGTGTGTTCTTCTTCAACTACAACCGGATCAGCATGGGACTCTCCAACCCTGCGGTGGAAGAGCACATGAACGCGCTGTTCGGACCGAGCCGCGCAGACGAGCTGCGCCCACTCCTCGATGGGCTCTCATCGACTGATCGGGAGCTGCTGATCGTGGAGGAACTCTGTAAAGCCTTAGGGGCCGGAGCGGGCCGGTACGTGCTGCCGTTTCGATTCTTGAACGATCACGGTACACGGACGAGTCACCACCTGATCTTCGTCAGTAAGCACTTCAGGGGCTATGAGATCATGAAGTCCATAATGGCGAAGGAGAGCTCGAAGCGCGACCAGGGCGTTCCCTCCTTCGAGTACAACCCGGCCGACAATCGCTTCCCTACGCTATTTGAACTTACGGCCCCGCTTGATGAGTTGGAGGAACGGCTGCTCCGCGAATATGCCGGGGAGCGGCTGACTATGGAAAACATCTACCGCAAACACAACGTCGGCCGCCCTTACATAGAGAGGAATTATAAGGACGCGCTGATGAGCCTCGAAGCGAAGGGAACGATCCAGTGTCAGCCGCCGGCGAGGGAGCGGCGCAAGGGGACCATGGGACCGGACACAATCGTTACTTTTCCCAAGGTGAGTCCGCACCATGTCGCTTAAGTCCCAGATCGAATGGACCGATGCAACATGGAATCCTGTCAGGGGATGCCAGAAGATCAGCCCCGGGTGTATGCACTGCTACGCGGAGGTGTTCGCCGAGCGATTTCGAGGTGTGCCCGGACATCCATACCAACAGGGTTTTGACCTGCGACTCGTCCCAGAGAAACTGGCTGAACCGCTCCTCTGGCCGAGTCAGCAAATGGTGTTTGTGAACTCCATGAGCGATCTGTTCCAGGTTGGTGTGCCCGACGACTATGTCGTAGCCGTCGCGCGGGTAATGGAAAAGGCCAACTGGCACATTTACCAAGTTCTGACGAAGCGCGCAAATCGGCTGGCCGAGCTGCTCTCTGGGAACCTCTGTTTCGCGGCGGGCCTACACCACATCTGGTGGGGCGTGAGCGTCGAAGACCGGAAGTACGGACTGCCGCGGGTGGACCTGCTCCGGTCGGCCCCAGCGCAGGTCCGCTTCTTGTCCATCGAACCTCTCCTGGAGGACTTGGGGCACATCGACCTCTCCGGCATCCACTGGGTGATCGTCGGAGGCGAGAGCGGGCATGGCGCGCGCCCGATGAAAGAAGAATGGGTGCAGTCGATTCTCGAGCAGTGCGAAATGGAAGGAGTCCCATTCTTCTTTAAGCAATGGGGCGGACGCCAAAAAAGCAAGGCAGGACGGCTGCTGAATGGTCAGACGTACGATGCCCTGCCGCAGATCCAACGCCGGCCAATGTCGGCGCGATCCGAGCGCTTGGCCTTCGCCGGCGGCTTGCGTAGGCAGATAGAGCAGTGGAGTCGTGGCCTAGTGAAGAGCGGCCTGGGTGTGGGAGGAGATGGTCGCTCGGCTATTGTAGATGGTTTTGTAGCCACCGAAAGCCTCACATCTCCCCAACGGCCGACGGGCTCCAACAAAGTGCCAGCGACACCTTGAAACGGGCGAAGTTTAACGGATCCGTCATGGCCGCAGGGCGGCGTCGGGCGTTTCGGTGACGGAAATCCACTGACCAAGCGCGGATCGAACGGCCGCCTGAACCGGGAAGGCGGCGCCGCGTTCGACGACCTCGCTGTACACAGCAGGAGGAATCAGCAGTGTGCCAAAGATCTGCTGGAGGAGATCAAAGTCGGACAGAAGAGCCAGGTAGTTTAGCGGGCTGCTGTCGGAGACGACTGCGCTCACTGCGCGCTCTTGGGGGCATGGTCCTCACGCAATCCTCGGGGGTCACCTCAAAACCGACAATAGAGGGTCACCTCAAAACCGACCAACGAGATTCGTGGAGAAGACGACCAGCGGCGCGCCCCGTTTCCCGGTCGTTGCGATGGTCGTCTTCTTTCCCTATTGCCCTGTGGTTCTTGGCGTTACGGAGTTACCTTGCAGCCAGGACACCGCGCATTCTCCATTGGTCGGTTTTGAGGTGACCCCGTAATGGCCTGATTGGGGTGACCCCCGAGGCGCAATTGGCGAATCTGGCGGAAGTCTTCGTCGTCCAACTCGACCCGGAAACCGACACCGCTTGTCCGGAGCAGATCCAGAAACTGAATCCGGGTCAACCCCAGCATCTCTGCCGCTTCGCCCGTAGTGATTCGCCGTTCGGCATACAGCTTTAGGACGGTCTGTTCCTTGACGCACTGGACGAGCTCCCCCTGGGAATGCTCGTCGATGGCGCCGTCCGGCAAGTCCAACTCAAATGCGAGCTTCACGGCAATCGCTCTTGGGCCCATTGTACCGCTGTGGACCTTTCGAGCGCCTGGAAGCCGCCATGCTATACTTGCGCGATCTGAATGTGCGGCATTATCGGCTCCTTGCGTTGGCGGGACGGCGGCGTGGACGTGGGGCGCGTGATTCAAGGCCTGCGCGCTCTCGATCACCGCGGCCCGGACGATGAGGGACTGCTGCTGTTCGATGCGCCGTCCGGCGTGAGGCAATTTCATGGCAAGGCCGGTGTGGCGGAAGCTCGCCATGCCGCGCCCTCGACCCTGGCCCTGGCCGCATGCCGGCTGGCCATTCTGGATTGTTCCGCCGCCGGACATCAGCCCATGGCCTCGCCCGATGGCCGGCTGTTCCTGATCTATAACGGCGAGATTGCCAACTACATCGAATTGCGCGCCGAGCTGGAGGCGCTCGGTCACCGATTCGTTTCGCGGGCCGACACGGAAGTCCTCTTGCACGCTTTTCAGCAGTGGGGCCCGGCCTGCCTCGTCCGGCTCAGCGGAATGTTCGCCTTCGCCGTGCTGGACATCCAGGCCCGCCGGCTTTTTCTGGCCCGCGACTTTTTCGGCATCAAGCCCCTGTATTACTCCACGACCGAACAAGGCTTCTCGTTCGCCTCGCAGGCGGGCGCCCTGCTCGAAGGCGGCGGCGTGCGCCCGAGCGTCAACCCGCATCGCCTGTATGACTACCTGGCGCACGGCATCACCGACTACGGAGACCAGACGCTGTTCGCCGAGGTCCGGCAATTGCCGCCCGGACACTACCTGGACATTCCGCTGGACGGCCCCGTGCCGGACCCCGTCTGTTACTGGCGGATCCCTCTTGACCGCCACTCGACGCTTTCCTTCGAGCAGGCCGCCGAGGTGTTCCGCGAGCTGTTTCTCGACTCGGTGCAGGTTCACCTCCGCAGCGATGTGCCTGTGGCTTCCGCTCTCTCCGGCGGACTCGACTCGGCCTCCCTGTTGGCGGCCATGCGTCACGCGCAGGGCCGCGATGCGCCCATCCACACCTTTACGTTCGTGGCGCCCGGCAAGGAGGAAACCAACGAGGAGCCCTGGGCCAATCTGGCGGGCAGCGCCGGCGGGGCCGTGATGCACAAAGTGTACTACTCGCCCCAAATCCTGCGCGACGAGTTCGACCGGCTGATGTTCCTCCAGGACGCTCCGTTCTCCAGTCCGGTGGTGTTTGCCCAGCTCCAGATCTTTCGCGAGGCGCATGAGCTGGGCTTCAAAGTGCTGCTGAGCGGGCAGGGACCGGATGAGTACCTGGCCGGTTACCACCCCCACATCGCGGCTCGGATGGCTTCGCTGCTGCGGCAGGGGCGGTGGACCGGCGCCGCGCACCTGCTGCGGCGAGCCGCCGCCCTGCCCTATTTCCGTCCCGGGTATCTGTCGCTTCGCGCGGTGGATCTGGCCCTGCCCGCCTTCGCGCGGTCCTGGGCGCGGCGTGGCGCCAGGCGCTTCCTGACTCCGCATTGGGTGGACGCGCGTTGGTTTCGCGAACGCGGCGTCGCGATGGAGGAGTCCCAGCCGCCGCGCGCCGGCCGTCTGGCGATGCGCTCCATGCTGCACGAGGGAATGGTCAAAGCGCCGCTCCCCGCCATTTTGCGCTTTGAAGACCGCAATTCGATGGCTTTCACGATCGAGAACCGCGTGCCTTTTCTCACCCCCGCGCTGGTGGAGTTTGCGTTCTCCTTGCCGGAGGAGTACCTGGTAGCGCCGGACGGCACGGTCAAGGCGCTCCAGCGGCGGGCCATGCGCGGCCTGGTTCCGGATGCCATCCTGGACCGCAAGGACAAGATGGGCTTTCCCGTGCCGCTCACCTCCTGGATCGAGACCTTGCGGCCCTGGGTGAACGAGCTGCTGGACGAGGCCTCGCGCATCCCCGCGGTCAATCCGGACCGTGTGCGCAAAGCCTCGGACCTGGCGGGATCGAGCGAATTTTCCGCTTCGGCCTTTCTGATCTGGCGGCTGGTGTTCCTGGCGGGATGGGCGCGCCGCTTCCAGGTCGTGTTCTGAAGCGCTTTACAACGGCCGGAACTTCGCCGAAAAATGGCGCAGAAACGGCGGCTCCTCGACGATCTCCAGGCCGCGGATCTCCCGCCGGCGCGCGTGCACTTCCAGGATCGCCTCGATCACGTAATCGATGTGGCTCTGCGTGTAGACCCGCCGCGGGATGGCCAGGCGCAGCAATTCGTGCCGCGCTTTTTCGCCGAACATCACCGAGCCGATCTCCACCGACCGGATTCCGGCGTGCCGATACAGCTCCACCGCCAGCGCCTGCCCTGGAAACTGCTCCCGCGGGATGTGCGGCAGCATCCGGGCGGCGTCGATGTAGATGGCGTGGCCGCCGGGCGGCTCGACGATCGGGACGCCGCGATCGGCGATGTGCCGCCCCAGGTATTCGGTGGAGACGATGCGGTAGCTCAGGTAGTCCGGGTCCAGGACCTCCTCCAGCCCCACGGCGATGGCCTCCAGGTCGCGGCCCGCCAGCCCGCCGTAAGTCGGAAAGCCTTCGGTGAGGATCAGGAGGTTGGTCTCCTGCGCCGCCAGCCGGTCGTCGTTGGTGCACAGGAATCCGCCGATGTTGGCGAATGCGTCCTTCTTGGCCGAGAAGGTGCACCCATCGGCCAGCGAAAACATTTTCTGGGCGATCTGTTTCGGGCTCCAGCTCGCATAGCCGGGTTCGCGACGCTGGATGAA